>SXJR01000416.1 GCA_005779305.1 Myxococcales bacterium
CGTGCCGCCGTCGGCGACCTCGAACAGCCCCTTCTGATCCTTCACCGCGCCGGTGAAGGCGCCGCGCACGTGCCCGAACAGCGCGCTCTCCAGCAGGTTGTCGTTGAACGCGGAGCAGTTCTGCACCACGAACATCTTCTTGGCCCGCGGCCCGTGATAGTGGATGTCGCGCGCGATCAGCTCCTTGCCGGTACCACTCTCGCCGTGCACCAGCACCGTCGACTCGCTGCGCACGATCTTCTCGAGCAGCCGGATCACGTCGCGCACGGTCGGGCTCTGCCCGATGATCTCGGTGAAGGGATGGCCGGGCCCGCTCGGTGTCACCACTTCAGCGAACCGCGGAGCCTGGCGCGTCACCTCGACCGCCGCCGCGCTCACCAGATCGCGCAGCCGCTCGAGCTCCGCATCGGGAAGACGGGGCACCTCGGCGACGTGGGCATCGGCGTCGCCTTCGATCTCGGCGAACTCGCGCACCTTCCGCAGCAGCTCGTTCTTGCCGACCATGGTGAGGTCGGTGCGTAGGCTGCCACCCGTGAAGACGAAGCCGATCAGCTCGCCGCCCAGCCAGATCGGCGCGGCGACCACGTCGAACCCGAGGTGACACTGGTGCACGTACGCGGTCGGCGGCTCCCCCGGCCCGCTGGCGCGGCCGGCCCGCAGGTGTTCCTTCACCACCCGCACACTCTCGTTGCAGCGGCGGAAGCCTTCCTTGGAGAACAGCGCCAGCCGGCACAGCTCGTTCTGCGACGGGAAGATCTTGCCGTCGGCGTGATCGAGCACGTAGCCCTTGGCGTCGGCGAACGCCAGCTCGAGGCCCCACCAGCGGCGCAGCACGTCGCGGATCAACGCGACGGTCGGCAGCTCACGGAACCTGCGCAGGTCGACCACGGTTCGTTGACTATAGCTCGACGGGGGCTAGGAGACCTTGCGCCAGGCGCGTCCTTCCGCCACGGCCGCGCCGTCTTCGACCAGCTTGACCAGATGTGCCAGGAGCGAACGCTCGGCCAGCGGCCAGAGGAACGCCGGCGTGTCCGCGTAGGCCACCGCGCACAGCGCGGCCGCGCTCTGCGGCGCGTCGGACAGCGCGGCGGCGACGCGCGCTTCCCGCATGCGCCGGTGGGCAAGATACTCGCGAAGCTTGGCCGGCCCGTCGACGATGGCCGGGCCGTGAGCCGGGAGCAGCGCGCTGGTCCCGGCGGCGAGCAGCTTCTCCAGCGACGCCAGGTACGTCGCCATGTGGCCGCCGGATGGATCGATCAGGATCGTGCCGAGCCCTGCCACCATGTCCCCGGCGATCACCGCCGCCGAGGCCTCGTCACGAAAACACAGGTGCCCCTCCGCGTGGCCCGGCGTGAACACCGCGCGCAGCGCGCGCCCCCCGACCTCCACGACCTCGCCGTCGTCCAGGTTCCGCGCCACTGCCACCTGCGGGAGCGCCGCGGCGGTGGCGGCGTGGGCCCAGATCGGCGCGTCGTGGGCCGCAGCCAGCGCGACCGCGCCTCCGATGTGGTCGCCGTGATGGTGGGTCAGGACCACGGCGACCAGCTGGCCCCGTGCCCCGACCGCCGCGGCGAGGGCCCCTTGCTGGTCCGGATACGGCGAGCCAGGATCGATCGCCAGCACCTGACCCGAGCCGACGACGTAGCAGGCGGTGTGCGCAGCCGGCGGCAACGTCGGCGTGCGTACGGCAACCGACACGATCCCGGGCGCCACCTCGGTCAGTTCCGGCGGCGCGACGACAACCCCTCCTCCGGCCAGCCGGCGGACTTCCGCGTAGATGGCCTCGACCCCACCTGCTACCCCAGCGCCTTCCGGTGTCACAGGCTTGGCCATCGCACGCGTCCTCGAAAGATGGTGACGGAGCTTCGATCCGGTCGTATGCTTGAACAGCTCCAGGGCGGTCCATGGTCAGCGTAACCGCTCGCAAGATCCGCGACCACAGCATCGAACGCACCACCAACAGTGGTGCGCTTGGCAGGGTCTACACCGGATACTTGATCAGCTACCCCTTCGTGGGACGCGGCATGGTCATCTTCCGAGACCCCCACGGCCACCGCATGATCACCACCCCGGTGAAGCGGGTCCTGGGCGAGCCCGGCGGCAAGATGATCTACGTGGAGACCGAGAACAGTGTCTACCGCCTCGAGATTCATGGCGAGCCGCTCTTTCCGATGCGCGCACCAGGTGAATGAGCGAGCAACGCCGGCTCCCGTGAATGATCCTGGGCGCGCGAGGGCGGCTGCGGACGTGCGGGGTCTGCCTTCGGCTCCTCCGATTCGTGCACGGAACCGCATCGTAGTAAGGTGCCGAGCTCCGTGACGTTACTCGATCGACGCGTCATCCTGGTCCTCGGCAAGGGCGGTGTCGGCCGTAGCACGATGGCCGCCGCTATCGCGTCGGCCTGCGCCCGCCGTGGCCGACGCACCCTGCTCTACCAGGCTAACGCCAACGATCGCTTCGGCGACTACTTCGGCCGGCCGGCGTGCTCCCACGAGCCAGGCGAGCTCGGGCCCAACTTGTGGGGCCTCAACACCAGCCCGGCGGCGGCGCTGCGCGAGTACGGCCTGATGATCCTCAAGTTCCAGAAGGTCTACGACATGATCTTCGAGAACCGGATCACCAAGGCGTTCCTGCGCGCCATCCCCGGCCTGGACGACTACGCCATCCTCGGCAAGGCCTGGTACCACACGACCGAGGAGAAACGCGGCCGTCCGGTCTGGGACACCGTGGTCTTCGACATGCCGGCCTCGGGGCACAGCATGACCATGCTCCGCATCCCGTGGGTGATCCTCGAGACCGTGCCCGAAGGTCCGCTGACCCGCGACGCGCGCACGCTCCAGGCGCTGCTCCGCGATCCGGCGCGCACCGCGGCGATCATCGTCACCATCGCCGAGGAGATGCCGGTCACCGAGGCGCGCGAGCTGACCGCCAGACTCGAGCCGCTCGGCATCCATCCCCAGCGCGTGCTGGTGAACCAGATGGCGACCGATCACTTCCCGGCCGGCTCGCCGGCAGCGCGTGTCCTGGGTGCCCTCAAGGGCTCCCACGTTGACGGAGTCCTGGGCGCGGTCACCACCCACGGCGCGATGGCCAAGGCGCGGCGCGCGCTCAACGAGCACTACTTCGCCGAGATCGCCGCGACTGTGCCGGCGCCTGCGTTCCCGATCCCGTACCTGTCGCGGCAGGCGCTCTCGCCGGCCGACATCCAGCAGCTCTCAGGGCTGGTCGAGCGGGCGCTCACCACCCCCGCCAGCTGATCCGGTACCACCGCCGGCCGGCTCGGGGCCCTCGTCGGCGCCGGGATCGGCGGGGGGGGCCTCTACCTGCACGGCCACGCCCGAGGCGCGGGCCGAACGCCAGCCGACCAGCTTGCGCAGGCTCCAGATCCCCGAGTCCGGCGTCACATCGAATTCGAGGTTGGCGACCTTGTCCGCGCCCATGGTCTTGGCGGCGACGATCAGCATGCGATTCACGACCCGATCGAGATCGACCTTGCCGGGGATCGGGATGAAAAGGATGTAGGCGGTGGTGGCGTTCACCTGGATGGCTGCGATCGGCCGCAGCCCATGGCCCGCCGCCACGTTCTCGGGCTGGACCCGTACCGTCGATACCGAGGAACACGAGGCACCGGCGACGAGCGCGACGGCGGCCAGGACCAGCGCAGCCACGAAGTGAGGCAACGCACGCGGGCGCGACATGGAAAGGACCGTATCACGTGGCCGATCGGGCAGGCTGCAGAGTCCTGGTGTACGATGAGTTCATCGTGATCGGCCGGGGGCCACCTTCCCGACGAGCCGCCGTGCTCTCGGCCACGCTCGTTCTGTGGCTCCACCTGGTGGGCGCGGTACCTCACGTCCTCGCCCAGCCCGCGCCGGGTCCAGGCTCGGGGGCACCGGCGCCGGCGCCCGACGAGGTCGGTCCCGAGGAGGCGCTGACCCAGAAGATCGCGGTCTGGCGCATCGATGCCCTCGGCATCAGCCCCGAGCTGGTCGCGCGCCTCGAGTCGCTGTTCCGCATGGAGCTCGATCGCCTGGCCACCCGCGCCCTGCCGACCCGCCTGCAGATCGACAAGGCCATCGCGGGCGAGCGCGACCTCACCGGCTGCGGCGGCGAGGACAGGTGCCTGGCCGCGATCGGCAAGAAGCTCGGCGTCGACGTGATGGTGACCGGCACGGTGGCGGCGCTGGGCGAGAGCTACATCCTCAATATCAAGGCCGTCGACGTCGGCCGCGCCGCGCAGATCCGCCGCATCGCCACCGACCCCCTGCGCGGCAGCCCTGACGAGCTGATCGAGAGCATTCGCGTCGCCGCCTACCGCCTGCTCGCGCCCGATCAGCTCCACGGCTCGATCCACGTGCTGTCCGACTCGGTCGGCGCCCAGGTCAGCATCGACGGCAAGGTGGTGGGCAAGACCCCGCTGCCCGGGCCGATCGCCAAGCTGCCGCTGGGCGAGCATGCGCTGCGCGTCGACATGGCCAACTACTATCCCTTCGAGGAGAAGATGGTGGTGCGCTTCCAGAAGTCGACGCGCGTGACCGTGCGGTTGGCGCCGCGCGAGGAGCTCATCGACACCGGACCAGCCAGGACCGTGAAGCGCGAGCCGAAGCCCTGGTACACCTCGAAGTGGGCCTACGCCGGCGCCGGCGTCACCGCTCTCATCATCGGAATCTCGATCGGTCGCGCCCTGGCCACGCCCACCGAGGTCCGCTGCGACGAGGTTCCATGCGACTGACCCGCGCCCGCGCGGTCCTGACCGCGGCCACCGTCGTCATCGTCGCCGCGACCTCGGCGGCCAGCGCCCAGCCACGGAGCGGCGCGCCGGCCCCGCTCAAGCCGAGCCTCATCGCGGTAGCGCCGCTGTCGACGCTTGGCGCCGAGGACACCTCGGCGGCGGCCAAGAAGCTCGAGGCCGAGATCGCGCGCGAGCTGGCGGCGGCGTCAGGCGTCAAGGTCGTGGCCGGCGGCGAGGTCATCGACGCGATCAAGAAGGCCAAGAAGCCGATCCTGCGCGCCTGCGACGGCAACGCCGACTGTCTGGCAGATCTGGGCAAGCTCATGGGCGCGTCGCACGTTGTGTTCGGCGAGGTCGGCGGCCTCGGCGACGTCTCGGTCATCTACCTGGTGCTGGTCGACGCGAGCTCCGGCAAGGAGGTGCGCCGCGCCCAGGTCTCTCTCGCTGTCGCCGAACAGGGTGGCGTGAAGGGCGGCGCCGTCCGCCTGCTGGATCCCGACCGCTTCACCGGCCGCCTGGTCGTGACCACGCCCGTCGAAGGCGCCGTCATCTATGTCGACGGCCGCCGCCTCGGCAAGTCACCCGCCCCGCCGGCCCCGCTTGCGGTAGGCCCGCACGCCCTGCGCGTCACCCACCCCGAGCATCGCGACTTCGTGCGCTTCGTCGAGATCGCCTTCGACAAGGACACCCCGGTCGCGGTCGAGCTCTCGCCCTACGCCTCGTTCGACACCGAACTCGGCGCCACCGATCCCGGCGCGCCCAAGCCCAAGCTCAACTACGTCGACGCCCCGCCCCGCTGGTACCGCACCTGGTGGGCCATCGCTGGCTTCTCGGCTGCCGCGCTCACCGGCGCTGTCGTGATCGGCGTGGCCACCGCCGACAACGTCGACTTCGACGCCTCGGGCACGGTCAGGCCACCGCGCTGAACCCGCGGCAACTCACGACCCACGCCACTCACGTGAGTCGCGCACGCGTCCGGTATCCGGCCACCGTCATCGCCAACCCTGCGGCGTCTCACGACCCACGCGACTCACGTGAGTCGCGCACCCGCTCGACGACGGCTCAGTTGATAGCGCTCCAGATGGCGTTCAGCTTCTTGTTGGCGCCCTTGTAATCGCCGTCGACGAACTTCGACGTCGCGTCGGCGAAGAGATCGTCGACCTGCTTCTGGGTGCCGCCATCGAGCGTCTTGCCCTTGGCCACCGACGAGATACGCGCGCTCTTGGCCTGGATGAAGTTCTTGTCGATGGGCAGCACCGAGACCGTCTTGAACAGCTGGTTGGCGGCCAGGTAGGCGCGGCCGTAGTCAGCGTCGGCCATGGCCCCGGTCGCCTCCTTCTCTAGCTCGCGCACGTTGCCCGGCAGATCGGAGGCGAGGATGCCGCGATCGCCCATCACCCCGCGCGCTTTCTTGAGCAGCGGCTCGACGTCGCGCTTGTCGTACTTGGAACCCTTGGCGTCGACGGTCTGGATGATCGTCGTCGGCATGCCGCCGGCGCCGCAGGTCTCCTTCTCGCGGATGCCGAGCGCCTTCTCGCGATCGGCCAGCGCCGCCTCCCGCTGGGCCACGCGATCCTCGCGCGTCGCCAGCGTCTTCTCGCGGCTGGCGATGCCCTGCTCGCGCACCGCGACCTGCGCCGCCGCGTCGGTGCCGCCCTGCGCCGCCGCCAGCAACGTCTTGCGCTCCTCCATCAGCTCCTGGACGATGTCGGACTCTTCCGACGACAGCGCCGCTTCCTGCGAGCGCAGCTCCTCGACCTTCTTGTCAACCTCGGCGGTGTCGCCTCCGGCCTGCGCGATCTTCTCGCGCTCCGCGGCCAGCGCTGCCTGCTGATCCTTCAAGCCCTGCCGGCTCTTGAGCAGCGCGTCGCGTCGCGCGATCAGCGCTTCGTCCGTCGTGGCTGCCACAACGACCGCGCCTCCGGACTTCTTGTCCTTGTCCTTGCAGCCCGTCCCCGCCCATACGAGAGCCACCGTCCCCACGGCGGCCAGAAGCCAGCGTCGACCCATATGTGCCTTATTCTAAACCGGCCACGCGATCCCCGCAGGAAGTTGATGACGTAACTGACGCGTCGCGTTATTGTTGACGCACCATGTCGCGCGGCAGTTATCCTCCCGGCCCCGGCCTGTACGACCCGTCGACCGAGCACGACGCCTGCGGAACTGGCTTCGTCGCTCACGTCAAAGGCGAGAAATCGCGGGCCATCGTGGAGGACGCGCTCGAGGTCCTGCGGCGCCTCTCGCACCGCGCCGCCTGCGGCGCCGATCCCGACACCGGTGACGGCGCCGGCATCCTCGTCCAGATCCCGCACCGCTTCTTCAAGGCCGAGGGCCTACGCCTGGGCTTCGACATCCCGCGCCGCCGCCGCTACGGCATCGGCCAGGTCTTCCTGCCGCCCGATCCGCTCGAGCGCGCCCAGTGCGAGCGCATCGTCGAGGAGGTGATCGCGGAGGAGGGCCAGCGCGTCCTCGGCTGGCGCGACGTTCCGATCGACGCTCGACACGTCGGCCCGACCGCGCGCGCGGTCATGCCGGTGTTCCGCCAGATCTACGTGCGCATGAGGCGGGTTCCTCCGTCGGCGCACGAGCGCACGCTGTACGTGATCCGCAAGCTGGCCGAGAATCGCATCCGCGCCCGCAACGTCGATCCGGGCGGCTACTTCCACGTCGCCAGCCTGTCGACCGAGACCATCGTCTACAAGGGCCTGCTCCTGCCCGCGCAGCTGCCCAGGTTCTACCTCGACCTCGGCGCCGAGGACTTCGTGTCGGCGATCGCGGTCGTGCACTCGCGCTTCTCGACCAACACGTTCCCGACCTGGGACCTGGCCCAGCCCTTCCGCTTCATCGCCCACAACTGCGAGATCAACACCCTGCGGGGCAACGTGGGCTGGATCGACGCCCGCCGCAGCCAGCTGCGCAGCGCCAAGTTCCACGGCGGCATCGAGCGGCTGGCGCCGATCATCGTGCCCGGCAAGAGCGATTCGGCCCAGTTCGACAACCTGCTCGAGCTGCTCTACCTCGGCGGCCGCTCGCTGCCCCACTCGATGATGATGATGATCCCCGAGGCCTGGGAGGGGAACCCGGCGATGGCGCCCGAGCGGAAAGATTTCTACCGCTACGCCTCATCGCTGGTCGAGCCCTGGGACGGCCCGGCGGCGATCGTATTCAACGACGGCTTCCTGGTCGGCGCCACTCTCGACCGCAACGTCCTGCGTCAGGCTCGCTGGATCCACACCGTCGACGATCGTGTGGTCCTGGCATCGGAGACCGGCGTGTTCGACGTGCCGGCCGATCGCATCCTCGCCAAGGGGCGGCTCCAGCCCGGCCGCATGTTCGTGGTCGACACCGTCGAGGGTCGCATCGTCGCCGACGACGAGATCAAGCGCGACGTGTCGGGCCGCTTCCCGTACGGCAAGTGGCTCGACAAGAACGTCTTCGATCTTCACGAGCTCGAGGCCCGACCGCCGGAGCCGGCGATCACCGGCGACGAGCTGAACCGCCAGCTGCGCGCGTTCGGCTACAGCGACGAAGATCTGGGCCTGCTCGTCGAGCCCATGGCCCGCGACGGCAAGGAGCCAGTCGGCTCGATGGGCACCGACACGCCGCTCGCGGTCCTTTCGGATCAATCGCCGCCGTTGTTCCAGTACTTCCACCAGCTCTTCGCCCAGGTCACCAACCCGCCGATCGACCCGATCCGCGAGTCGCTGGTGATGACGCTGGAGACCAACATCGGTCCCGACGGCAATACCTTCGACGAGACCCCCGAGAGCTGCCACCAGATCCGCATGCCGGGGCCGTTCCTCGACAACGCCCAGCTGGCCCGTATCGCCGGCGCCACCGAGGGCGCGTTCGAGACCCGGCGCCTGTCCACGCTGTTCGCGGCGGCGTCAGGCGAAGACGGCCTGGCCTCCGCGCTCGATCGCCTGTGCAGCGACGCCGCCCACGCCATCGACGACGGCTGCAACGTCCTCATCCTCTCCGACCGCGGCGTCGACTCGCGCCGCGTCGCCATCCCGTCGCTCCTGGCCCTGGCCGCCGTCAACCAGCACCTGGTCAAAGAGGGCATCCGCATGCAGGCCGGGCTCGTCATCGAAACCGGCGAGGCCCGCGAGGTCCACGACTTCGCGCTGCTCATCGGCTACGGCGCGGCTGCGGTGAACCCGTACCTCGCCCTCGACGCGGTCCGCTCGCTGGTCGAGCGCGGCCAGGTCCCGGGCACCGTCGACGAGGCCATCGCCCGCTACCTGCACGCCGTCGAGGAGGGCCTGCTCAAGGTCATGTCCAAGATGGGCATCTCGACCGTGCAGAGCTACCGCGGCGCCCAGATCTTCGAGGCCGTGGGCCTGGCCCCCGAGCTCATCGCCCGAGGCTTCGGCGGCACCCCGTCGCGCATCGGCGGCATCGGCGTACGCGAGCTGGCCCGCGAAGCCCTCGATCGCCACGATCGCGGCTTCGGCCGCCAGGCCGTGGCCATCACCGACGAGCTGCCGGTGGGCGGCATCTACCAGTGGCGGCGCCGCGGCGAGCGCCACAAGTGGAACCCGGCGACCATCGCCGCGCTCCAGTACGCGGTCGCCCACGACGACGCGGAGAAGTTCGCCGAGTACGAACGCCTGTGCGACGACGAGGACGACGCCCTGGTCACCCTGCGCGGCCTGTTCGAGCTGTACCCTCCGGCCGCCGCTTCGGTTCCGATCGACGAGGTCGAGCCGGTCGGAGCGATCGTCCGCCGCTTTGTCACTGGCGCCATGTCGTTCGGCTCGATCAGCGCCGAGGCTCACGAGACCCTGGCCAGCGCCATGAACCGCCTCGACGGCAAGTCCAACTCGGGCGAGGGCGGCGAAGAGCCGCACCGCTTCGAGCGCGAGGACAACGGTGACTGGCGGCGCAGCGCGATCAAGCAGGTCGC
>SXJR01000417.1 GCA_005779305.1 Myxococcales bacterium
GGCGACATGTCGGCGGCGCTGCAGGTGAAGCTCTTGCGCGTGCTGCAAGAGGGCACGTTCACCCCGGTCGGCGGCACCAAGCCGATCAAGGTCGACGTCCGCATCATCGCCGCTTCGCACAAGGACCTGCACGCGATGGTGCAGCGCCGGGAGTTCCGCGAGGATCTGTTCTACCGGGTCAACGTCCTCAAGATCACGGTGCCGCCGCTGCGCGAGCGGCCCACCGACATCCCCATCCTGGTCGAGCATTTCATCAAGAAGCACCACGCGGCGCGCTCGGCCCGCGGCGACAACTCGGCCTCTGGCGGCGAGGCCCCGCGCCCGACCGACGCGGCGATGGCGCTGCTCGCCGGGTACGCGTGGCCGGGCAACATCCGCGAGCTCGAGAACGAGATCGAGCGGGCGCTGGTGCTGGGCGGCGACTCGCAGGAGATCAGCGTGGAGCTCTTGTCGCAGCGGATCCGCGACGCCGAGCCGACGCCGGCGGCCACGCGCCTGGGCGGGCGCGAGCTCAACGGTACGCTGCGCGAGACCATGGAGTCGGTCGAGTCGGACGTGATCCTGCAAGGGCTCATCCGCACCCACTGGAACAAGTCGCAGCTGGCCAAGGAGCTCGGCATCAGCCGCAGCTACCTGATCCAGAAGTGCGCGTACTACGGGCTCGAGCGCAAGGAGTGACGGCGGCGGTGGGGAACGCGCGTGCACCTGGTGATGTCGTGAGCTGCGCGATCTGCGGCAAGGCGGCGGTGCGCGGCGCCGTGGTCGACGCCAAGCGCGGCGTCGATGCGTTCCCGTTCTGCTCGTTCCGCTGTCAGACCATCGATCTCGGCAACTGGCTGAGCGAGGCGTATCGCATCCCCGACGGCGATGACCGCTCGGAGGGCGCGGTGAGCCAGTCGACGTCCGACGAGGACTGACCCGCGCGCCAAGGAGGCTCGGCGCCCGGCGGCGTTCAGCGCGCGACGGCGTCCCAGGTCAGCCCGAAGCGGGCGAGATCCTTGCGCAGGCGGTCCGCGTCGTTGCTCGAGGCCTTGAGGGTGCGGGACACGGCGAAGAGGCGGCGGCCGGCGTCGGACAGCGAGCGCGCGTCGCGGCAGACCCGGAGCACCTCTTCGAGCTGGGCGCGGTCGAAGAGATCGAGGGCGGCCGCACGAGGGCCGACCAGCGCGGTGACGCGGTCGTCGCGACCCACGTGAGCCGTGGATGAGGGGGCGAGCGCGTCCCACGCAGTGCGCAACCGCGCGATCTCCATGGCTACCTGCGCCGTGGTGATGCGGCCACCGGGCGCGAGGGTCGCCATGCGGCGAACCGCGCCGGAGAGATCGCGGAAGTTGCCGGGCCAGGTGGCCTCGTGGGAGGTGGCAAACCCAAGGAACGCAGTGCGAGCTTCCTTGGCCATCGTCGCGCGGGTGCCGAGCGCGGCCGACGTGCGCTCGAGCTCGTGATCGAGGTTGGGCTCGATGTCTTCGGCCCGCTCGGCGAGGCCGGGTAGCCGGAAGGTCCACAGATCGATGCGGGCCAGCAGATCGGCGCGGAAGCGGCCGGCAGCGACCTCGGCCGGCAGATCGCGGTTGGTGCCGGCCAGGAGCTGGAAGTCGCTGGTCAGCTCGCGATCGGCGCCGAGCGGCGGCCAGCGCTTCTCCTCGATCGCGCGCAGCAACATGGCCTGTTCGTCGAGGCCGAGCTCGCCGATCTCGTCGAGGAAGAGGGCGCCGCCGTCGGCCTGCTTGAGGAAGCCAGCGCGCGGGGCGGCGGCGCCGGTGAACGCGCCCTTGACGTGGCCGAAGAGCGCGCTCATGGCGCCGTCGCCGCGGATGGTGGCGCAGTTGACCTCGACCAGCGGGCCGGTCAGGCGCCTGCGGGCGCGCTTGAGCTCGTAGACCCGTCGAGCCAGCTCGGACTTGCCGACGCCGGTGGCACCGAGGAGCAGGATGGGATCGCTCGACGCGTTGGCGACCTGCTCGAGCTCGTCGATGAGTCGGTTGAATGCCGGGGCGCGGGTGGCGATGCCGGCCTTGAGCAAGGTGGCGGCGTCGGCGTGCTCGCGGGCGAAGCGTGCCGCGACCCGGTCGTAGCGAGCCAGATCGAGATCGATGATGTCGACCTTGTCGTCGGGGCGCGGCGAGGATTGGACCAGGCGACCGGGCAGGTGGCGGGACTCGGCGAGGAGGAACATGCAGATCTGCGCGATGTGTGTGCCGGTCGTGATGTGGATGAGGTAGTCCTCGCGATCGATGTCGAAGGTGTAGGCGCGGGCGAAGTCGTGGAGGGCGGCGTAGACCTCCTCGAGGTCCCACGGGTCGCCGATGGCGAGGGAATGGAGTCGGACCACGGTCTCGGGTGACACCTGGCCGACGTCGTCGGCGATGACCTCGGCCAGCGACTTCCACGTCGGCGGGTGGAGCAGCTCGAGACGGGAGACGAGCAGATCGTCGTGCGCGCAGAGCGCGACGGTGGGCCGCCACTTCTCCCAGCGCCGGGGGCCCTTGCCGGCGTCGAGGGTCGTGCCGAGCATCCCGATCACCACGGTTGGGCGGGCCCTGGCCATGGCGGATAGTAATCTATCCTGGTGAATAAATCCGCCTGTCTGGCCCGCCATGGTTCTAACTGGTTACGAGTCAGCCAGGCCGGCACGTATGCTGCTCTATCGCGCGTCCGCTATGACCACCCACGGCAACTACGAAGTCACCAACGTCCCGGGCGGCGTGCCCATCAAGTCGTGGACGAACGGCGTGCCGTTCGAGAACGCGGCGCGACAGCAGCTGCTCAACATCGCGAGCCTGCCGTTCATCCACAAGTGGGTCGCGGCGATGCCCGACGTTCACCACGGCAAGGGTGCGACGGTCGGTAGCGTCATCCCGACGATCGGAGCCATCATCCCGGCCGCGGTCGGCGTCGATATCGGCTGCGGCATGATGGCGGTGCGGACGTCGCTGGTGGCGAGCCAGTTGCCCGACGACCTGAAGGGGTTGCGCTCGGCGATCGAGACGGCAGTCCCGCACGGCCGGACCGACAACGGCGGTGTGAACGACCGCGGCGCGTGGCACGACGTGCCGGCGGCTCAGGCCGAGGCGTGGGAGACCCTGCGTCCGGGCTTCGAGGCCATCGTCGCCGATCATCCGCGCATCGGCCGCGGCAGCAACGTCCAGCACCTCGGTACGCTCGGC
This sequence comes from Myxococcales bacterium, assembly GCA_005779305.1. GTDB lineage: Bacteria > Myxococcota_A > Polyangia > Haliangiales > Haliangiaceae > UBA2376. The sequence continues at coordinate 3,168 of SXJR01000417.1, forward strand.
ACCGGTAACCACTTCATCGAGGTGTGCCTCGACGGGGCGGACCGAGTGTGGGTGATGTTGCACTCGGGCTCGCGCGGCGTGGGTAACCGGATCGGTAGCTATTTCATCGAGGTCGCGAAGGCCGAGATGCGGCGCTGGTTCGTGAACTTGCCCGACATGGATCTCGCCTACTTGCCGGAGGGCACGGAGAAGTTCGTGCAGTACGTGCGGGCGGTGAGCTGGGCGCAGAACTACGCCATGATCAACCGCGAGCTGATGATGCGCGCGGTGGTCGCGGCGCTGCGCGGCGCGGGTGTGCTGCCGGAGTTCTCGGCCGAGCTCGAGGCGGTGAATTGCCACCACAACTATGTCCGCAAGGAGCACCACTACGGCGCGAACGTGTTCGTGACCCGCAAGGGTGCGGTGCGTGCGGGCAAGGGTGAGCTGGGCATCATCCCGGGCTCGATGGGCGCCAA
>SXJR01000059.1 GCA_005779305.1 Myxococcales bacterium
CCGACGGCGGTGAGCAGGATGGTGAAGGGGACGTGGACCTTCTTCCACGAATGGAGCAAGAGCGCCGCCTTGGGCGCGATCACGCTCGAACGCTGGATCTTGATCATGCGGGCGGTGCGGCGCATGAGATCGCGCCGGGCCTTGCCGATCGAGCCCAGGCGGCGCAGACGGCCGCGGCGGCGCAGCCAGCGCGCGGGGCGGCGCGCGTCCTCGATGAGGAGCCAAAGGAGGGTGTAGAGCACGCCCGAGTGAGTGGCGACGTTGTCGGCCTTGGCCCGGTGATCGTGGAGCTCGCGATCGATCTCGGCCATCGCCACCGGGTTCTGGCCGCGGTGCTGCGAGAACGAGCGCTCGTGATCGAGCTCCTCGAGCTCGCGGCCACTCGAGAGCTCGGGCACCTGGGTGTAGAGGTAGCGACCGATGAAGCCGCTGACCGCGACGATCACCATGCTCCACAGCGCGACGTCGACCCACGTGCCCAGCCGCATCGCCGAGTGCAGGACGATGAACATGGGCCCGATGGTCCCGGCCATCAGGTGGAAGTCGAACCACATGGTGTTGGACGCGATCCACCGGAAGGCGCGCAGGCGCCGGAACATCGGATAGATCGCGGCGATGATCATGAGGCCGGTGCCGACCAGGCCGCACTGGATGGCCAGCTCGTCGCCGGCGCGGAAGTGGACCTTTTCGACGACGATCGCGGACGGCAGGCTGGCCAACTCGGGCACCTGGCGCAGCTGGTGGTACTGCCACGACAGCGTGGGCGCGTAGACGCGGAGCAGGACCTCGCCCAGCACAACCAGCCAGGCCAGGAGCCCCAGCGTCCACATGAGCAAGGGGCCGCCGCGTCCGCGCCGCACCTTGGCCGAGCCGCCGGAGCGAACGGCGATGCCCTCGGTGAAGGCGTAGGTGGGCAGGACCTCGCGGCGATCGCCGTCGACGTCGTGCTCGAAGCCGGCGCGGGCAGCCGCGGCCACCGCCGGCGAGCGCTCGCGGAACAGATCGTAGGCATTGAGCTCGATGAGCGAGCCGGTCGGGCACGCCGAGATGCAGGCCTGATCGCCGTAGGACGCGCAGTGGTCGCACTTGTTGGCGATGCGGCGGGCGCGCGCCACCCGGCCGGTGCCGGGGCCGAAGTTGAGCGCCTGCTTCTTGTCGAGCCGTTTCTTGAAGGCCCAGCGCACCAGCGGGCTCTGCTCGTCGATATCGACCATGTCGATGGCGCCGTACGGGCAGCTCTGCGCACAGGCGGTGCATCCGGTGCAGGTGGCCTCGTTGATGACCACCTCCTTGCGCTTCTCGTCGTACTTGATCGAGTCGTACGCGCACGGATCGATGCAGCGCTGATCGGTGCAGGTTCGACAGGTGTAGATGAAGTCGAGCATGCCGAGCTGGTAGCCACCCAGCGTCAGGCGTCGCACGCCGTAGCGCTCCTCACACGCGATCTCGCACTGCTTGCAGTCGATGCAGCTGTCGAGCTGGCGCACGCGCACGCTCTCGCCTGACACCGAGATGCCCTGGCGCACGAAGAAGTCGAGCACCTCCTGCTTGACGCCGGTGACGCCGTGCAAGCGCTGGCGCGAGGCCTGGATGGCGCGGCGGAAGCGGGCCTCGAAGAAGGGGAAGCGCACCGCGACGTCGGCGACCAGGCGCTGGGCCAAGAACACGACCGCGGCCGGCGCCGTGGTGAAGAACGCGACCGGCGCGCCGCGGGCGGCGGCGAGGGCGCCGGCGTTGAAGACGTCGCCCTCGGCGAACAGGGCCACGTTCTTGCGGGCCAGGCGCGCCATCGGGATCGGTTTGATCAACGACTCGGCCTCGCGCTCGTCGGCGGTCATGCCTTCGAGTCGATCCTGGAGCTGCTTGCGCTCACCCAGCTCGTGCGGCTCGAAGACACCAGCGGCGATCTGGCCGCTCACCAGGTACACGACCGGCGCGGCCTCACCCCGCGGTAGGCCGGCCGGATCGGCGACGAGGTGATCGCGTTCGATCTGGCGCAGCGACAGATCACCCGAGGTCAGCGCGCCGACCAGCAGATCGTTGGGAAGACCGTCGAAGAACGGCAGCTGACGGAGCTCCGCGTAGCTCCCCCGGAGGTCGGGTGGTAGCATCGCGGCGGGATCGACCGCCGGCATGTTCGGATCCACCGCGAGGCGAAACGGAGTGCTCATCGGAGCTGCGGAGGCGGGCGCTGACACCAGCCCCTTGGTCAAAGCAAGCGACGGACCGCCGAGAGGACTCCGACGCGATCGCCAAATGCTTGGCGATCGTAGCAGGTTAGCCGACGCCGGTCACGCCGTGGCGGCCCCGTGCGCCGGACGAACGCCCCGGTTGCGGGCCTGGGGTCCCCAGGGACTGCTGGCCGCAGCCATGGTCAGCTTGGCCGGCAGCTCGCTGGTCGGCGCGGTCGCTCACGCCCAGCCCGCCGCCGGCACCGTTCGCCCCCAGCCGGCCGAACACCAGCGGGGTGTCGACGGACGCAAACCGCCCACGCTCCGCGCCGCCTCGGATCTGGATGGCCTCCACGTGTGGCTCGGCGCGGTCGGCGCGGCGACACACGTCGAGGACGAATGGGACTCGGCGTGGGGAGGGACCATCGCGATCCTGCGCATCCGCGAACGAGCGCCCCTGAGCGCCGTCGGGATCTGGCTCGGCGGTGCCCACTACGCGATGCGCGACGGTGGTCGAGTGTGGCTCGATGGCGTCGCCGGCACCCGCCGGCTCGGCGGGAGGATGCTCGGCGTCTCGACGGGACCGGTGCTCGAGCTCGGAGATCTCAGACACCCGCGACTGGGCGCGCAGACGAGTATTTGGTGCTTTGCCGGGGTTGTGCCCTATGCGAGGCTGGGTGTATTGGGATCGTCTGGTCCGTTCGTGGAGCTGGGGATCAGCCTGAGCGTCCCAGCGCTCCGTTTCTGACCATGGGGTTGGTGTCTCTTTGACAAGTAATTCTGGTTCGTTGGCGTCGTGACGATGCCGGTTGACAGGTGGTAGCGTGAGGGGGTAATCCCTTCACCTACTGTTTCAGTCTCACCGGAACTTTCCAACCTATCATCAAGATTCTTACGGGGCGTAGCGCAGCCTGGTAGC
>SXJR01000060.1 GCA_005779305.1 Myxococcales bacterium
GGCCGCGACCGGCGGCTCCAGCGCCGGCACGCTCGCGCTCGGCCTGATGGCCGGCGTGTTCGGCATGGTCGCGGTCGGGCTCGGCCTCCGGCGGCGCAGCGCCGCGAGCGCGAGCCCCGGCGCCGGCACGATCATCGAGCTCCGCCCGCCGCCTCCACCCGGTGGCGGCGGCGACGGCTTCGGCCGCTACCAGCGGGTGCGGCTGCTCGGCTCGGGCGGCATGGCCGACGTCTATCTGGCCCGCGCCACCGGCGAGGCCGGTTTCGAGCGGCCGGTCGCGCTCAAGGTCCTGCACCCGCACATGGCCCGCCGGCCCGAGGCCGTGAACCACTTCCTCGACGAGGCGCGGCTGGCGTCGCGGCTCGATCACCCGTGCATCGTGGCGGTCTACGATCTGGGGCGCACCGGCCTCGAGCACTTCATCGCCATGGAGTACGTCGACGGCGCCGACCTCGAGCACGTGCTGCGCTCGATGCGCGATCGCGGCGCCCACGTGCCACTCGCAGTCGCGCTCACCATCCTGCGCCGGGTCTGCGACGGCCTCCATGCCGCCCACACCGCCACCGGCGACGACGGCATCCCGCTCGGGCTCATCCACCGCGACGTCAAGACCGGCAATGTGCTCCTGTCGAAGCAGGGCGCCGTGAAGATCGGCGACTTCGGCATCGCCCGCGCCGCCACCACCGTCCGCACCACCACCATCGGCGAGACCAAGGGCACCGCCGAGGTGATGGCTCCCGAGCAGCGCATGGGCCAGGAGATCGACGTGCGCGCCGACGTCTACTCGTGCGCCGCGCTCGGCTACGAGCTGCTCACCGGCACCGCCGTGAACCTCGACCTGGCCGTACTGGCCCGGCTCGGCGTCGACGGCTGGCCCCACCTGGCCATGCCCAGCGCGGTTCGATCGGACCTCCCGACCGACCTCGATCGGATCCTGATCGGCGCCCTGGCCTACGAACCGTCGGGCCGTCCCGACAGCTGCGCCGCCCTCGAAGAGCAGCTCGCGGCGGTGGCCGTGCGCAACGGCCTGGTGTGCGGCGACAAGGAGATCGCCGCCTGGCTCTCCGACGAGCTGCCGCGGCTGTCCGACGCGGCGATGTTCGCCCCCGGCATGAGCGACCGACCGGTCCCCCTGGTCCGTGAAGCCTAGGTTGCCACCGTAGCCGGCCCCTGGGCCGCCCGAACCGCGCGCGGCTGTGCGAGAGTGTAGGCATGGGCTGGATCGCGCTCGCCGCGGTGGTCGTCGCCGTCGTCGCTGTCGCCTGGTCGTTCAAACGCTCGACGGACGCGGTCAAGCTCGCTGTGGCGACCGCCCCGTCGGCGCCGGCCAACGAAGCCGCCGAGAAGGCGCTCGTCCACGTCACCGAGCAAGCCGAGCGGCTGGCTCGCGGCGAGTCACCGGTCCACGCCGGTAACGCCGCCCGCGCCGCGATCGAGAGCCTGGAGAAGGTGGAGGCGCGCGTGAAGCAGATGACCGACGCGCGCGCCCACATCGTCGCCACCGAACGCGATCTCGATCGCGCCCGCTCCATGTACCGATCGATCCTGCCCTTGTCGAGCGTGGCCCGGCAGGGGCGGCTGTTCGTGGCCGGCTCCTGCACGCCCGCCGCCGACACCGGCGGCGACTGGTGGACCTACCGGCGGCTGACCGGTGGTCGGCTGCTGGTGGTGGTCGGCGACGCCACCGGCCACGGCGTGTACTCGGCGATGATCGGGTGCGCCGCCCACGGTGCGGTCGAGGCGCTGTCGCAGGTCGGCGAGGAGCGCCTGACGCCGACCTCGGTGCTGCGCGCCATCAACGCCGCCATCCGCATCCCCGGCGCCGACCACACCGCCATGACCTGCTTCGCCGCCCTGCTCGACCCCAAGGGCACGATCGACTTCGCCAACGCCTCGCACATGCTGCCGCTGGTCGCCAACTGCGACGCGACCGGCGCGATCACCAAGGTCAGCGCGCTCGCCACCAACGCCACGATCGATCACGTCGACGACAGCGAGGTCATCGTCGCCGACATCCGCGAGGGCACCCAGACGCTGGCCCCCGGCGACATCGTGGTCCTGTTCACCGACGGCCTCACCGACCGCCGCGACAAGGGCGGCCGCGCCTTCGGCCATCGCCGCCTCCAGCTCGCCGTGACCCACGCCAAGAACCCCGGAGGCGAGGCCGGCATCGCCGGCGTGCGCGACGCCGTCCTGGCCGAGGTCACCACCTTCGCCGACGGCGTCCCCGCCGACGACGACGTGACCATCGTGATGTGCTCGCTCGATCGCCAGCCTGCGTCCTGATCGTGGCGACGGACGCCAGGCCGCGCCGGAGCGCGGCGCGGATCAGCCGTCGACCAGGCCGGCGTCGCGGGCGATGCGATCGATCTCGATCATGCGGCGGAAGCTGCCCACGCCGATGGCCTCGCCGAGGTGACCGCTGGCCGGCGCCTTCATGCCCTCGCCCACCACCACCCAGCGCCGACGGCGGTCGGTGCGCTTCCAGAGATCGGACAGGATGAGCCGACCCCGGCACTGGTTCTTGCCAGAGCGCGTCCCGGCTGCGCCCCGGCCGTGCAGCACCTCGACCGCCGGCGGCGCATCGCCGGCCCACTGGACCAGCTCGACCACCGGGCGGCGGCCGCCGCGATCCTGGAAGTGATCGACGACGATGCCGGCGATCCAGCGCGCGCCGACCGCGAACGCGACCGCATCGCCGACCACCAGCTCGGTGGCGCGGGCCGCGCGCCTGTCCAACTTCGACTGCCGCACCGCCGCCGCCTCGGTCACCTTGGCCTGCTCGGCCGCGCGCGTCGCCGACACTCTTGGGGCGGTGACGCCGAGGTGCCCGAACCAGCGCTCCACGCCGGCTGCTCCCACGCCGTGGCCCGCGCTCCAGAACGCGATCGGCGGATCGCACTCGACGCGTACGGTCGGCCGCGCTTGCCGCGCTGCGAAACTCGTCCACGCCGTCGTGAACCCGGGGTGCTCGGCAGTCTCGAGCACGCTGCACGCACCTAGCGTCTCGATCACGTGGCGCCGATCGTACTTCTCACCGGCCACCAGCTTTTCGGCCCGCATCGCCTCGTTGAGCTTGCCCTCGCGCGCCGACGCCGGCAGCTCGCCAACCATCGCGAAGATCCGTTGCAGCCGCTTCACGTCGGTGGCGCTCGGTTTCGGCGCCTCGCCCTTCCGCTGCTTGGCCTGCTCGAGGGCCGCGACCACACCCGCGAGGTCCTCGGGCAAGAGCTGCCCCCTCTCGTGTGGGCTCTCAACCTCGGCCTCGGGATCGAGCCCGCACACCCGGCACTGTCCGTCACCCTTGCTCCACGGCGTGTACACATGCGCCGGCACGCGCTCCGCCACCGCGAGCGCCATCAGCGGCGCCCGCCAGAACCCCGGGGCCTCGCCCAGACTGGCCACGAACGCCCCGGCGATCCTCTTCGCATCACTCGCTTTTCCCAGCGCCCGCACCCGCTTGATGATCGCGTCGTGTGCCCTCGTCATCGACCGCATCTTAGCGCCAGAACTTTTTCAATTGACGATCGTATCTTCTTGCCGTAGTTGTTCACTCCTCGCTGGGCGCGTTCGCGCTCACCACAACCGGCGGCGGCGCGCGTGTCAGGTCATTCCTCAACGGGAATGTCACGGGGACACGTCCGAGGACCGACCGTCCCGGGAGCGGTATCGCCTGGCGAGACCAGGGATCTGAAGGTTCGAATCCTTCCTGGCCCACCTTTTCACGGGCCGGTGGCGGAACGGTAAACGCACTGGGCTTGCTCATCCCAACATCCCATCCGTCTCGTTAACGGAAAAAAACCTGAGCTGGTCGTCGTCGGTGGTCGCCCGGAAGGGTTCCCACCCGACCACGCCACGTCGAGCTCGGATCGGATCCACGTCACGTCGCCTGCGGCCGCCAGCACCCTGCCCGCGCCCGCTCGCCCGTGACGTGCCGCTCCCACCTCGACGGTGCGGCGCTCCCGCGCAACCGCGCTTCGCTCTCGAGCGAGTCGCCACGGCGCGCTGGTGGCCACCGGCGGCGACCGCCTTTTCGAATACCTGCCCGACAAGCGGGCCGGAGGAATGAACATGATGCACATCAAGCTGACTCTCAATGAACGTGCGGTCCTCATCCGCGACGGCAAGCCCGTGCGCGCGATCGGTCCGGGCCGTTACACCTTCTGGAAGCACCACGACGTGATGCGCTGGGACACCGACGAGCTCGCCTTCACCGGTGCGGCTTCGATCCTGGCCGCGCTTCCCCTCGACTGGTACGAGACCGTCCGTCTCGCCCCGGGTCAGTACGGCATCGTCGTGCGCGACGAGCGTCCGGTGGCGTTCCTGCGTCCGGGTGTGCACCGCATCTGGAAGGTGGAGTCGGGCGTGAACGTCCGTGCCTACGCCGAGACCGATCCGCTGCCGCCGCTCACCGACGAGCTGCGCAAGGTCATCCCGGCGGCCGAGCTGCTCGACACCCAGGTCGAGGTCAACCAGCGCGCCGTGCTGGTCCGCGACGGTGTGCCCGATCGTGTGCTCGGCACCGGTCACCACGCGTTCTGGGGCAAGCACAACAAGCTCCTGGTCTGGAACCTCGACGACCTCGTCCTGGGTGCCCAGCCCGACGTGCTCGCGCTCCTGCCCGAGGCCTGGTACCAGACGCTGACTCTCGGCACCAACCAGCGCGCCGTGCTCTACCGCGACGACCGTCCGGTGAAGTTCCTGCGCCCGGGTCTGTACCGGGTGTGGACGCTCAACCCGAACGTGACGATCGCCGTCCACGACGTGACCGGTGACGCTCCCGAGCTCACCGACGAGCTCCGCGCGGTCATCCCGGCCGGCGAGATCGTCGAGGCTCAGGTGCGCCAGTTCGAGCGTGGCATCAAGTACGTGCAGGGCCGCTTCGAGGCCCTGCTCGAGCCGGGTCGCCACACGTTCTGGAACCACCCGGCCGCGCGCGTGGCGGTCATGGTGATCGACACCCGTGTGCAGCAGCTCAAGATCGAGGGCCAGGAGCTCATGACCAAGGACAAGGTCACGCTCCGTCTGACCCTCACCGCCGAGTACGCGCCCACCGACGCGGCGACCACGGTCCACGCCGTGGCCGACGTGAAGGACGCGCTCTACCTGGCGGTCCAGCTCGCGGCCCGCGAGTTCGTCTCGGGCGTGACCCTGGACGAGCTGCTCGAGCAGCGTGACACGCTCACCCGCTACCTCGAGGCGCAGGTCCTCCCGCGCGCCGAGACCTTCGGCGTGCGCGTGCACCGCGTCGGCGTGAAGGACGTGATCCTGCCGGGCGAGATGAAGACGCTCCTCAACAAGGTGATCGAGGCCGAGAAGGCGGCCGCCGCGAACGTGATCCTCCGCCGTGAGGACGCGGCCGCGACCCGCAACATGGCCAACACCGCCAAGGTGATCGCGGAGAACCCGGTGCTCATGCGCCTGAAGGAGCTCGAGACCATGAAGGAGATCGCCGACAAGATCGACGAGATCAAGCTGGTCGTGGGCGCCGACGGCCTCATGAAGCAGCTCCTGCCGCACACCAACGGCGAGCACAAGAACGCCTGAAACCACCTGCCCACGCGGGCGGCCCCTCGGAAAACTGAGGGTCCGCCCGCGTGGCATTCCGGAATCACCCGGGCTTGCCTGTGGCACGTCCGTTGCTGTGGGATGGAGGGATGTACGTCCGCCTCGCCGCCGTCGCCAGCGCCGCCGCCCTCGGGGTCGCCGCGACTGCCTGCGGCGACAACCTGACCGTGCCGCCGCCGGCGCCCAAGGGTCAGGGCAGTGAGGCGACGTCCGATCTGATCATCAACGAGATCGCCCCGCGGGGCGACGGCCCCGACTGGGTCGAGATCTACAACCGCAGCGTCACGCCGATCGATCTGTGCGGCGTGTTCCTGACCGACGCCGTCGATCGGCTCGATCACTACCTGCCGCTGGGCGGGGTGATGCCGCCCGCGATGTGCCCGCCGCGCATCCTCGCGCCCGGCGATCGGCTGGTGCTGTTCGCCGACGACACCCCGATCATCGGGGGCGCGGCGATCGATCCGGTGCACGCGCCGTTCGAGCTCGACGTCGCCGACGAGATCCACCTGGTGGCGACCGATGGCGTGGTCCTCGACGGGCTCCTCTACCTGTACCCGCCCGGCCCGGACGCGCCTGCCGAGGTCACGCTGTCGCGCGACCCCGACGGCGAGGGCCTGTTCTTCCCGCGGGCGCCGACCCCGGCCATGGTCAACGCGCACGAGGTGTCCCCGTGATGGGTCCTTCGACAGGACGAATGCTTGTTCTGGCCCTCCTCCTCGGCGTGCTGGTCGCGGGCTGCGGTTCCATGGCGTGCGAGCTCGAGCCCGGCGCGGAGCCGGTCGCGGTGCGGCGGCTCGGATGCAGCGACGATCGCGAGGTGATGTCGACCGCCCGCGAGGACGCGGTCTTCGCGCGTACCCGCTCGATCCTGGTGATCATCGATCGCGAGGACGGCGATCAGGTCTACTTCATCGATCCCGACAAGTACGAGCTGCACTACTACTTCGCCCGCGACTTCCTCGAAAAGCCCGGCCTGACCCCGGTGGGCACGCTCGCCGACTTCAACATCCTCAACTACCGCCGCGAGAACCGACGGTTCCTCCTGGCCAAGCTGGTCGAATACGTCGACCAGGACGTCTACACCCTCGAGCTCGCCGCCGGCGACTCGGCCAGCGCCGACATGATCGTCGACGGCTTCCGGAAGATCGCGGCCCGCACCGATCTCGCCGACGTCCTGCGCTACCGCCCGGTCTCGGCCGATCAGGAGGCGATGCTCGACGAGATCGGCCGGCGGATCCGGACCATCGCGACCGACGAGGTCTTCCGCAACCAGGTCTACCAGGCGCTCAACCGCGGCATCGGTTACGGCGTCCTGCGCTTCCGCCGCACCGCCACCCTCGACGGCCAGCCGCTGTCGCCGACGGATCTGGTCGTGCTCGACCGGGTGCCCAACGAGCTGTCGATGGTGGCCGGCATCATCACCGCCGAGTTCCAGACCCCGCTCGCCCACGTCGGCCTCCTGGCCAAGACCCGCGGCACCCCCAACCTGGCGCTGCGCAGCGCCTGGGACGACGAGCGCCTGCGGCCGTTCGAGGGCCAGCTCGTCCGCCTCGAGGTCGGCCCCCAGGACTTCACCGTCCAGATCGCCCAGCCCGCCGAGGCCCAGACCTACTGGGACTCGCTGCGCCCGACGGCGGTGCAGGTGCCACAGCACGACTCGGTCACCCTGCCCATGTTCGACGTCACCCGCGTGACCCTGGCCGAGGTCATTCGCATCGGCGCCAAGGCCTCCAACCTGGGCGAGCTGTATCGCATCCAGACCGCCGACAGCCGTCCGTTGCCCCTGCCGGATCGCCCCTTCGCCGTCCCCTTCGCCCACTACGCCAACCACCTCACCGCCGCCGGCATCTTCCCGCAGATCGACACGCTCATCGCCGATCACGCCGCCGGCCGGGTCGCCCCCGCCGACCTCGAGCGACGCCTGTTCGCGATCCGCTGGGCCATCTACCGCGCACCGGTGACCCCCGCCGTGATCGACACCGTGATCGCCCTGGCCGGTACGCGGTGGACGCCCGAGACCAAGCTGCGCGTCCGCAGCTCGACCAACGTCGAGGACCTCGCCGAATTCACCGGCGCGGGCCTGTACACCTCGGCCGGGATGCGCGTCACCGACGGGCGCGACGCCATCGCCAACGCCGTGAAGGTGGTGTGGGCGTCGGCGTGGAACACCCAGGCCTTCATCGAACGCGACTTCTACCGGGTCGATCAGCACGAGGTGCGCATGGGCCTCCTGATCCATCCCGCCCAGGACGGCGAGCTGGCCAACGGCGTGGCGCTCACGATCAACGAGTTCAGCGAGCTCCGGCCAGCCCACTACCTCAATGCCCAGGTCGGCGAGGTCTCGGTCACCAATCCCACTGGCGACGCCGTCCCCGAGCAGATCCTCTATTACACCTGGTACGAGGAGCCCGAGTACGAGGTCATCAGCCGCTCGTCGCTGTTGGGCTGGACCACGAACTGGCCGTCGTCGGTATCGATCCTCACTGACGCCGAGCTGACCGAGCTATCGGACTACCTCGAGGCGATCCACAACCGGTACCGATCGCTCTACCCGGGTCACGCCGTCGACGCCGAATGGAAGCTCCTGCCGGGCCGCCAGCTGATCATCAAGCAGGCCCGTCCGTTCCTGCGGCGCGACGTCGCGGAGTGACAAGCCTTCACCCCACCAGGATGGGGAGATTTCGGACCCGGCTTCCGTACAATGAAGCCGGACGCCGATGAGCTACCAGGACAGGATCCGCCCCCAGGCGGAGGCGGTTGACGGCGGTGAAGAGCTCGCGCCGGGCATCGCGCCCGGCAAGCGGAGCTTGACCGCGTCGTTCAGCCGCGATGCTGGAACCGGCGCCGCGCCGGCCGCCGCACCCGATCCACTCATCGACGGCTTCGCGTTCCTCGCTGGCGAGCTCGGTAGCGCGGTTGGAGTCTCGCCGCGCGTCGACGCGGGCCCCGACGCTGTCGCCGCCGTGCGCGCCGCCGGTACCGTCGCCTTCGCGCAGGGCGACACGATCCGCATCGATCCCACCCAGGTCGATCCCGGCAGCGCCGAGGGGCGCCGGATCATGGCGCACGAGGTCGTGCACCTCGCGCAGGGCCAGCTGCCCGATCGACCGTGGAGCGAGAGCTCCATCGAGTCCGAGGCCCACCGCGCCGGCGATCGGCTCGCGGCCGGCGACAGCGTCGGCGCACTCCACGCCGCGCGCGATCCGATGGCGCTCGCCGCCTGGCATCTGCCGGGCACGCCCGCGCCCGCGCACGAGCTCAGCCCCGACGGGTTCTTGCTCGAGGCCCATCACATCCGCGTCGAGCGCGGCTGGTACGATCACCACTACGGCTCGTCCGCAGCCGCGGGCAACCGCGACATCGCCAATCGGCTGATCTTGCAGCGCCTCGGCGAGTCCACGATGCCGTGGATCACCTCGCTCTCGCCCGCCGATCTCGCCCACGCGGTCGCCGAGCTCCGGCTCCACATCGGCGACTTCGAGATGAACGACATCGCGACCGCGCCGATCGAGAACAGCGTTTACACGCTGGTCGGTCTGCCACCCGGGATCAACGTGCTGTGGGACTTCCCCGCCGTCGCAGGTCCGGCTCCACCTCCGCCGCCGCCCGATCCGGGTGTGGTCGGCCCACCCGCGCCGGTTCCGCCGATGCGCATGTCGCAGCTCATGGTCCGCGCCTCGGCGGAACCGGCGGCATCGCATGCGCGCATGTCGGCGCCGCTCCTCGGTGAAGCCCTCGACCGCCTCGAGTCGCGGGTCGGCGCCACGTTGCTCCCCGGCGTCCGCGAGGATCTGATCTCGGGCGGCCACCTCGGCGAGATCGAGACGCCCGGCCTCGCCAACCAGTACTTTCCCTTCGCCCGGTCCGAGATGATCCGCATCTTCGGTGAAGGCGCGTGGCTCGCGTTCGAGAGGCGCTTGGCGGGTTCGGGAGACGTCGCCAGCGACGAGGGCGCCGCCTCCGGCGAGATGGCCGACCCCGGCATCCCGACCGAGGAGCAGCACTTCTGCCGGCGCATGCTCGAGGAGATCTTCGCCGGCGCACCAGCGGGCTCGGGCTCGGCGCGGATCACCACCAGCCTGGTCGCGGTCCTTCACGAGATCGATGCGCATCCCGAGCGTGCGCGCATCATCGAGGCGCTTCGCAACGCGCCGACGACGGCGGCACCGAGTGGCGATCTGGCGTCGTCGCTCCGGCAGGCCATGCAGTCGGTCGACATGCGGGCCGAGTACGACCGGCTCGGCATCACGCCCAGCAGCGCGCCGGCCGCGCCCCGCGCCTTCCCGTGGCCAGTCAACGGCCGCATCGTCAACCACACCGATCTGCTGTTCATCACCAAGGAAGCCGCGTTCTCGGTCGAGGTGACCAGCAACGAGACCCCGCCGCTGATGATGACGGTGCCGTGGGTGCACGTGCACTGGGTGGTGCGCCGGACCACCGCCCGAGAGACCAGCGCGCCGGTCTACCGCACCGGCGACACCGCGCACCGGCACATGCTCGAACCGGCCGAGCGCTTCACGCTCTCGTTCGCCGAGGTAGGCACCTACGAGATCAACGCGGTCGTCGATCACGACAACTTCGCGCCCAACCACTTCACGATCTTCTGCGAGGTCCGCACCGAGGACGAGCGCTTCGCCGAGGTCCAGGATCGGGCCTTCACGCCGGGCATGTGGGGCGACCGTGACGTAGGCCCGCCGGCCCCGCCGCGCCGGATGCTCGGCACCAGCGCCACCGACGTCTTCAACGAAGGCACCAGCTACGAGGGCGACATGCCCATCGAGTGCGATCCCAACATGCCCATTCCGGGCAGCCTGGACGCGCTCAATCGCCGCATCGCCCAGGTCGAGGGCTATCGCGATTCGGGGCGGCTCGACGCCGCCGGCCAGTCGTGGGCCGAGAGCTACTTGACCGCGATGAACGAGGCGCGCGCGCGGATCACTACCGAGCTCAGCAGCGGCTGGCGCTCGGTCATGGCCGAGGGTGCATACCTGTCGCGCGGCGAGGGCGCGACCTCGACGCCCCTCCAGATCGTCGCCACGGCCCAACACACCGCGGCCGGATGGAAGGTCGCCATCCACGACATGACCCAGGCCTTCGACGCGCGCAACAGCCGTTACGACGGCGAGAACGACCCGGTGCCGCGCTTCAGCGAGGCCGCCGAGTACACGTTCTCCCAGCTGGCCAAGAGCTACCCGCGCGGCCGCATGGCCCTGCGCATCGAGATGTTGCACGACACCACCGGCGAGCCCACCGGTCGCTATGTCGGCTTCGAGCTCGAGTGCAACTCGACGTGGGAGGCAGTGCGCAGCGTCGCCTACCATCCGGTGGTCGCGGGCGTGATCAACATCGCCGGCACCTGCGTGGCGCTGTTCGTGCCGCCGGCGGCGCCGTTCATCATCCCCACGCTCATCGCCTACAACGCCGTCGACACGGTCGCCACCATGGTCGATCTCGGCGCCCGCGAGGCCCTGACCTGGCGAGACGGCGTCATCGGCGCGGCACAGATTGCGATCGACGTGATCCCGTACGTGGGCCGGGCCAGCCGCATGATCGCCGTGGGCGGAAGGACCTACCGCGTCATGGAGGGCCTGGAGACCGCCGGTGAGATCCTGCTGATGACGGCGCAGGCCGAGGAGCAGGTGCAGGGGATCCGCATGGGCGTGGTGCGCCAGGCCGCGGAGATCCACGCCCGCATCACCGAGCTCGAGGCGACCAACCCCAGCGACCCCGAGTTGCCGGGTTTGCGCGCGCAGTTCACCCAGCTCCAGCGCGACGCCACCGACGCCTGGGCCACGGTCGGCCTCCAGATGGCGGCGCAGCAGGGCCTGATGCGGATGTCCATGCGCACGCTGCACGGCATCCACGCGGCGCACACCGCTCGTGTCGACGCCGCGCGCACCCACCTCACCGAGTCGATGGCGTCGCCGCGCGGCCACGAGCCGATCACCGGCACCGACCGCGGCCACGTGCAGGACGTGATGGGCGTCCGGGTCGGCACCTGGGAGGGTGGCGGCGACGGCGTGCGCATCGCCTTCGACGTCGGCGCGACCGGCGGCATCACCAACGTGCGCATGGAGATCGGACCGACGGCCACGCTCGACCGCGTGATGCGTCACGAGGCCACGCTCACCGCGATGCGCCGCTACGAGGGCCTCACCGGCTCGCTGCGCAACCTGCTCGAACGGGTCACGGCGTGGCAACGCGGCGGCGGCCACATCCCGCCTCACACTCGCGCCTTCGAGGCCCGCTTCGAGCTGCAGAAGCTGCCGCCCATCATCGCGTCGCTGCGCGCCGAGATCGCCGGGCGTCCGATCGGCGACACCACCCGGGCGCGACTCGAGGAGCAGGCCAACGCCCTGCAAGCTCAGCTCAACGCCCACGGCCCTGCGTTCAACGACCTCGCGCCTGGTCTCGGCTACGTCGCATCGGCCGACACGACGTCGCCGGTCGCTGCGATCGGCGGCGACGCCGATGCGACCATGGGCACGCGGCCCGGCGGCACCCACGGGATCGGGCCGATGGTCGTCGACGTCGGGACGGTGGTGCCGGTGCCGACCGGCCGCAGCACCGACGCCCACGCCCGGCTGGTGGCGCGACGCGGCAGCGATCGCGTGCCGCTTGCCACCGGCGCACGTCGATCGGGGTGGACGGCTCTCGACGAGGCCCACTTCCGATGGGGCGGCGGACATGCGGACGCTGCGGCGTTCAGCCGACTCGTCCCCACCGATGAGCCATATCACTGGACGTCCGACGGCACCGGTAATCCGATCCTGGCCCGCGACTCGGCCGAGCCGCGTGCCGATGGGACGGTCTCGCCGCAGCGCGACTTTTCGGCGGAGGCGATGCGCGAGGGTCGCACCACCTTCGAGGAGCTGTTCCCGCCGCGCGGCGATATCCGCCCCGCGGGCTTCGTCGCCGCCGACGCGCCGAGCGATTTCCGGGAGTCCGGCTTCACACCGACCGGCGCAGCCGCAGCCGACATTGCGACCAGCGCTGCTGCCCGCCGCGCGGCGATGTCGCGGCGCGCCGACTCCGATGCCGCGGTCACGCGCCTCGCCACCGAGCTCGGCGTCACCCCCGAGTCTCTGAGCAGCACCGCCGACGCCACGGTGACGATCGAGCGGCTGCGCCGCGAGGCCAACGGCGACGCTGCGCGTCTGGCCCGCATCGACGAGCTGGCTCGCCAGCGCGGCCTCCTCACCGACGCACGTCGCGATCTCACCCAGGCCAGCGAGCGCGCCGGTAACACGATGGCCATGGAGTACATGCGGTCGCGCCACGCCGACTACACCAACCTGCACCCCGGCGGCACGCCGACCGTGCCGGGACGCTCGGGCGAGTTCGACTTCGTCTACGTGCGCACCGGACCGCCCCTCAGCGTCGTCGTGGTCGAGGCCAAGGGCGCATCGAGCGGCCTCGGCGTGGGCGCCGGCGGCACCGCCCAGCAGGGCTCGCCCGAGTACCTCACCCACCTCGCGCGGCAGATGCTTGGTTCGGCGACCGATCCGCACCTGCGGCAGGCGCTGCAAGCCATCATCGATCGCGACGCCGGAGGCACCGCCGACATCCACTACGTCCTCGTCGAAGCGCCCATGGAGACCGCGACCACAACAGGCACGCCCGCTGCCACGACGGGCGGTGACCCTCGCAGTGGTAGGATCCGGGAGTTCAGCCTGTGACCGTCCCTGCTCGCCACGTGTTCCCGGTATCGCCGGCGCAGATGGCCGACACCATCGAGCCGCGCGCCGCCAATCTGGCCCAGCTCGACGCCGATCAGTGGAATGGCCAGTTCCTGGGCGCGATCAGCGTGCAGGCGTTCGACAACGCCACGGTGCGCGCCTATCGCAACCCCGAAGAGCCTGAGATCTTTGTCGATCTCGAACGCTGCGCATGCGCGGCGGCCGCGGCCTACCTCGCTGCCGTGACTCCAGGCGCCGATCCGATCACCGCGCCGGGGCCGGGACGGCGCATGGTGACGGTGACGCGCGCCAAGCTCGATCGCGCCAAGCTCCAACCCGCTGTGCAGTGGCGCTACGGCATCCTCGCTGCGGCTGCGACGCGCAACCACGCCGCGATCGAAGCGCTGGCGTCGGTGAAGGCTCTCGACCTCGCCCGCATCGGCCGCCCGGTGCCGACGTGGTTCGACAGCGAGGCCGCGGCCCTGTCGGCGACGTTTCGCCGCGAGTCCGCGGCAGGCGACCTCCTCGCCGCGGCGATGCGCAAGGCCGACCCCGACAAGGTCGATCCCAAGAGCCGCAACTGGATCCTCGACATCGTTGCGGCCGAACTCGAGCTGGCATTCCGGGCCCTGCAGCAGGACCAGGCCGCGTTCGATAGCGCCATGGTCCATGCGCTGGTCGGTCACCATCACTACTACGGCACCGAGAGCACGAATGACGCCCAGGGACAGCTGGCGCTGGCGCCACTCGCCGTCGCCTGCCTGGCCCGAGACCTCGGGGTGCGGACCAACGTCCAGTCGGACTACATCCCGCGCTGGATCATCGAGCGCGGACACGCGGTGGCGTCATGAGCGATCGGGAGAAGCGCCACCGCGGCGACGAGGAGGTCGACCTCCGTCGCCTCGAACGCGAGAAGGAGATCGAACGGCGCGCGCTGCGCCTGCTCATCGCCGGACGCGACTGGGTGACCGCTGTCCTCGAGGCCACCCGCCAGGTCGATGCCCTCGAGACGAGCGAGGGCACACGCAGGCGCAGCACGGGCATTGCGCCGGGTCGCGTCAATCGCAGCGCCCGCCTCGACGACGCCACGATTACCCGGCTGATCCGGGGCGGCGATCGGCGCCCCGACGAGCGGCGCCCCGGCGAGCGGCGCCCCGACGAGCGGCGCCCCGACGAGCGGCGCCTCGACAAGCGCCGGACCGACGGGCGGACCGACACCCGCAGCGGCTTCGGCCGGATCGCACCACCGCGCGGCCTGGCCGAGCGCGCCGCCGGCAGGCAGTTCGGCAGCGGGACCACGATCTACCGCTTCGTTGACCCTGCCGCGGCCGAAGCGCCCGAGGTCGATCCGCATCAGGCCGCGGCCCAGGCCTTCACCGGCAGCGGCTCGGAGGTCCCCTTCCGCTCCGAGATGGAGGCCAGCTTCGGCACCTCGTTCGCCGACGTCCGGGTCCACACCGGTGAGGCCGCGCGAACTGCCGCCGCCCAGCTCGGCGCCGAGGCCTTCACCACCGGCAACCAGATCGCCTTCGTCTCCAGTAGCCCCGATCGCGAGCTGGTCGCGCACGAGCTCGCCCACGTGGTGCAGGCTCGCGGCGGCAGCACCGGCACCGGCATGAGCCGACCCAGCGACGCGCTCGAGCGCGAGGCCGAAGCGGTCGCCGCCGCCGTCATCACCGGCCGTCCCGCCTTCGGTCACGTCGAGAAGTACGAGGGCCGCAAGGTCGAGACGCCGGGGGCACCGATCGGGCGCAGCGCCGGGTTCGGGCGCGCGCGCGCGGAGCTGCCGGCCCGTCACCGCGCGCCATGGGGTAAGCCGGCCGCCGCCGGCGCCGTGCTTCGTCGCGGCACCGAGATCAAGACCCTCACCATCACGCCCATCGAGCTGGTGGCCGACGGCAAGGACAAGGCCAAGGCCGTGGCCTCCACCGATCCGGTCGGCAAGACTGTCGAGTGGAGCCTCGACGGTCCGGCGTTCGGTACCACGATCGACAAGTCGACAGGTGAGATCGTCGCCGGTGCCAGCATCGCTCCCGAGCCCAAGAGCGTGAGCGTCTGGATCCGCGCCAAGGCCGACACCGCCACCAAGAAGGCGCCGGTCACGCTCTGGGACCAGCAGTACAAGAAGGCCCTCGACGACTATCCCAAGTTCATCTCCGGCACCTACGCCTTACCCGACTTCAAGCCCGGCGTGAACGGCAACTTCGATGCGAAGTACGCGCCGGCGGCCAAGACCCTGACCGCGACCATGCGGCTCAAGTTCGACTACACCAACGACAAGTCGTCGACGGTGGAGAAGATGGTGGAGGCGGTGCGACGCGCGTTCGGCGACGACTTCGGCGACAGCTATGCCTCGTCCCACGGCATGTGGACGGTGAAGGACAAGGACCAGTTCCAGAAGGACTTCCAGAAACACATCAAGGGCCAATGGCACGATCGCTACACGTTCAGCAACGTGCGCGAGCCCAAGGACGTGTGGAGCAAGCTGGGGCCGGTGCACGTGAACCTCGATCTGAGCGTGGTCAACGCCGGGCAGCACTTCACCATCACCGCGCACAAGGGCCCCGGCCGCGCCGAGGTGGTGCGCCCCAACATGAAGCTCTACGAGGGCGACCTCACGCCCTCGGCCCAGTTCGGCAACACCGGCGCCGACGAGCTCGGCCGCTTGAACGCGATCATGCCGAGCCAGGTCCTGTTCGACTTCGATTCATCGGCGGTCAAGGCGCCCGACGCCGACAAGCTCACGCGCACGGCGACCTACTTGCGCCGCGCCACCCAGCCTCGCTTCATCATCGACCTGGTCGGTCACGCATCCAACCCCGGCGCCGACAAGTACAACCAGAAGCTGTCCGAGAACCGCGCCGAGGCCGTGAAGGCGCACTTCGTCGGCGGTGGCGCTGCGGCCGCGCACACGATCACCGCCGGCGGCGTGGGCGAGGCCGGCGCCACCAAGGATGCGCTGTGGCAGCGGGTCGATCTGACCGCCGCCGTCGATCCCGCCTTCGTCAACAAGCTCGACACCGCCGGCCACGAGTTCGGACACATGCTCGGCGTCGGTGACGAGTACGGCACCAAGGGCGACAAGACCAGTCACTGGAATCTGGTCAAGAAGGCCTTCGGCCAGCAGTACGCCGACGACGTCGCGCTCAAGGACGTGCCCGGCGGCGGCAGCATCATGCGAGGCGGACAGGAGGTCCGCATCTACCACTACGTGACCTTCTGGCAGGCGCTGTGCGAGTCGACCCTGAAGGCGGCGCTGCCCGATCCCAAGTTCGGCTACGACGACTGGAAGTTCAACGAATAGGCCCCCGTGCTGCGCTCGATACTCCTCGTCACCGTGGTCGTCGTCGGATGCTCGGGTCGCGGTCGATCCGCGGCGGTGTCGAATGACACGCCAACCGCCACTCCCATCGACGGCGCCGACCCCGCCACCGATACCGCGCAAGGCTCTCCGGACATGAATCCACGCGTCCGCTCAGGTCCCATCCCCGCCGATCTCGACCCGCGTTGGAATAGCCGCGATCGCGATCCGCTCGCGCCCGCCGCGCTGGTCAAGTTCCAGTCGCTGGGCCGGCTCAGCCCGGCGACCAACCACCGGTTCGTCCTCCACCAGGACGGCAGCCTTTACCACGCCGCTCACACCGGCAAGAACACCAACGCCCGCATCCTCTACGATACGCCGCTGCCCGCCACGCCGACCCGACAGGTGTCCGCGGCGACGGTGTCGAAGGTGGAGAAGCAGCTGCGCAAGGACCGCTTCCTCGACCAGCCGCCGTACCAGGTCGATCCCCAGGTCGAGGACGGGTCGCTCTACGTGGTCACCGTGCGCCTCGACGGCAAGGAGCACGAGGTCATCTACGACCGCTACGCGCCGCCGCTCGTCGAGCTGCTCGAGTTGGTCGCCAGCGGCAAGTGATCATGGCCAAGCAACCCTGGCTCAACATCCTGGCCGGCACCGTGGAACCCGAGGTGCGCTCGCTGCCCTTCGCCGAGGCGCTCGAGTCGCCGTGCGCCACCTGCAAGACGGCGCCGTGCTGCACCTACCTGCCGTTGCACCGCTTCCCGGTCGACACCATGCTGTCGCTCGATCACGCGCGATACCTGCTCAACTTTGATCGCATCGAGCTGGGCATGTCGGCGAGCGGCGAGTGGAGCGCCTACTACCGCTATCCCTGCCGTCACCTCGATCGCGCGACGTTCCGCTGCACGGTGCACGAAACCGCCGATCAGCCCGACATCTGCAAGAACTTCAATCCTTACGCGTGCTGGTACAAGCGGGCCCTGCGCTCGCCGGTGAGCGAGGGCTTCCTCCGTATCGATCGGCCGCGCATCGAGTACATCGTCGCGAACACCGTGTTCGACGAGCAACGCAACATCGTCTCGGTGCCGTCCTGGGACACGCTGTCGGCGGTGTTCAAGACCATGGCCTGCGACGAGCAGCCCCAGCCCGAGGCAGAGATCGGCAAGGACGCCGTCCACGATGGCTGGCGCCAGAGCGTGATCTCGGGCGCGAGCCTGGTCCGCAAGCCGCCGCGCACCTTCCTGTATGGAGAGCTCGAGGAGCCCTGCCGCGACTGCTCGGCGTGGTGTTGCAGCACGCTGGTGTTTCCGCACGGCTTCCCGTCGACGCGCAGCGGTGTCGACTACCTGCGCTTCGCGCTCGGATTCCCGGGCATCGAGATCGGCGTCCACGATGGTGGGTGGTCCCTCATCGTCAAGACCCGGTGCCGGCACCTCACCGGGACCCGCTGCGGCGTCTACGGCAAGCCCGAGCGTCCACTCCTGTGCCGCTACTACGACGCCCATTCGTGCGCCTACAAGGTCCACTTCGGCGACGAACGCCCGGCGGGCTACGTCCGGGTCCGACTCGAGCAGTTCGTGGCGCTGACCCCGCTGTTCCGCTTCGACGGCACCGGTAGCGTCGTCGAGGTCCCCGGTCCCGAGGCGGTGCGCGGCGCGATCGAGGCACACTGGCGGGGCGAGGCGGCGCCGCCCCCACCCTGAGCGATTCCGCCCGCTAGCGACCTTGCCATCGGGCGTGGCGACCGTCACCGGAAAGCGTGATCCCAGCGTGAACCCGCGCGCGCCCACCTGCGATCGGCGCGAGACTGGGTCCCGCGGAGGTGGCCATGTCTCGACTCCTGTCCCCGATCCTGCCTGCGATCCTGCCTGCAACCCTCCTGGTCGTGGGTTCCTGCTCGCTCTACATGGACCCCGACCCGCCGCCGCCCGGTCGGCCCATCACCGGCGGCACCCTCCTCGTCACCCGCGACGGCAACTTCGCCGTGGCCTCCGACTCCGAGCGCGATCGCGTCGTGATGGTCGACCTGAGCACGAACACGCTGGTCGCCTCCGTCCCGCTCGAGCCCGGCGACGAGCCCGGACGCCTGGTCGAGGACGGCGCCGGACGCATCCACGTCGCGCTCCGTCGCGGCGGCGCCGTCGTCACCATCGCCGGCACCATCTCCGGTGAACCCGCGGTCGACCGCCGCCCGGTCTGTGCGGCGCCGCGCGGCCTCGCCTGGGAAGAGCGCCGCGATCTGCTCCACGTCGCCTGCGCCACCGGCGAGCTGGTCAGCCTGCCTCCGGCCGGCGGCGCCGCGGTCCGCTCGCTCGTCCTCGATCGCGATCTGCGCGATGTCGTGGTCGTGGGTGATCAGCTCCTGGTCACCCGCTTCCGCGCGGCCGACGCGCTCTGGATCGCCGCCGACGGCAGCGTCACGAGTCGGGTCCAGCCCGCGACCATCACCCGCGACGGGCCGTTCGGCGGCGGCGACCCCGAGCAGGTGGCGGTGCCGGCGGTGGCGTGGCGGACGGCGTCGTGGCGCGGCAACCGCGCCGTCATGGTGCACCAGCGCGCCGCACGCACGCCGCTGTCGATCCAACCGGGCGGCTACGGCGGCGGCGGCTGTAGCTCGCAGATCGAGTCCACGATCACCATCTTCGATCCGGCCTTCCCGTCGCCGGGCGCCGCGCTCGCGTTCCCGTTCGGCGCGCTCCCGGTCGACATCTCGGTGTCTCCGACCTACGACAACGTCGCGGTCGTCATGGCCGGCGATCCCTCGGTGCGGGTGGTGTCGATCGCGTCGATGACGACGCCATCGACCAGCCCGTGCGGGTTCGTCAGCACCGAGATCCGCGAACCCGCCGACATCGGCCTCGGCCGGCCAGTCGCCGTGGCCCACACCCCCGCCGGCCGGCTCGTCGTCCAGTACGAGCGTGGCCTGTCGGTGCCCGACGAGACCAACTGGACCCGGGTCGTCGTCTTCGCCGACGTCCCCGACGATCCCGGCAAGCAGCGCTTCCATCAGGCCACCTTCACCGGTCTTGCCTGCGCCTCTTGCCATCCCGAGGGCCTCGATGACGGTCTGGCCTGGGACTTCGACGAGCTCGGCCGCCGCCGCACCCAGAACCTGAGCGGCAACCTGCGCGAACGCGCGCCCTACCACTGGGGCGGCGACATGAACACGTTGCACAAGCTCGTCGACGACGTCCTCGTCGGCCGCATGGGCAGCGAGCCGCTGTCGGTCGGCGACGAGCGCGCGCTCGAGGAGTTCCTGTTCAACCTGCCGCCACCACCGGCGCCGACCGGGCTCGACGCTGCCGCGGTCGCGCGCGGCCGCGCCGTCTTCGAGTCAGCCGAGATGGGCTGCACCACGTGCCACAACGGCGAGATCTACACCAACAACGCCATGGCCGACGTCGGCACCGGCGGCCGCTTCAAGGTCCCGAGCCTCATCGGGGTGGGTTGGCGCGCGCCCTACATGCACACCGGCTGCGCGATCACGCTGCGCGATCGCTTCGGCGCCTGCGGCGGCGGCGCCAGCCACGGCGCCACCGACACCCTCGACGAGGCCCAGCTCGGCGATCTGATCACGTTCCTCGAGTCACTATGATGCCGCCCATGACGCGGCACCTCGCTGGATACGCTGTGCTCAGGGCGCGGCGGTGATCGTGTTGATCAGGTCGACCTGATCCGACTTGCCGCAGTCGACGTCGCCCTGGCACTCGGCGGCGAGCACGTTGGCCTTCTCGGTGGTGAAGGTGATCCGCTTGCCGATGAGCGCGGTGGCGTCCTGGGCGCCGCCGGCGCACAGATCGAAGGAGCCTTCCTGCGACTGCTCGCCGTCGGGTCCGTCGAAGACCACGTAGCAGGCGCGGTCGCCGTTCTCCAGGCCCTTGAGGGTGACCACAGGTCCGGCGGGCGCGACCTCACCGGCCCCGGCACCGCCCGGCGCCGCCGGCGCAGCCTTCTTGCCGCCGCACGCGGCGACCACGAGCACGGACAGGACCAGCGCGAGCTGCTTCATCGGCCGAGCTTGCCACACCGCCCGCGCGGCCCCGTCGATCAGAATCCGTATTTCTTGCGCTGGTCGTCGACCCAGTCGCCGGCCCGATCGAGCCAATCGGCGCCGGTCTCGGCGGCCTCGAGGCCCTTGGCCAGTGACTCGAGCTGGTAGGGCACCGTCGTCGCCGGCGGCGACACCGGCGGGCTGCACCCGGCCTGGGTCGCGTCGACGTTGCGCTTGGGATCGACCATCGCCCACTCCAGCGTCTTGATGAAGATCTCGGCCATCTCGGCGGCGCTGCCGGTGACGTGGTGACCGACGTCGCGACACATCGCCGGGGTCAGCGACTTGCCCTTGTCCTTGAGACGCGTGGCCGCATACCAGCATCCGAAGCCCTCGATCTGGGCGCCGACGCTGGCGATGAGCGCGGCCTGGTTGGTGAGCGCGCCCGACGTGACGGTGCCACCGAGGTTCTCGAGCATGAGCTGGGCGCGGTGGTTCCAGCGCGCGCCGGGGTCTTCCTTGGGTGGAAGCAGGTAGGCACGGAGCGCGTCGGCCAGCTTCTGCCCCGGCTTGATCTCGACGCCGACCACGCCGGCGATGTCGCCCTCGAGGTTGACGCAGCCGCCGTAGTCGCCGCCCTTGAAGTGATCGATCGCCGGCTTCGACGCCTTGCCGTCGAGGCCGCGCTTCATCGCCAGCATGCCGGCGCCCCCCCCGAGATCGCCGAGCCAGGTGTTGATGGCCTGACCGGTGCCACCCTGTGTCGGGATGTTGACCGAACGCGACACCCAGTCGCGCGCGTCGAGGCCGATCATCAGGTGACCGATGTCGGAGAACTTGCCGCTGGGATCCTTCACCTCGGCGCTGTTGCGGAGGGCCAGGAACAGCGACTTGCCGATGATCGGGCCTGGATCGTCAGGGGTGGTCGAGGCCGTGTAGATCTGGAACGCGGTGTTCCGCATCTCGCTGTTCTCGACCTTGTTGTCCATGCTCCATTTCGTGCCGTAGAAGATGCCGCGCAGGATGTGGATGACGCTGGCGGTGTCGTGACCGGCGCCGTTGAGCCGGGTCTCCGCCAGCTCGATGAGCGACACCAGCGCGGCGAACGACTTCGCCGCGGCGTGCTTCTCGGTCGGGAACGGATCGACGGCGCCGCCGGTCGCCGCGGAGCCGGTCGCGGCCGGATCGCCCTTCTTCTGCACGAAGCCGAAGTCGAACGGATCGGCCTTGAGCTGGACCGGTGGCGTCATGAGCCCGCCGGTGGACCCGGCGGGCCCGCCGCCGGCGGGGATCGTCGCCGTACGCGGCTTCTTGCCTGGCGCATGCACCGACGCCGCGTCGTCGGCGGCGTCAGCCTCGGAGCGTTCACGGTGGTTCCGGTCCGACATCACGTCATGATACGGCCAACCGGCCTCCCACCTGCCGTCGCAGGTCGCGGACCGGCTCAACTCCGCGAAAGTGCGTCCAGGCACATGCGTTTGAGGGCGTCGGCCATCACGGCGTCGCGCCGCGCCAGCACCAGGAGGCCATCGATCATCGCCGGCGCGGGGATGGTGACCAGCGCCTCGCGCAGCACGTCGAGGCCGCGCTCGGCGTCGGCGCGCTCGCGCTCGAGGTGGGCCAGCGCGATGGCGACGGTGTGCTTGCAGAACCGACGCTCCACGCCGATCGGACAGGTGCACTCGTAGGCCAGACCCTCGCTGCGGATCCAGAGGCGCACCACGTAGGCGGCGCGGCCGGCCTCGGCGGGTCTGACCTTGCCGTGCAGCTCGCCCTTGACGCCCTCGACCTCGACGACGCGGCCGTCGGCGAAGCAGCGCTGCCCGCGATCGAACGTGTGGGTCCCCGCCAGCACGGCGATGGTGCCGCGATGCAGGATGTTGGCGATGCCGTTCTCCATGCCTGCAGTCTCCTTCAGAAGCGCCACACCGCGAGCGTCCGCGGCACGTACTCGTCGAGATCGGCCACGCCGTACTTGGAGAGCCAGACCTCGAGCTCGAACCCGACGAACAGCCGGTACGGTCGCCCGAACAGCCGCCCGAGATCGAGGCGGAGCTGGGGCTGGGCCAGGAACTGTGTGGCACACGCGCCGTGCCCGGAGGTCAGCTCGGCGTAGCCCTCGACGGTGCCAGCCAGGGCGCCGACACGCCACGGCCGCTGCCAGCTCGCGGTCACGTCGACGCCGACGGCGTGGCAGCCGTTGTCGGCGCCCGCGAAGCGCCCGCGATCGACGAACGCCAGCACGTCGACCGCCGCCACGGTGAAGCCCGGCAGGTCGAGATCGAGCGTGACGCCGGGCAAGAAGGCCAGCGGTCCCGCTCCATCGGAGGCCGCACCGAGGTTGAGCCCCGCCGTGACCAGGACGTCCTTGATCACCGCCGCGCGCAGGGGGCGACCGAGCACGGTGCCCAGGCTCACCGACGAGTACGCCTCGCCGTACACCTCCTGATGGCGCCCGGTGCGTTGCCAGGGCAGCGTGAGGTCGAAGAAGAAGTAGTTACGACCGTACGCCCACGCGTCGAAGTGCTGGAAGGTCAGCATGTGCCGGGTCTCGGTCCCGGTCAGCCCGGGCTCCTCGAAGCTCCAGCCCGAGCGCTCGAGCAGCTGGGTGTCCGAGAACAGCGGTTGTGGCGGCCCGTCGTCGGGCGGGGGCGGATCCGGCTCGGCCGCGGCCGGGGCGACGAGCAACGCCAGGATTCCGATCATGCACCCGACACGCGACGGCAGAGCCGCGACGACCAGCGCCATGCCTCATGGTAGTCGCGTGGGAGCGCGTCTACCCGGCACCAGCACACCTTCCACCGTGACCGTCGCGACGCCAACCCCCGCTCGGGCGGCGTGGAGCGAGACCCTGGCCTGGTTTGCGAAGTACCTTGTCTGACCATGTCCGAGCTTCCCCGCCGCCACCTCGCCTCGCTCCACGAGCTCGCCGCCCAGGTGCTGGAGCGCCGCGGGATCGACTGCGCCCCGGCCACCCTCACGCGCGATCTGCTCGCCGGGTTCTTCGACGTCTGCATGCGGGCAGGCCAGGACGGCGTGCTGGTCGAGCTCGCGCAGGCGTTCGCGCCGCTCGACGTCGCCGACAGCTCCGGGCTGTGTGAGGAGCCGCGGCTCAAGGACGGCCTGGCCGCCTTGCTGGCCGACCGGACCCGGTTCGACCCCGGCGGGCCCCGCAGCACGATGCCCGCGCAGCTCGCGGGCTGCCTGCTCGCGACCCTCGGGGTGGAGCTGTCCGACCCGCCCGATCGCTCGGTCACGATGGGTGACGAGCTGCGACGGGAGATGCTCGCGGCAATCGCCGGCGTCGTCGACGTCGAGCTCGCCGCGGCCCAGCTCCGGCCGGCGCTCATCGCGGCCGCGCGCGCGCGCTGCGAGGAGCGGCACCTCAAGGCGTTCGACAAGATGGCGGCGCAGCTCGATGAGCGCGGCACGCGGATGCCGCCGCAGCCCAAGGTGCCCGTCGACGTGGTCCAGGCGGTGCAGCACGCGCTGTTCGAGGCGCGGACCGCGATCGTCGGCCGAGCCACGGCCGCCGCCCTCGATCGCGCCCGGGCAGTCCTGGAACGTGGCGACGCGGGCAACGCGGCGCGCCTCGAGCTGCCCATCACCCACCGGCTGACCCCGCGCGACGTCGCGGTCCGCCGCGCCACCGAGATCCAGTACCCGACACCGGACTCGGTCGCCCGCTCGCTGCTGGCCAGCCTGACCGAGCTGCTGGAGCTGGTGTGGAGCGCACCGGCGGCCGCCGTCCGCACGTACGGCGTGAGCCAGACCTTCGCGGTTGGCGAGCTGATCGAGCATCCGACGTTTGGCCGCGGCACCGTGCAGGTCGTGACGGTGAAGAACGTCGAGGTCGCGTTCGCCGATGGCTCGCACACCCTGGTCCATGCCCGCGGCCCTCGCACCTGAGCACGGGACAACCGTCAGCCTGCGTTATGATGGGCGCGTGAGCTACCGCGATGACGGCCACGCCGCGCAGGCCCGCGCCGACGCGCTGGCCCGCGAGCTCGACGAGGAGCGGCGGCGGCGTGAGCGCGCGGAAGAGGAGGCCGCCGCGCTCGGACGCGAGAACCAGGCGCTCAGCGACCAGGTCGCGCACGCGGAATCCTCGGCGCCAGCCCGGGCTCGACGTCAGCTCGCAGAGCTGACCGCACGCGCGCCCGCCACCGATGAACCCA
>SXJR01000418.1 GCA_005779305.1 Myxococcales bacterium
CGACAGCGATCACGGCACGTACCCGTACGTGACGTCGTCGTCGACGATCGCGGCCGGCGCCTGTCAGTCGACCGGCATCGGGCCCAGCAAGATCGATCGCGTCATCGGCATCACCAAGGCCTACGCCACCCGGGTCGGCGGCGGACCGTTCCCGACCGAGCTGCACGGCGAGGCCGCCGAGGCGCTGCGCCAGGCCGGCGGCGAGTTCGGCGCGGTCACCGGCCGGCCCCGTCGCTGCGGCTGGCTCGATCTGCCAGCGCTGCGCCTGGGCGTGCGCCTCTCCGGGATGGACGGGCTGGCCCTCACCAAGCTCGACGTCCTCGCCGGGCTGCCCGAGGTCGCGGTGTGCGTGGCCTACAAGCTCGACGGCGTCGAGCTCGACGAGCTGCCCACCGATCTCGACGACATCGCCCGGGCCGAGCCGGTGTTCGCCCGTTATCCGGGCTGGGGCTCGCTGGCCGGCGTGCGCAACTGGGACGACCTGCCACCGACCACCCGCGCCTACGTGGAGGCCGTCGGCAAGCTGGCCGGCGTGCCCTTCTACCTGGTCTCGGTGGGACCCGATCGCGTCGAAACCATGGTCTTGCGCGATCCGTTCGCCGAGTGACGGTCGACCCGTCGCCGCGTAACTTGCCGCCGGCGCTGGCGTTTATGAGAATCGGGGTGGTAGGATTTTTTGCCAAGCTGGCTTGGGGGCCTGGGGGTCCAAGCCATCGGACCTCGCCACCCGAGGAAACAGGGAATCGCACATCATGAAGATCGTCTGCGACGCGTGCTCCGCGAAATACTCGATTGCCGACGAGAAGGTCAAAGGCAAGGTCTTCAAGATCCGCTGCAAGAAGTGCAGCAACATCATCGTCGTCCGCGGCAACGCGGGCGCGGCCGCCGACGAGCCTGCGGCTCCGGCCGGGCAGTTCGATCAGAAGGAGACCCGGGTCTACGACTACGGCGGTGGCGACAGCCCGCCGGCGGACGGCGACGATGCGGTCTGGCACGTGGTCGTCGATCAGGAGCAGGTCGGCCCCATCACCGTCGCCGAGGTCGGCCAGCGCTTCGCCGCCGGCGAGATCGACGCCGAGACGTACATCTGGCGCGAGGGCTTCGCCGACTGGCTGCCGCTCTCGCAGGTCCCCGAGTTCGCGGCGATCGTCGCCGGGGGCAGCACCACCGCGGCGGGCTCGTCCGGCCAGGACGCGGTGGCCAGCATGTTCGGTGGCGGCGGCGGTGGCTACGACGAGGCCGGGACCTCGCGCAGCGATCCCAACGATGTCTTCGCGGCCCACGCCGCCAAGGCCGCGGCGGAGGACGACGAAGGCGCCGACGAGCTGTTCGGCCAGAGCGCCAAGAAGAGCGCGCCCGCGGCGGCGGCGTTCGGCGGCGGCAAGGCCGCGGCCCCGGCGGCGGCGGCGGCGAGCCCGTCGAGCCTCAAGGGTCAGCGCAGCGAGAACTCGGTGCTGTTCTCGCTCAACAACCTCGCGGCGCTCGCCAGCGATAGCCCGAAGGCCCAGCCGGCGTCGTCGAGCGGCTCGTCGTCGGCCTCGGCCTCGTCCTCGGGCGGCGCCGCCCAGCACGGCGGCGGCGAGGGCTCGGGTCTCATCGACATCCGCTCGATGGCCTCGGCCTACCTCGGTGGCGCGGCCAAGAGCAGCGGCGGTGCCTCGCCTGGCGGTGGCAAGATCGGTTCGATCGACGACCTGCCGGTGTTCTCGACGGCGGCGTTCAGCGAGCCGGCGGTCATCATGCCGAGCATGGGCGCGGGTCGCCGCGACAACAAGCTCATGTACGGCCTGATCGGGGCCGTCGCGCTCCTCGCGATCGTGCTGGTGGTGGTCATCATCGTCCTGCTCGGTGGCGACAAGAACACCGGCGCGGCGGGCGGCCAGATCGCGTCGGCCGGCGGCAGCGACAAGGCGTCAGGCAAGAGCAGCGGCTCGAGCGTCGGCTCCGAGGCTGATCCGGGCTCGGGCAGCGCGTCGGCCAGCGGCACCGATCCCGGGTCGGGCTCGGCCACGGGTTCGAGCGCGACCGGCTCCGGCAGTGATCCGGGCTCGGGCTCGGCTTCGGCCAAACCGCCGGGTGGCGGCAGTGGCTCGGGCGATCGCAAGCCTCCGGGCGGCGACCGCGGTAGCTCCACGTCGGGCGGCGATCGCAAACCGCCGGGCGGCGGTGGTGGCAGCGACCGCAAGCCTCCGGGCGGCGGCTCGGCCAAGCCTCCGGGCGGCGGCAGCGCTGGCGGCGGCGGTGACACCGGCGGCAAGTGCATGGACGAGGTCGCGTGTCTGCTCGCCGACAAGCCGCCGGCCTGCTGCTCCAAGTACCGCGGTGGCGGCGGTGGCGGCGGTGGTGGTGTTGGTGTCGGCGGCGGCGGTGGCGCGAAGCCGCCGTCGAATCTCCCCGAGGATCTGCAGAAGGCCGACATCTCGGCCGGCATCGCCAAGGTCCGCGGCAAGGTCGAGGGTTGCGCCGCGAAGTCGAGCGCCAAGGGCACCGTGAAGGTGTCGGTGAAGGTCTCGGGAGGCGGCGCCGTCTCGAGCGTGACGGTCAAGGAGAGCCCGGACGGGGCGCTCGGTTCGTGCGTCGCCGGGGCGGTGCAGAAGGCGACCTTCGCCAAGACCCAGAACGGCGGCTCGTTCAGCTATCCGTTTACCTTCCGCTGACGCGCCTTCCAGGCGACCATGGCGATGGCGGCGAGGGCGATCAGGGCCAGCGTGGCCTTCGCCCACGGCCAGCGCGACCCCTTGGGGCGCGCGTCGTGGCAGCGGCCGTCGGCCGGACGGGCGGCGGCGTCGTCGACGGTCCAGGAGAGGTCGAGGCCCTCGGTGAGCGGGCCATCGGCGCCGGTCCAGAGCTGATCGAGCTTGTCCATGGCCTGGCCGCCGAGCGTGCGGGCGCCGATCAACACGCCCGGACCATCCTCGATCTTCACCTCGCTCTCGCCCGGGCGGTCGAGGCGAACCGTGTCGCGCAGGACCAGGCGATGTGACGGACCGGACGTGCACAGCCAGCCGACCAGGTCGACCGAGAACGCGCCGCCGACGACAGACGGTGTACCAAGACCGACGTCAACGGTCGTCCAGGCGATCGACGTCGGGCGGCCATCGATCGTGACGCTCACCGCCAGCTTCACCAGGGCCGCGATCTCCTCGCCGTAGGGCGCTGCTTCGGCGTCGTCGATCTCGCCGTTGCGATCGCGATCGAGCCGCCGGCGCAGGGCGGCGCCGGGCTTCTCTCCGAGGAAGATCGTGTACGCGACCCGCACCCGGTCGCCCATCGGCGTGAGCTTCAGGTAGCGGTTGTTGGTGTCCGGAGAGGCCTGCGGGTGGGCCAGGGCGGCGGGCGCCAGACCGAGCGCGACGGCGATCACGGCCGCGCTCGCAACCGCGCGGGTCCGGCGGGATGTTGACGTGAGGCTCACCACGGCGGGCAAAGCGGTCGTTGACCCACGGTCAGCGCCATGTCTATTCTGCGCGCCGAGGAGGATACATGTTGCGTAGCCTATCCCTGTCGTTCTGGGGGGTCGCGGCGGCCGGCCTACTTCTGGCCTGCGGCGGCGAAGATACACTCCCACCCCTGTTCGAGCCCGTGCCCGAATGCGAGGGCCAAGCGATCTCGGTGCTCACCGGCCAGCATCGCCAGGTGATCTCGTTCCTCGAGATCGGCGATCTCGCCGACGGCTTCGATCTCGACAGTGACGGGGACCCCGACAACAAGCTCGCCGGGGTCGGCTCGCTGGCGCGCGACGCCATCCTCGAGTCGCTCAACGAGTACGACATCTTGATCCCGCTCGAGATGTTCGACTTCGCCTCGGCCGGCGCCGACGAGTGCGTGAAGTTCGCGCTCTACCTGGGACTCTACAAGCAGGATCTCGACGGCGATGGCGAGGACACTGCCGTCGACGGCGGCGACTGCGACGATCACGACATGCTGGCGCCGCGCGCCGAGGTCCTGACCAATCGCAAGGACGACGATTGCGACGGCCTGGCCAACGAGGAGAACGACGGTCCCAACCAGACCGCGTCGACGGACGACGTCGACATGGACGGCGATCAGCAGTCGATGATGGACGGCGACTGCGACGACTCCAACATGATGGTGAAGTCGGGCATGGCCGAGATCTGCGGCGACGGCCTCGACAACGACTGCGACGGCGTCGCCGATCGCACGGCCGACGCCCAGGGCAACGTCACCGGCTGCAACCCCTACGACTCCACCCCCGACACCATCCGCCTCGACCCCCGCGGCTTCGACGCCACCGGCTTCCCGCTCATCGCGTTCACCTCGGGCACGGTCACGTCGACCCCGAGCGGGCTCAAGATGGTGGCCGGTCCGTCGCTGTTCCAGGTCTCGGTCCCGGTCACCGACGGCATCGAGCTGACCCTCAAGATCACTGGCACCACGGTCGAGGCCGACATCGCGATGGCCGGCGGTCGCGTGGTGGCCATGAACGGCCGCCTCGGCGGCGTGATCGACGCCAACACCGCGGACACCATCCGTGGCCTCGACGTGCCCGAGATCAGCCTGACCCCCGAGAACTCGCTGCTCGACGCGGTCTTCGCCAACGTGCTCGGCCCGCTCCTGGCACTGCCGGCCAAGCCGCCCAACGATCCGCACGCCGGCTGCCGCACGCCCGACATCGACGTCGATCGCGACGGCCTCGAGGCCTTCTGCGACAAGAACCTCGACGGCGACGCCAACACCCAGGTGGTCGACACCTGCGTCGACGGCGATGGCACCGTGATCCAGGACACCACGGTCAACGGCGTGGTGGTGCAGTGCAGCGAGGCGGTGCTCAGCAACGGCCGCAAGCGCTTCGTCGACGGCATCTCGGTCGAGCTGAACTTCTCGACCGCGCCCGCCGATCTGGTCCGTCCCTAGATTGGGACGCGCTCCAGACCCGGTTTCGGGTAGGCTCGGGTCATGCGGTCCGTGATCGGCTGGATGACCCTCGCCGGCATGCTGTGCGGCTGCGGTGGCGCGTCGCTCAAGGGTGCGGGCGAGGAGTGCGTCGCGTCCTCCGAGTGCGCGGCGGGCCTGGTCTGCGACCTGGGCCAGAGCCCCCCCGTGTGCGCCGGCAACGTCACCCCCGACGCCACGGTGGTCGACGCCGACACCTCGACCGATGCAGCTTCAGTCGACGCCCCGGCCATCGACGCGGCCGTCCCTGACGCCCGCGTGGTCGACGCCGCGGCGGTCGATGCCGCCGTCGATGCCGAGACCGACGCGCCGCCCGACGCCATCTGAGTCGGACGAAGAAGGGAGAGGCAGGGTGGGGGTAAGGGGCAGGCGTGGTAGGTTTTCGGCTCGATGCGTGAGCGCGGACTCGAGTTCCGGGTCGGATTGCTGATCATCGTCGCGGCGGTGATCCTGGCCGGCTTCGTGTTCGTCCTCGGCAACTTCTCGCTGTCGAGCGGGTTCACGATCTACGTCGACTACGACTACAGCGGAAACCTGCAGCCAGGGGCGCCGGTCAAGGTGGCCGGGATCAAGGTCGGCAAGGTCGAGGACGTGCGCTTCATGGGCGGCAAGCTCGACCAGGCCACCGGCCGCCGCGTCTACGTGCGGGTCGAGGCCTGGGTCGAGGATCGCGCCCGCCAGTCGATCCGCCAGGACGCCGAGTTCTTCATCAACACCGCCGGCGTGCTCGGCGAGCAGTACCTGGAGATCGTGCCGGGCCGGAACTGGGACGACGAGCCCATTCCGCCCGGCTCCAAGCTGGTCGGCCGCAACCCGCCGCGCACCGACCTGGTGCTGTCCCGCCTCTACGACGTGCTCGACTCGCTGTCGGAGGTGCTCTCCGAGGACAAGGACACGATCAAGCGGCTGCTCGGCAACAGCGCCAGCGCGGTCGGCTCGGTCGACGCGCTGCTCAAGGAGAACAAGGAACAGCTGGGCAAGCTCATCGCGTCGACCAGCGGCCTGGCCGCCGAGGCCAACGAGACCCTGTCCAAGGTCAACGCCGGCCTCGAGCCGGCCATGGTGCGCAAGACCGTCGCCGACGCGGACGCGCTCCTGGTCTCGGGCAAGAAGGCCATCGACACGGTCACGCCCGAGGCGGTCGCGCTCCTCACCGACGGCCGCCGCGTCACCGGCGTCATCACCGAGGATCGCGTCGAGCGCGCCATCGCGGTCGCCGACAAGGCCGCCACGGCCGCTCAGAAGGCCGGCGGTCTCATCGACAACGTCGACGGCATGGTCACCGATCTGCGCCAGGGCAAGGGCACCGCCGGCGCCTTGCTCGCCAAGGACGACGTCTACGTCGACGTGCGCGAGCTGATCCGCGACCTCAAGCGTAATCCCTGGAAGTTCTTCTGGAAGGAGTAGCCGCGTGATCCCCGGCGGTGACACGCAGGCGCAGGGGCGGGTGGGCGCCGCGATGGCCGGTCTCATCCTCGCCGCCGCCGTGTTCGTGGTCGCCATCCTGCCCCGCATCGATCTGGGCTCGGGGGTGCGCATCCGCGTCCTGTTCGAGCACGTCGGCGCGCTCAAGGAGGGCGCGCCGCTGATCGTCGCCGGGCGCACCGCCGGCAAGATCGAGAGCATCACCCTGGCCCCGGCCGGCGCGTTCGCCCCCGGCCACCCGCTGGCCGAAACCGGCGGCTCGGTGGTGCTGGTGCGGGTCGACGACGAACTGCGCTGGATGGTGCCGGTCGATGGCGACTACTTCATCTCGAGCAAGGGCGTGCTGTCCGATCGCTACCTCGAGGTCGGTCCGCCGCCCGGTGCGACCCGCGAGCCCGGCCGCGCCGTCCAGGCCGGCGACGAGATCCGCGGCATCGACCCGCCGTCGCTCGATCGCGCGCTGCAGCGGACCTGGGACAACCTCGAGCGCTCGCGCGCCTTCCTCGAGGCGGTGTCGCCCGAGATCGACGCGCTGCGAGCTGCGCTGGCCCACCTGAGCCAGACCCTCACCGACGTCGAGCCGTCGCCGGGCGCCTACGCCCGTCTTGCCGTCGAGCTGACCGCGCTATGGCGCGAGGCGCGCGAGCTGCAGGACACCCTGAACAGCGCGGGGGCCACGCCGGCCGAGCTGCGGGCGCTGGCCGATCGCGCCTCGGGCACCCTCGACCGCGCCCGCGCCGCGATCGCCCGCGTGCGCACCGCCGCCGCCGCGCTCTCGAGCGACCTGGAGCGCGTGCAGCGCCAGGCCGGCGCCGCCGCGCCCGACGCCATCGCCCGCCTGCGCGAGGTGCTGGCCGATGGCGATCAGCTCCTGGCCAGGGCCGACCGCTTGCTGGCCGGCACGCGCGAGCTCATGGCCATGATCGATCGTGGCGAGGGCAGCATGATGAAGCTGTCGCGTGACCCCGAGTTCCCCGAGGACGCCAAGGAGCTGGGCAAGATGCTCAAGCGCTCGCCGTGGAGGATCATCGGCCACCCCGACGATCACAGCGGGCTGCCGCCGCGCGCGCCCCGCCGCGAGGCTCCGTGAGCGCGGACGCCGGCGAAGCATCCGACCCGTTCCCGCTCCTCTGTACGCCGACCCACCACGGCCTGCGTCGCAACGTCGGCGTCGGCCTGTTCTTCACCGCCGACGTCCCGGCCGACGATCGCGACGCCATCGAGGCCCTGGTGCCGCCGCCGCTCCGCCACGAGCTGGTGTGGAGCCGCGACTTCTGCTACGCCGGCACGCCCGACCGCTTCGACACCGGCTACGACGCCGGCGATCGGGCCGCGCTGTCGGCCGCCATCGACGCCTGGCTCCATGCCACCCACGCCGCGGCGGCGCTCGCCTTCGTCTACCTGACCGATCTGCCCGAGCTGGCTGCGTATCCGGCGTGGGCATCGCGCAGCGTCGCCCGCGTGCCCGACCTGGTCTTGCCCTGGCTCCAGCGCCACTGGTCGAGCGGAGGTCCCGCCCGCGCCGGCGCCGAGCAGCACGCCACCACCATCCTCGACAACCTCAGCTACTTCCTGCTCGCGCTCTACGCCGACGCCACGCCCGACATGACGCCGGCCCTGCGCGCCCGCCTGCTCCACGTCGCCGACATCATCTGCGCGAGCGACAGCGGCTGCGGCGCCGAGCTGTGGCGAGACGAGCTGGTCGCCAAGCTCGGCGGGCGCGTCGGATAGTCATTCGTCGATCACTCGTCGATGCCGGCGCACAGGCAGGAGAGGGTCACGCCGAGACCGGGCACGGCGCTGCAGCTGTAGTAGGTGGTGGCGGACTTCGCCGCGAGGCAGGTGCCGATGCCTTGGTTGCCATAGTTTCCTCGGCAGTACGTCTCGCACGACACCGTCCCGTTGTTGTCGTAGGCGCGGAAGATTCGCATCCCCTGGATGCGCACCGGTGCGGCGACATCGAGGATCTCGCGGGGTGTCGCCGTGCCCAGACCGACGCGATTGTTGGCGTAGTCGAGCACCAGGGTGGTGCCGTCGAAGGCCTGGTTGCCAGCGGCGCCGTCCTTGCGAGCGACCACGGTGTTGTCGGTCGCGAACGTCGTGCCGGTCAGCGTGAGGCCGCTGCCGCCGGCGTAGGTGGTGTTGGCGTCGTTGTCGGCGGCGCAGGCCCAGCTGCCGCCGGCGCCGGCCTTGAGCACCTGACCGCTGGCGCAGGTGGTGAGCCCGAAGGCGTTGCCGCCGCCGAGCACGACGCCGCTGCCGCTGGCCGCGGTGTACGTGGTGTTGTCGTCGGTCTCGCAGGTGACGGTGCCGGTGGCCGACACCGAGGCGATCGCCGCGTTGGGGCCGCAGGTGCCTGTCACCCGCGCCTGCAGCGTGCTGGTGTTGGCGCCGAGCGTGACGGTGTTGCCGGTGCGCGTCACGGTCACGACACCGCCGCCGACGATGCTGGTGATCACGTCGGCGGGTGCGATGGATCCGAGCATCGAGGCCGTGGTGGCGTTGGTGGCGTTGGTGGCGTTGGTCGCGTTGGTCGCGTTGAGCGCGGTGGTCGCGGTGTCGGCGTGGTCCGCCTCGTCGGCGCGGTTGGCGGCCTCGGCGCGGATCGCGTAGGGCACCGACTGCAACGGCAGCCGCGGCGACAGGACCTCGCCGCTCACGGTGATCTCGAGGAAGAGCGGGTTGTCCTGCAGCACGCCCTCGTCGAGCGTGGTCAGGGCGCCGAGATCGACGTAGACCAGGCCGCCGTTGGCCATGACGCCGGGCCGGGTCTCGGTCCACATCACGCTGCCGTTGGTGGCCTGGTTGAAGAGCGAGAAGGTCAGGTTCACGTTGCCGGTGACCGGACCGTTGGTCGTGGTCAGGCGTCCGGTGAACGAGACGGTGGCGGGGACCGCCTGCGCCACGCCCGACAGGCAGGCGAGGGTGAGTCCCAAGGCGATCTTCGAGATTGGTTTCATCTGGTCTCTCCTGGTGGTCAAGGCTTGATGGGCGTGTTGGCGGTGATGCGAAAGGTCGGGCCCTGGATCGGCTGCTGGCCGATCGGGTGCCCGAGCTGCACGTCGAGCGCGAAGGTCGGTCCGGTCAGGCGGCCGCTGGCGCTGGTCAGCTCCTGGCCGGGCGGCGGCGGAGGCGCGTCGACCGACGCGTCGGTGGCGGCGTCGACGCCGGCATCGATCGAGACCTCGGGCGCGTCGCCGGGGGGCGCGTCGATGGGCTGCGCGTCGGGATCGAGGACGCGGGTGGATCCACAGGCGGTCGCGCTGGCTGCCGCGCAGGCGAGGCCGATGAGGAACAGCGAGCGAAAGACGTGCATGGCGGTCGCTCTGAGCAAGGGCCACGCCACGGCCGAACGGAGCTATCTCCGCGGCATCGCATCGGTCGGTCGTCCGCGCCCCCGTGACCCAGGTCGACCGCGGTCGACCGCGGTCAGTCCCCGGTCAGTCGCCCGCGTCGTCGTCGCGGCGCAGCCCGAGCTTCTCCATCAGGCGATAGAGATGGGTCCGGTGCAGGCCGAGGGCGCGGGCGGCCGCGCTCAGGTTGCCGTTGGCGGCCTCGAGCGCGGCGACGATTTGGGCGCGATCGGGCGGCGGGGGCACCCGGGCGGCTTCCTCCGCCGGCGTGGCCGCCGCCGATGACGGTCGGGCCGCGACCACCTCGCGCGCGATCCCGGGCGGTTCACCGCCCGCCAGATTCTCGGCCCGGACGACGTCGCGGCCGTCGGCGACGGCGCGCTGGGCGGCGGCGCGCACGGCGTGGGACAGCTCGCGCACGTTGCCCGGCCAGGCCCGCAGGCAGCAGGTCTCGATCAACCGTGGGTGGGCGCGGAGGCCGGGCGCAGCGGCGGCGATGAAGCGGAGCACCAGGCGCGGGATGTCGGCGAGCCTCGCGCGCAGCGGCGGCAGCACCACCACGGGACGCGCCAGCCGGTAGTAGAGATCGGCGCGGAACCGACCGGCGGCGATGCGGGCGTCGAGATCGGCGTGGGTGGCGGCCACGATGCCGACCTCGACCACGGTGCCCGCGGTGGCGCCGAGCGGGATCACCTCGTGGGTCTCGATCACTCGCAGGAGCTTGGCCTGGACGTCGAGATCGAGCTCGGCGACCTCGTCGAGGAACAGGGTGCCGCCGGCCGCGGCCTGGACGAACCCCGGCGCGTCGGTCGCGCCCGAGTACGCGCCGCGTCGTGCGCCGAAGAGCAAGCGCTCGGCCACCGAGGCAGCGATGGTGGCGCCGTTGACCGTGACCAGCGGACCGGCCCGGCGCGGGCCGGCGTCATGATACGCGCGCGCGGCCGCTTCCTTGCCGGTGCCGCTCTCGCCGAGGACGAGCAAGGTCGGCTCGCGCGCCGCCTCGGTCACCGCCGCGAACGCCCGCTGGAGCTCGGGGCCGACCACGCGCTCGTCGTCGTCGCCAACCGCGGCGTCGTGACCGCGGCCGTCGCGCACCAGGAGGAGGACCGAGCGACCGATCCGCACCACGCCGTCACCGCCGAGCTCCACCGTGCCTTCGATCCGCGCACCGTCGGCGCTGGTGCCGTTGCGGCTGCCGAGATCGGTCACCCGCCAGGCGCCGCCGGACCAGTGCACCTCGGCGTGCCGCCGCGAGGCCAGGTCGTCGTCGAGCGCGACCTCGACGTCGAGCTCGCCGGCGCGACCGATGGTCAAGCCGCGGGGCGGGACGGCATGGACCCGCCGCACCCCGCGCTCGCCGTCGACCACGACGATGACCACCGCCACCGCGGCGACGCTGGCACCGATGCTGGTGCGCTCCTCGAGCGTCTCGCGGCCGGGCACCGCCCGAAGATACACCGGGCTCCACGGGCGCGTGTTAGCGTGGCCGTTCGCCGCGATGGCCGAGGACGATCCAGCGACCACGCCGACGGTCGAGGCCAGCGGGCCCGGCGCCGCCGCCGCTCGCAAGACTCGCACTGGATCGACCACTGCCGGCGCCGCCGACACCGACGCCGCGACGCCGCCGGGGGCGCAGGCGCTCGATCGCCTCGAGCCCGAGACCCGGCTGGGCCGCTACATCGTGGGCGAGCGCCTGGGCGCCGGTGGGATGGGGGAGGTCTACGCGGCCTACGACCCGGGGCTCGATCGGCGGATCGCGGTCAAGCTC
The DNA here is from genome assembly GCA_005779305.1 of Myxococcales bacterium. Classification (GTDB taxonomy): domain Bacteria; phylum Myxococcota_A; class Polyangia; order Haliangiales; family Haliangiaceae; genus UBA2376. The sequence continues at coordinate 11,461 of SXJR01000418.1, forward strand.
CTCCACCGCGATCTGGGCGAACACGCCGCCGACCGTCTCCGGCGCGAGGCGCGGACCATGGCCCGCCTGAGCCACCGCAACCTGGTCGCCGTCCACGACGTCGGCGAGCACGACGGCCGGCTGTTCCTGGCCATGGAGTTGATCGAGGGCTCGACGCTGCGCGGCTGGGCCAGGGAGCGACCGTGGCGCGAGATCCTGCGCGCGTACCTCGACGCCGGCCGCGGGCTGGCCGCGGCCCACGACGCCGGCGTCATCCACCGCGACTTCAAGCCCGACAACGTCTTGATCGGCAAGGACGGCCGCGTCGCGGTCACCGACTTCGGCATCGCCCGCCGGCGCGAGCACTTCGTCGAGGACGCGAAGCCGGCCGCACGTGCGATGTTCGAGCCGGCGCTGACCGTGACCGGTGCCATGATCGGCACCCCGCTCTACATGTCGCCCGAGCAGCTCGACGGGGGGGCCGCTGACGCCCGCAGCGACCAGTTCGCCTTCGCCGTGGCGCTGTGGGAGTCGCTGCATGGCGCTCATCCGCTGGTGGCACCCGGCTCGGACCTCGAGGAGCTGCGCGAGGCCATGCGCCGCGGCGACGCGCTGGTCCCACCGCCGGGCCCGGTGCCGGTACGGATCGACAAGGCGCTGGTGCGCGCGCTCGCGCCCGACCCCGCGGCGCGCTGGCCCTCGCTGCGGGCCCTGTTCGACGAGATCGACGTGCTGCGGCCGCGGCGTCGGACCCTCGCCATCGCGGCGGCGAGCGCCGTCGTCGCCGGGACCGCGGCGGCGGCGATCGTCTACGGCACCCAGGCCGGACGGCCTGCCGTCGATCCCGGCGCCGTCTGCGGCGCCGGCGAGATGCAATTCGACGCGGTGTGGTCGCCGGCGCGCGAGGCCGCGCTCCGCGCCGGCATGACCGGCACCAAGCTGGTTTACGCGCCGGCGGCGATGGACGGCGTCGTCGCCGAGATCGGGACGTGGCGACGCACCTGGCTCGACGCGCGTGGCCGCGCCTGCCGGGCCACCGCGGTGTTCCACGAGCAGTCGGCCGAGGACGGCGAGCGCCGCATGCGCTGCTTCGCGGGTCAGCTCGAGGCGCTCGACGCGACCCTCGGTCAGTTGCAGCGCCCCGACGCGAAGGCGATCGAGAACGCGCGCTCGGCGATCGTCCGCCTCGATGATCCGGCCCGCTGCGAGCTCGACAAGGTGACCACCCTGTCGGACCCGGAGCTGGCCCCGCCGGCGGCCGCGCTGGCCCGCGGCGCCGAGCGCGTGACCGCCGAGGTGGAGGCGACGCTCAACCTGGGTCGTTATCCCGCTGCGGCCGCGCTGAGCGCGATCGCCCGCAGCCTGGCTGCGGCCGCCGGCAGCCCGCGTCTCGAGGCGCGGGCGAGCTACTTCGGGGCGACCGCCGTCATCAACCTCAACGACACCGCCGGCGGCATCGTCCTCCACGATCGCGCCCGTCGCCTCGCCGACGTCGCCGGTGAAGACGTGCTCCGCGCCCGCGCCACCGTCGATCGTGCCGCGACCGAGTACAACCTGGGACGCTACGACGCCAGCCTGGCGTTCCTCGACGAGGCCGACGCGATCGTGTCGCGCACCGGCGATCTGCCCGAGTTGCGCGCTCGCAACCTCGGCCTGCGCGGCCTGATCGAGGTCGAGCTGCAACGGCACGATGACGCCCTCGCTCACGGTCAGGCTGCCGTGAAGATGCTCGAGGGGCGCGGCAAGCCCGAGGACACGGCGCTGGCGATGGAGGTGGCGCGCCACGCCATGGCGCTCCAGGCCGCCCGCCGCTTCTCCGACACCGAGGCCGCGCTGCGGCGCGCGATCGGGATCCTCGAGACGCTGCACGGCGCCGATCACCCGCAAATCGCCAAGCTGCTCGTCACCCTCGGCGGCGTGCTCATCCAGGCCGAACGTCCCGCCGACGCCGTGCCGGTGCTCGAGCGCTCGATCCGCATTCGCGCCGCCTTCCTCGGCGAGGATCACCCGTCGCTGGCCGGCGGGATGCAGAACCTGGGCACGGCCTACCGCCTGGTCGGGCGCCTCGAGGACGCCGAGCGCCTGGTGACCAAGGCCCTGGCCATCGCGCGGGCGCGACCCGAGTCCGCGTACATGATCACCGCCTCGCTCAGCTCGCTCGGCACGCTGGCCTACATGCGTGGTCATCCCGAGCAGTCCATCCCGTACTACGAGGAGGCGCTCGCAGGGCTGGTCGCGCGCGGCAAGGGCGGCGAGGTCTCCACCGGCGACCTCCGCTTCCGTCTGGGCCGCGCGCTCTGGGTGACCGGGCGGGATCGCCGCCGCGGCATGGCGCTGGTGCGCGAGGCGCGGGCGATCTTCGCCGGCAACAGCACCGCGACCAAGTACATGCACGACGTCGACGCGTGGATCGCCGCGCCCGGGACCGCGAAGACGCCGAACTTCGAGTGACCGTCGCGGCTAGAACCCCGGCGTCTCCATCGGGCCCGACGACTGACCCTGGATGAACTGCTGGACGATGGGGTCGGGGCTATCGCGCAGCTCGGCCGGGGTGCCGACGGCGTGGACGCGGCCCTGGTAGAGGAAGGCGACGCGATCGGCGATCGAGAAGATCGAGGCCAGATCGTGGGAGACCACGACGGCGGTGACGCCGAGGTTGCGCGACAGCTCGAGGATCAAGCGATCGATGCGTCGAGCGTTGACCGGATCGAGGCCGGTGGTGGGCTCGTCGAAGAGCACGACCTCGGGATCCATGGTCAGGGTGCGGGCGAGGGCGGCGCGCGTGCGCATGCCGTCGGAGAGCTCGGCCGGGTAGCGATCGGAGAAGCCGGTCAGGTAGACCTGCTCGAGCCGACCCATGGCTTCGGCCAGGGCCGAGGTGTGGCGCAGCTTCTTGTGCTTGCGCAGGGGCAGGGCCACGTTCTCGGCCAGGGTCATCGAGTCGAACAGGGTCGCGTTCTGGAAGACCATGCCGACCCGGCGCCTGACCGCGTAGAAGCCTTTCTCGTCGAGCTGGTCGACCCGCTTGCCGTCGAACCAGATCTCGCCGGTGTCGATGCGGAGGAAGCCGACCAGGTGCTTGATGGTCACCGACTTGCCCACGCCCGAGGTGCCGATGATGAAGAGGATCTCGCCCTTGCCGACGGTCAGGTTCATCCCGCGCAGCACGGGCTTGCCGTCGAAGGCCTTGTGGACCTCGCGGAACTCGATGAGCGGCGCGGCGGCCCCGGGCGACATCAGACGTCACCGCCGAACAGCCACAGGGCGCCGACCGAGAGCATGAAGTCGAGCGCGATCACCGCGAACGAGCTGCCGACCACGGCGGCGGTGGTGGCCCATCCCACGCCCTCGCTCGAGCCGCGGGCGCGCAGGCCGCAGAAGCCGCTGACGATGGGGATGGCCGCGCCGTAGCAGAAGGCCTTGAGCAGGCCGAGTCCGAGGTGGCGCGGCTCCACCATCGCCAGGTCGTAGAAGACGCGCGGGTTGACGCCGAACGACAGGTACGCGGTCAGCCCGCCGGCGCCGTACATGATGGCCGCGCCCAGGATCGACAGCACCATGGTCATGACGATCGAGGCCAGGAAACGCGGCACCAGCAGGTAGTCGATCGGCAGCACGCCCGACATGCGCAGGGCATCGACCTGCTCCGTCACCTTCATCGAGCCGATCTCGGCGGCGATGCCGGCGCCGACCCGGGTGGCCAGCATCATCGACGTGAGCGTCGGCCCCAGATCGGAGACGATCAGGCGGGCGAACTGGACGCCGATCTGCGACAGGTCGCCGACCGAGCGCGAGAACTGCAGGCAGGCCTGGTAGATCATCACCATGCCGATGAACCCGACCGTGACGACGATGAACAGGAGCGAGCGGTTGCCGATGACGTGCATCTGCTCGACCAGCGCGCCCGGGGGCCGCGTGGCCCCGCGCCGACCATAGAGCCGCCAGATGCCGGCGATGGTGCCGACGAAGACCATCCACAGTTCGAACGCCGCGCGCAACACGCCAAGGGCGTAGGCCCCGACCCCGGCGATGCGGTCGACGAGGTAGTTCATACGTTGAGATAGGTGAGGAAGAAGTCGAGCAGCATGATCGACACCGCGGCCGCGACCACCGCGGCGTTGACGGCGCGGCCGACGCCGACCGCGCCGCCGCGTACCGTGACCCCGAAGTAGCAGGAGGTCACGGCGATCGAGAGGCCGAACGCGATCGACTTGTAGATGCCGTGCAGGAAGTCGGCGGGGCTCAGGTTCTCGACGAAGCTCGCGTACATGATGCCGAACTCGATGTCGAGGACGCCCTTGGCGACCAGCATCGCGCCCGCCAGCGCGATGAGGTCGCCGATGCAGGTCAGGCAAACCAGCATCACCATCATCGCCACCACCCGCGGCACGATCAGGTAGCGGATCGGATCGATGGCGAGCGCGCGCAGGCCGTCGAGCTGCTCGGTGACGGTCATGGTGCCGAGCTCGGCGGTATTGTTGGCGCCGACCCGGCCCGAGAACATGAGCGCGATCAGGATGGGCCCGACCTCACGCAGGACGGCGTAGCCAGCGGCCCAGCCGGCCAGGGACGTGGCCTGAAGCCGTTGTACGAACGGCGCTGCCTGCACCACCATGAGGCCGCCGGTGAAGAACGCGGTCAGGGCCACGATCGGCACCGAGCGGTTGCCCATCTTGTGCAGGTTCTTGACCAGCTCGCGTCCGTCGAGGCGCGGGGGCAGGAGCGCACGCAGGATCTGGGCGAACAGGATCGTGATGCCGCCGATCTCGCGGCTGACGGCCACGGCCCGGGTGCCGACTGCGTTGATGGCGCGCTCGCCGATCATCGTGGGTCGACAGCCTATCCCACCAGCGGACCGTCGAGGGCGCCGCGCACGAACTGGCGGACCACCGGATCAGGCGCGTCGGCGACGGTGGCGGCTGGACCCTGGTAGTGGGCTCGGCCCTGGTAGAGGAAGATCACGGTGTCGACGAAGCCAATCAGCGCGGCCACGTCCGACGACACCGCGATGGCGGTGGCGCCGCTCTGCTCGTGGTCGGCGCGCAGCAGGTCGTACATCTTGGACGTGGTCACCGGATCGAGGCCGGCGGTCGGCTCGTCGTACAGCACCAGCTCGGGCGCGGCGATGGTGGCGCGGGCGATGCCGACCCGCTTCTTCATGCCGCCCGAGAGCTGCGACGGCAGCTTGTGCTCGCTGCCGGCCAGGCCGACGGCGCGCAGCCGATCGCGGACCCTCTGCGCCACCTGATCGGCGGGCTCGCCGCGGCGGACCAGCGGGAATCCGACGTTGCCCTCGACGGTGAGGAAGTCGTAGAGCGCGTAGTTCTGGAACAGCATACCGATCCGGGCCCGCACCGGCGCCAGCCGCTCTTCGGTGAGACCGGTGACGTCGGTGCCGTCGATGATCAGGCGGCCGCTGCTGGGCGCGACCAGGCCGGCGATCACCTTGATCAGCACGCTCTTCCCCGACGCCGCCGGGCCGATGATGCCGAGGCGGGCGCCGCGGGCGACGTCGAGGCGCACGCCGTCGAGTACCTGACGCGAGGCGAAGCGGACGCCGACGTCCTGGAGCTCGATCATGCCCGGGTCACGGACACGCGGACCGCACGTCCTTGGCCCGCGGCGCGAAGCGCGACTCGGGGTCGTGCTTCAGGAGCCGGGCGGCGGCCGAGCAGGCGGCGCGGGTGTCGCCGCGGGCCAGCTCGGTGGTGGTCAGCTCGTCGAGCGCGTCGTCGACGAGGATCGAGCGCGGGTAGTCGGCGGGGAGCTCGGTGAACGCCGCCGCCGCCGCCGGCAGGTCCTTCAGCTCGTCGCGCAGGACGCGGCCGAGCTCGAGCTGGGCGTCGTCGAGCCAGACCGAGAAGTACGAACCGGCGCCGAGCGACACCTCGCGGGTGGCCAGGAGCGCGCGCAGCCGCTCGACCGCGCCGCGTGGATCCTCGGTGGCGCGTGAGATGCGGGCGCCGTTCCAGCGGGCGTCGTCGCGCAGGCCGCTGCCAGGATGGTCGCGGGGGATGCGGTCGTAGAGCTCGCGGGCGGCCAGCGGATCGGCCAGCTCGTGCTCGGCGAGGTCGGCCAGCGCCCACAGCAGGTTGTCGGCGACCGCGGTGTGATCGAGGCCGGGGTAGAGGTCGCTCAGGCGCTTCCACAGGGTCGGCGCATCGATCGCGCGCGTGCGGGTGACCACGAAGGCGACCGCGTCGCCGGCGAAGGCCTCGTCGGGGTACTCGGTCACCACCCGCCACAGGAACCCGGCGGCCTCCGGCACGCGATCGGTGTCGTAGGCGAGGCGGCCGGCCCGCCACAGCGCCTGTGCCGACGGCGGCGGCGCGCCGCCGGTGCGATCGGGCACCGCGGCGAAGGCGGCGATCGCCTCGTCGGTGCGGCCGTCGCGTTCGAGCAGCTCGGCCTCGCCGAGGAACGCGCGGGCGCAGTCCTCGCGCTGGAGCCGGGTCGTACCGGGCTCGCCGCAGCCGACCTGGGCCTTCCGGAACGCGGCCAGCGCGCCCTCGGTGTCGCCGGCGGCCTCGCGCTCGTAGGCCAGGCTCAGCTCCGCGGGCAGGGCCGGTGCCGAGCATGCGGCGGCGAGCCCGAGCCCCGAGGCGAGCCCGATGACGTGGACGACGGCGAGGTGGCGGCGCATGCTCATCACGTCGATCGCCCTTCAGGCGAAGCGGGCCGCCTTGCGCAGGACGTCGGCGGCCTTCTCGCACGCCGCTCGATCGACGTCGAGGTGCGCGACCAGCCGCAGCCGTCGCGGCGTGATCGCCGAGATGCGGACCCCGCGCTCTCCGCACGCGGCGACCAGGGCCTGCGCCGATCGCGGCGGCGCCACCTCGATCATCACGATGTTGGTCTCGATCCGCTCCGGGTCGACCTCGAGCCCAGGTTCGCCGGCGATGAGCTCGGCCAGCAGCCGCGCGTTGGCGTGATCCTCGGGCAGGCGGGCCCGGTGGTGGGCGAGGGCGTGCAACCCGGCCGCGGCCAGGATGCCGGACTGGCGCATGCCACCGCCGTACATCTTGCGGAAGCGGTGGCAGCGCGTCACCACGTCGCGGGCACCGGCGACCATCGAGCCGGCGGGCGCGCCCAGGCCCTTCGACAGGCACACGCTCACCGTGTCGAACCCGGCGGCGAGCGCGCGCTCGGACAGGCCGGTCGCCACCGCAGCGTTCCACAGGCGCGCGCCGTCGAGGTGCGCGCTCATGCCCAGCGTCCGGGTCGCGGCCAGGACCTCGTCGATCTGGGCCCGCGGCCACACCGCGCCGCCGCCCATGTTGCAGGTGTTCTCGACGGCGACCACGGTGGTCGGCGCCAGGTACGAGATGCTGGGCTTGTAGCCATCGCGCACCGCCTGCGCGTCGAAGCGGCCGTCGCCGGGGAGCTGCTGGGTCTGCACGCCGGCGAGCGCGGCCAGCGCGCCCGACTCGTGCAACCAGCAGTGCGCGTCCTTGCCGATCATGACCTCCTCGCCGGGACGGGTCAGCGCCCGCAGCGAGATCTGGTTGGCCATGGTGCCGCTGGGCACGAACAGCGCGGCCTCGGTGCCGAGCAGCTCGGCCACGGTTTCTTCGAGCCGGCGCACCGTCGGGTCTTCACCGTAGACGTCGTCGCCGACCTCGGCTGCCGCCATCGCCGCGCGCATCGCGGCGGTGGGTTGCGTCACGGTGTCCGATCGCAGATCGATCACGGCCGGACTCTACCACTCCGCCACATCCCCTTGCCCTTGCCTTGCCCCTCTACGGCGCTTCCTTTTCTTCGCCTTTCTTCTCGTCCGGCTTCTCGTCCGGCTTCTCGTCCGGCTGCTTCTCCGGCGGCGGCTTCTTGTCAGGCCCCTTCGGCGGCCGGGGCGGGGGTGGGGGCTCGCTGCCCAGCTCGGACCGCAGCTTACGCTCGAGCCGCTCGAGCATCGCAGCCTCGACGTACGACGGGCGATCCTCGATGTGCAGCACCAGCCGCACCGCGGGCCGGCCCGAGCTCTCGGTCTCGACCAGCTCGAGCGCGCCCGGGAAGGTCTTGCCGTCCTGGTCGAGCTCGAACATGACGTAGCCGGCGTCGGCGTCCTTCTCGACGATGGTCAGGCGCTCGTTGACGCGCAGGAAGCGCACCGCGGCCGGGAACACCTTGGCGCTGGGATAGGCCAGGGTCTTCTCGCTCTGCGCCAGCGCCGCCAGCGGCGCGACGACGCCGAGGGCGACGACGCCGGTGGCCAGGAGCAGCAGCGTGTGGGCGCGGATCACGACGCTGGAGCGTCGCCCGCGACCGGTTCGGGGTCCAGTTTTCGGGCCGCCCACAGCTCCGAGAACGAGACGTGCGGGGTGGCCACCGCCACCAGCCCGGCGCCGACGTACCAGACCACCTGCAGGCCGTGGAGGAAGATGGCGAAGGCCAGCACCATGCCGTAGACCGGCGTGCCGTCGGGGTGGAGTGGGGCTACGTCGGTGATGGCGCCCAGCTCGAGCGACACGCCGAGCATGGTCAGCCACTGGTACTGCCCGATCATGCCCGGCGAGTTGGGCAACGTGATGCCGACCGCGACCAGGCCCATCAGCGCGAAGGCGCCGACGACCGTCGTGTCGAGCCCCATGCCGCGGGCCAGGACCCAGCACGACAAGCCGTTGGCGACCCAGTACGCGATCGTCCAGGCCAGGAACGCGAACAGGTTCTTCTTGTCGCGCAGGACGGCGAAGCCGCGGATGAGCTCGTGCAGCTTGCCCTCGAGCCGCGTCGCCAGCCGGGGCGCCAGCGTGGTGAGCAACGAGACCTTGAGGAATGTCCGCACGGTCCAGTTCGGCCACGACAGCGCGAAGAACAGGCCGATCAGGCACACGCCGAACAGGCCCGACGCGATGTACGCGGTCGGCATCATCCAGCCCGGCGACTGATCGTTCTTGAGCGTCACGAACGTCACGAACACGACGATCGAGACCACCAGCCCGTCGATGATGCGCTCGACGGCGACGGTGCCCAGCGCCGCCGACGCCGACACGTGGCCCTTCTGGCGGATGAGCGCGGGCCGCACCAGCTCGCCGAGTCGGGCCGGGATCACCAGGATCGCCATGAACCCGACCGACGAGACCGCCATGAGCCGGCCGAGGCCGAGGCGCACGCCGATGGGGGCGAGCAGGTTGGTCCAGCGGTAGGCGCGGCAGAAGTGCACCACGCCGAGCATCGCGAAGTACGCCACCAGCGTCTGCGCGAAGTCGGCGAAGGTGAGGCGATCGAAGGCGACGCCGAGCGCGTCCTGGCCATGGGCGTTCGGCCAGACCATCCACAACGAGGCGGCGAGCATGAGCAGGCTCAGCCCGAGGTTGATGGCGAGCTTCACGACGACAACTTCATTCGGGGAGCTCGCCCAGCAACACGCAACGCGGGCCGTCATCGAGGAGGCGAGTCACCCCGGCCTTGCCCAGCCGCTTCTCGATCCACGCGATGCCCTCGGCGGCGGTCCGTACGTCTTCGACCGTATGAGCGTCGGAAGCCACCGCCGCGGCGAGGCCGTCCTCCACCAGCCGGCGGGCCATCTTCTGTTGTTGCTTGCCGTGGTAGCCGGCGATGGCGCCGAGATCGCACACGAACGCGCACTGGGCGCGCAGGCGCTCGATCAGGCCATCGTCGTGCCACAGCTTCTCGTAGCGCTCGGGATGGGCCAGCACCGGGCACTTGCCCTTCATCCGGAGGCGAAAGAGCTGGTCGACCATCCCGACCGGAAGCTCGTGAGGGCGGATCTCGACCAGGAAGGCATCGCTGTCGTCGTAGGAAGGGATTCCGCCAGCTTGCAGCCGTTCATGGAATACATCATCCCACATGTTCTCGGCGGCCAGCCGGAGCTGCACGCCGGGAGCGACGATGGCGCTGACGGCCGCGAATGCGTCGTCGATGGAGGCCCTCGTGGGCATGAACTGCCCGGCCTTCTGGTGGGGCGTCGCGTAGATCTCGGTGAACCCGACCGCTCCCAGCGCTGCGATCATGGCGCGAGACGTCGCGAGGTCGCGGGATCCGTCGTCCAGCCCGAACAGGACGTGCGAGTGGAGGTCGACGAAGCCCACGTCCGGCGGATGTAGCGCACGCCCCCGGGCCAGCGCAATGGCGGGCGCAACAGCGCGACGCGCCATGGTGTCTCTCCGACGGGGAGCACCCCGCCACCCCGTTGCCCGGCCGGATCGTGCGTGGTACAGATGAAGGCGCGAGGACCTACGATGGCCCAGTCCGAGAAGCGTGAGAATTCGGTTCTTTTCTCGTTGCGCGAGCTTCGCTCGATCGAGGAGACGCGCGTCAAAGAGGAAGAGGACGCTGCCAAGACCGCCGAGGAGGCGCGCATCCGCCAGCGCATGGAGGAAGAGCGCAAGGCCAAGGACGCCGAGGAGTACCGGCGCCAGCAGGAGCTGGAGGCCGCTCGTCTCGAGCGCGAGACCGCCGAGGCTCGCGTGCGCGAGGAAGGTCTGCGCATCCAGGAGACCGAGGCCCGCGCCCGTGCCGAGCACCAGGCTCAGCTCGAGGCCGCGCGCCTCCAGCACGAGATGGAGATCCGCAAGACCGAGGCCTCGAAGAAGCGCCCGGTCGCGCTGGTCGTCGCCATGCTGATCTTCGCCGTGGTCACCGCGGGCGCGGTCATCTTCATGGTCCAGCGCTCGAACGAGAAGGCCGAGGCCGATCGCAAGCGCGCCATCGCCGAGGACAACGCCAAGAAGGACCGCGAACTCCGCGAGCAGAAGGAGCGCGAGACGGCCGAGCTCAAGGCGACGGTCGAAGGCCTCATCGCGGCACAGAAGGATCTCGACAAGCAGATGGCGGAGTCGGAGCGGCAGCTGGCCGCGGCGACCAGCCAGGCCGATCGCGACAAGGTCGCGGCGCGCCAGGCCGACATCCGTCGCCAGCAGCGCGAGGCCCAAGCCCGCCTCGACAAGGTCAAGGCGGGCGTGAAGCTGCGGTGCCCGCCCGATCAGCCCCTGTGCTGATGGTGCGTTGACCGGTGATCGACGACGCGGCCTCCGGGCCGCGTTCGCATTTTCGGCCGCGTCGTCGCCGCTCTCGGTTATGCTGAAGACAACGCACCGCCCCGGGGGACAGCATGAGCGACCCGCTGCCGGCACTTCGTTGTGAATCACGCCGCCCGCCGGCGTTCGAGCGCGGCTTCCTGCTGTGGAGCCTGGCGCTCGTCCTCTTCGGCGCGGTCGCGCTCGATGCGTTCTGGGCCGCGCCTCGGCGCGCCGGCCCGCCGCCCCGCCGCGGTGCCGCCATCGTGCGTTGCCACGACGACGGCCGCGGATCGTCGATCAAGGTCGAGGACGTGAAGCTGCTGACGCCGACGCAGGCCGCTCGGTAGTCACGCCTGCCGAAAACAAGAACGCCGACCTCGCGGCCGGCGTTCTCGTCTTGGGGACCTGTTCCGGGTCCCTCAGCTAGATCACAGCGTGCAGCCCATCGCCGAGGCGGTGGTCTTGAGGCTCTCGGTGCCAGCCTTGCAGCCGGGGCCGGCGGCGTCGATGGTCATCTTGCGCGAGGCCTCGTCGAGCTTGCTCCACTCGGCGAACGCGGCGGCCTGGCCGTCGCGGCTCTGCTTCATGGCGTCGAAGGCCGGGCCGAGCTTGTCCTTGCACTTGTTCGCCATGTCGTCGAACGCCTTCAGGTACTCGTCGCACTCGGCCGAACCGGTCGAGCCGGCAGCGGGAGCGGCGGTACCCGACGCGGCGGCGGAGCCCGTGTCCGAACCCGAGGCAGCGCCCGAGGCAGCGGCCGAGCCCGAGGCAGCGGCCGAGCCCGAGGCAGCGGCCGAGCCCGAGGCCGAGGCAGCGCCCGAGCCCTTGTCGTCGACCTTGCCGGCCGAAGCGGAGCCCGCGCCGGCGTCCTCCTTCTTCTTGCAGGCGCCGGTGAGGGCGAGGGCCGAGGCGAGGGCGAGGATCGTGATCATCTTCTTCATGTTGAAATCTTCCTCCAGGACCCGGCACTCTGGTTGGTGGGTCCTTGAGGCCGTACGCTACGGCCCGGCGCGCTGGGCAGCCAATCTTCTTTTGTCATTTCATGGTACTAGTTCGTCGCCAGTTGTAACCGGGCCGCGACGAGCAGCGGTCACCGCCTCGTCCCAGTGGCGCCAGCACACGGGGTGATACTCGGTGTTGCCGAGCTGAACCGTCGGTCCATCGATGGCCGCCTTGCCCCCGGCCAGGCGCAGGTTGCAGATCGCCTTGGAGTTGCAGTACTGGCAAGTGACCTTCACCTCCTCGATGCGATCGGCCAGCTCCAGCAGGCGTTGCGATCCCGGAAAGAGGTGGCTGCGGAAGTCGGTGCGCAGGCCGTAGCAGATGACGGGCACGCCGGGATCGACCGTGGCCCGGCGCAGGTCCTCGACCAGCTCCGGCGCCAGGAACTGGGCCTCGTCGACCAGCACGCAGTGGTAGCCGATGAACACCGCCGCCGGCAGCCGCGTGGTCTCGTCGACGACCAGGTCGGCCTCGGCCTCGAGCCCCGACCGCGACGCGATGATCGACGCGCCGAAGCGGGTGTCGACCCGCGGCTTGATGAGCAAGCAACGCTTGCCCTGCTTGCGGTAGTTGTGGGCGACGGCGAGGAGGTTCAGCGTCTTGGCGCTGTCCATGGTGCCGTAGCGGAAATAGAGCTTCGCCACCGCGCGAAGCTACACCAGCAACGGCGGACGCGATCGCTTGCGACGCCTACCTGGGGTAGGGTAAACCCGTCGACGATCGGAGCCGTAGCCAAGTGGTAAGGCAGTGGTCTGCAAAACCACCATTCCCCGGTTCAAATCCGGGCGGCTCCTCTGACTAACCCGGCGACCCCGCCGGGTTTTTCTTTGGCGGCGCGGAAGGCTCGGCGGACGTCCCGGTGTCGGCCACCCCAGTCTCCACCCCTTTTCCACCGTTCAGTACGTCCAGCACGCGCGCCGCTGCCGCGCGCTTTTCGTTCTCGTCCACGTGGCTGTAGTGGTGGGTCATCTGCTCGGTCGCGTGACCGACGATCGCGCGCGTCACTTCCGCTGAGGCAACTCGCCGCAGGAGGTCGTTCGCGGTGTGGCGCAGACCGTGCGGCGTCACCCGCCGGCCCACGCTCGCCGCGGCGCACGCCTCGTCGAGCACCTTCCGCAGCGGCGCCCCCTTGTGGAGGTTGCCGGCCTCGTTCGGGAAGATCCATCCGGCACGTAGGCCCGGATGCTGCGACGCGACCATCCGCAACCGGTGGGCCCGCAGCGCATCGGCCACCATGGGCAGAAGCGGCACGAGCTTCACGGTGCCGGTCTTGGTCGAGTCGATCGCCGTCCCCCGATAGTTGCCGCGCGACACGCGGATCACTTCCTGCGCTTCGTCCACATCATCCCAGCGCAGCGCTGAGAGCTCGCCCCACCGCAATCCCGTGAGCACGTCGAGGAGCACCGCTGGGTACCAGGCGGGCGACGACTGCTCCACATGCGCGAGCACCTTGGGCAGCTCGTCGCGCGTGAGGAAGTTGTCGTTCCGCGAGGTCGCCACCGGCGACTCGACCGCCGCACACGGATTGGGCAGACGCGCTCTCGCCGTCGCCGCCGTGATGATCGTCCGCAGCACGCGGTAGTAACCGCGGATCGTCGTGGACGAATACCCGCGAACCTTCTCGCCCTTGCGCTTCGACGCGGCGCCCTTGCCGGGTGCGTACCGCTTGCGCCTCAGCCCGTCGAGCCACCGATCGATGTCATCGGGCGTGATGTCATCGATGTGAAGATCCGCGATCTCCGACGTCGCGATGTGCAGGTCGTACACCACCGCGATCTTGGCTGCGCTCGACGGCTTGAGCTTGCCGGCTTCGATCCTGCCACGTAGCCACGAGCGCACGAAGTCCCGCAGGCGGATTCGCGGCGCGGCGCTCGCGATGAGCCCGCGCTCCAGTTCCTCGCGCCACTTCTGCTGCAACGCGCGCGCTTCGGTCAGCGTGCACGTCTCTTCTCGTCGCACCTCCTTGCGTCGTCCGGTGCGCGGACACGTGGCTCGCACCCGGATCTCGTGATGGTTTTTCGCTAGCTGCACGATGCCTCGATACTTCGTCTGCGTCCTTGCCATGGTCATCTCCAGGCACCGGGCGCGACGCCAGCCGACCGAGCAATCGTGCCCGCGTCCGTGCGAACTGATCAAGCGTGTCTCGATGGAACAGATGCGTGCCGCGCGGGCCGGCGCCGTCGGGGATCAGCTCGCGACGGCGCACCGCTGCGCGGATTCCGCTCGCGCCGCGATACCTGAGGTAGCCCGCGGCCTCGACCGCGGTCAGATACGGCGCGATCGGCGGCGCTGACAGCGCGAGCGTCGCGGCGGTCAGCGCCACGTGAGCAGCACGAGCGCGAGGGCGGCGAACGCGAGGAACATCGGGACGCGGCGAACGGCACGGGCAATACGGAAAAGGATCTCGTTCACAGGCACTCCAGAAACGTCGAGGGGTTGTGGACCGCGCGACGTCGCTGCGTCGGGTCCTACTTACCTAGTGGTCAGGAGGAGGGTGGTAGATCCCATCGACCGACCACTTTTCTTGCGATCCCGCCGGGGGCGCATGACGCGGATATCCCCCAAACATGGCCCCCGACATGCCCTCTGATTTCGACCTGGATATGGCCCTGGATTTCCCCCGGCCGCGGCGAACACTGTCGACGATCGCGGCTCGTCACTTGCCCCTGGATTCGAGGTTGGTGTACGCGCCACGAATAGACTGCCCGCCCCACGACATTCTGCGCTGATGACTCCCGTGCGCCTTATCAGCCTTGCGTCAGCCTGGCTCCACGCGTGTACGTCCTCGCCGTCCATGGCGAGGCCGAGCGTTGCCAACGCAGAGTCGCGGACATCCGCCTCGCCGACAGCTGCCCCCATGACGCCCGGCGCGCCCGATGCGCCGCCTGCAGCGATTAGCAGCGGGAGGCCCTCTCTTTGCTCCACCGGGAGACAAGTGACCTTTCGGGATCGTGGCATCGCCTTCCGTGCCGACGGACGCACGCACCGCAACTGGCACATCGCGGTCGGCGGAACACCAGTGTTCGACGAGGGCGCGATCGACGATTGGCGCACCGATCTGAACGCCGACGGGCTCGTCGACCTCGCGGTGAGCGGCCGCGATTCTTGCGCCTCAGGCGGCTGCCTCAGCGCGATCTACCTCAACTGCGGAGATGGCGCCCATGTAACCGTCCTCGCCCCCCGCTACATAGAGGCGTTGCGCCCTGGAACGACACGTACGACGCCCGCCGGCGAGTCGTGGTTGGACGTCAAGGTCCACGTGAAGGACCGCTCACACCCGAGCCGGGAGGGCATCCGGACCGTGGTCTGGCACTTCGACGGAACCACGTACCGCTAAGAGTAGAGACGATTCCGCCCGCCGACCACGTCAGGATCTTCATTCGGTCTCCGCGTCGGGACACGAACACGTAGAGGTGCCCGCTGTAGCTGTCGTGGCCGCGCTCGCCGACCAGCGCGCCGAGGCCGTCGATCGCGGTCGAGGCTGTCACTCTCACCGGCACGAACGACACGCTCGCCTTCCGCGCCCTCCGCAGCCGATAGGGCCGTCGCGTCGCGACGCTCAGCCCGCGCCGCGTCGCGAAGCTTGCCTGCGTCAGCTCGCTGCGCTCGCAGCCGCCGACGGTGGCGATCCAGAACTCACGTCCGCGGCCGCGGAGAATCGACTTCACGCGCGCGCGAGGCGCCAGTCGTCCTTCCCCGGACGGATACGGCGCCTGCATTGGTGTGTGGTTTCGCCTCGGTGGACACCATGGTCGTTTTCCAAGCAACCTTCGACGCGAGCTCACGAAAGACACCTCTGCAAAGAACCCCAACTCCGCCATCGAGACTGTTGGTGATGCTGACTCCCGCAATTTTATCGATTGATTTCTATGACAATTCTTAGTATTGGCGATTGGTTCACTGGCTGGTCCAAAGGACATAACACGATGACTCGACGTTGCGCGAGCACGAGAAGCGAATTGAGGAAGCGCACCGTGTTTCTAGCCTGCGCATCGCTGTTGATTCTGCTCGCACCACTCGTAGCGTGTGGAGGCAAGAGCTTGCCGCCGCCGGGTGCGGCCCCCACCGCGATCAATGAAGCGCTGCGCGAGTTGCCACCCGAGCCATATCCGGCGCCCGTCGGTCGCTACTCGGTGGCGGAGATGCGCGTTCGGGGCGAAGAGCTTCTCGAGAAGGAGATCGTGATTGAAGGGTACGTCACCGCGGGCTACGACTGCGTCGAAGACGCGCGGGAGACGACTGGCTGGACTCTCGCGGAAGCGGAAGACCGCCCCGAAGAAGACCTGGACTGGTGCGAGCGCCCGAGGTTCTACCTGGGCGAAGCACCTCATGCCTCCACGGCTACGTCGTTGTGGATTGTCGAGGTACCGCGACCCCTGACGCGCTCGGAGCGGGCGAGCCTTCCGCCAGAGATCATCACCTCATGGCCCGTCGTACCTGAGATTGTAGTAGGCGACTTCGTTGCAGTGCAGGGGACATGGCTGACCGAGACGAATCTCGGGACGGACAATGACGCCGGACTGCTGCGATACACGCGCATGGCACCTGCCGAAGGCGGCGCTCTCCCGGCGGTGTCGGAGCGGACGTCCTCCGCGACGACGCCTCCTGCGATTCTCGAGATCTCGCCCGCTAGCCTGGCGTGGGCCGGCTTGGACGGAGTCGTAATCACTCTGGACGAAGCCGGATACGTGTCGATCAGCTACGACTCGACGGCGTTCCTTGCTGTGCCCTACGGCCGGCTAACGCCAAGAGGAGAGTTCTTGCGGATCGACGGCACGGTGTTCGCCACGATCGACGATGCAGGAAATGTCTTCGTCGGAGGGCGCGACATGAAGCTCATGGTCAAGCGCGACGGGACCTCTTGGCATCGCAACGGCCACCTGGCGATCGCCATAGCAGACGACCACACCGTGTACGGTGCCAGCGGCGAACACGGCGAAATCTCCGCGCGTAAGGGCTCGCGATATGACGGTCCCTTGGGCACGCGGCGCGCGATCATCTTCGCGAAGACCGCGAAGATCTGGCTGCGGCCTGATCCGTGGCCCGAGCCTGTCGTGCCTGGGGGGGCCAACGCAACCTCCATCGCCGCTTGCGACGTCTACCGCGCGAAGGCGATGAAAGCGCTCGCGTGCGTCAGACACGACGAGGTTTGGACCAAATGGCTTCGCATGGCGATCGCTCGTGTCGACGGCTATGCCAAGGAGCTGCCGCGGTGGGGATCGGATGCGACGGCCGCATCGTGCGAAGTGGGCGCGATCCGCCTGACAGCGTACTTCGCGACGGAGGAGTGCCTTCTCTGAAGCTCTCTTGAACGGGCCGAGTGAACGAATTCCCCGTCCCTCCGATTGATCCCTATCCTCGCCGCGGGCAGGCTGGTGAACCATGCGAACGGTAACAGGAACGGTCTTCATTCAAGAGTCGAGCAAGGGCGTTGGTGGGCTCACCGTGTCCGTGTATTCGTTCCCGCAAGGCGGCGCGCGCAGCCGCATCGGGTCCGCTGCGAGCGCGCAAGACGGTACGTTTCGGATCGAGTACAAAGGCGACGAGAAGACGGTCTGGAACCTCCAGCTCGAGGTCTCCGTCGACCGCGCCGAGCCGACGATTCTGTACGCCGACGCCAAGCCTCGAAATGCGGCTGGTCACCACGAGGCGTGGACGATCCGGATCCCGTTCGCGACGCTCGTGGGCGCGGGTGTCCTCGGAACGCAAAAGCCCGACGCGGTGGCAGCTGAGCTGCCGGCGTTGGGGACGTTCCTTGCGCGCGCCGCGGCCGACAGCTCCTACGAGGCCGAGGTCAAGGGCGCCGTTCGCGCGCGTCTCGATCCCCTGCGAGACGATGCGCAGGCGACGGCCGCGGCCTTCCGCTCGGAGCTGGTTCTTCGCAATCGTGGCGACGTTGCGCCACCGCCGGACATGCCGACCTCGGCACAGCTGGCGACGGTGCTGGGACATGGGTTCGCCAAGCCGCCTGTACGTAGACCGCGGCGCGGGTTCATTCCTGTCTCGGCCGAGCGACGCGCGGAACTCGAGGCCGCGGCGGGACCCGACGGGACGATTGCAGCCGAGCTGATCGAGCCGTTGCTCTACGGACCGGACCGCTCGGGAGAGCGCAGCTCGGTCGACCTCCTGGCCGCGGAGTGCCGCGCGCCGCGCACGCTGGAGGAGGCGTGCCCTCCGGCGCCGGCGGTTCCGCCGGAACCGCCGGATGACCACGAGCACGCCGACGAGATCGCCGCGGCCGTCTGGGCCGAGCTCCGACCGTCACGCTCGGATGGGACCGAGCGCCGCCCCAGCGCTGCCGATGTGTGGCGTCGCGTCGAGGGACTCGATGTGCGCAGCGGCCCCTCGGAAGCGGCATCGCTTTTCGATTTCCAGGCGATCCTGATCCCGTTCGAGGACGTCTGGCGTGATCTGATCGACGAAGAAGCGGTCGAAACCGCGGCGCAGCTTCATGACGAGGTGAACCGCCTCGGCGGCCGACCAACGCGCGGTGTCGTCGGAGCCACCGATCTGCTCCGTCGCGAAGCGCGCTTCCTTGCCCGCGAGGCGCCTGCCGCGATGAAGCAGCGAGGCCTTCCCGGCGGCCTGCTCCAGAGCCTCGGAATCGTCACGGGGATCCCTGATCCGCTGGGCGACGATGGGATGCGCTGGGTCTCTGCTTTGCTGGCTGAGCTGGAACGGAAGCTCCACGAGCCCTACCGCTTCACCGTCTACGCCGCCGATGACACGGGCACGGCCATCAACTTCGGACTGGTGACCACGTACCGACAGATCTGGAAGCCGCTCAGCTATCAGGCCGGCAAGCTCGTGAAGACGGTGACGCTGGCGCCGCGCGAGGAACGTACGTACGCGCGCTCGGTGACGACGACAACCAAGCGGCGCACGGAGACCAAGGAGAAGTTCAAGAGCGTCACGCGCTCGGAGGAGCAGTCGACCCAGCGCGCGGTTCGCGACATCGTGGCCACCGCCGAACAGCGAACGGGCTACGAGGCCAGCGGGAGCTACGGGCCAATCAGCGGCGGAGTCAATCGCGAGGACTCAAAGTCCTCCAGCGACACGCGCCAGAACTTCCGCGAGGCGGTCCGCAAAGCGAGCTCCGAGTACGAGACCGATCGCTCGGTCGACGTCGCCTTCGAGACGAGCGAGCAGATCACCTCACAGGACACGGGAAAGCTGATCAACCCCAACGAGGAGCTCGCAGTCACGTTCCTCTTCTATCAGCTCCAGCGTCGTTACAACGTCTCCGAACGGCTTCACCGCGTGACGCCGGTCATCCTGGTCGCGCAGCCGGTTCCTCGACCGAACCACATCAACCTCACGTGGATCCTGCAACACGACTGGATCCTGCGGCGCGTGCTGCTCGATCCGTCCTTCGCGCCTGCGCTCGATCTGGTGACCGGATCGCTGGTCGGTGAAGAGGCGGCGGTCGGCACTCTTCGTTCGAACCTGGACACGCAGCGGCAAGTCGTGATCGCCCTGAAGGACAGCCTGGTCGCTGCGCACGCGAACTCCGAGCTGTTGTTCCAAGGCGTTCAGTTCGCCGTGAAGCTGGCCGCTGGGTTGGTGGATCAAGACGATCCGATGTACCAGCTCGCCATCAGGAAGCTGGGAATCTGGTTTTGGGCTGAGAGTGAGGAGAAGCGGAAGGCACGACTCGAAGCGGCGCGCGAGGCGCTCGATCGGTCGGAGGCCAACGAGCGGGCGATCGCGGAGCAGTTGCAGCGCGAGCAGTCGACGCTGACCGGCATGACGGACAAGTGGGTAGCGGCGAGCCGGGCGCTCCTCGACAAGACGGTCGAGGTGCAGCGCCTGCGGCTGCACATCAAGCAGAACATCCTCTACTACATGCAGGCGATCTGGGATCACGAGCCTCCCGATCAGCGCTACTTCCGTCTCCACAAGGTGAAGGTTCCCGTCGTTGGCGGTTCGTTGCGGTACCGCCTCGAGGAGGACGACACCGTGCCGCCGCTGCCGCCGCACTGGACGCGCCCGCTGGTCATCCGCGCCGACATCGAGCCGACGCTGACGGGAGAGACCGTGCCGCTTGCGGATGTCGCCGATCTGCACCGGCCCCTGGGCTATCGGGGCAACTACGCCATCTTCCCTCTGCTCGAGCAGAACCTCATCACGCAGTACATGATGGTGCCGTATGTGGATGCGGCGATGGGTGCGCATGATCCGCAACACCTCGCCAACCTGACGCGATCGGAACTGGAAGCTTACTTCTGCTGCGCGAAGGAGCACCTCACGCCCGAGGAGCTCGCCGCGATCAGACCCGGCCTCGACGAGGCGCATCGGCGGATCCTCCAGGACCCGCGACCGCTCGAGGAGATCATCGCCGTACCCACCGACGCGCTCTTCATCGAGGCACTGCCGGCCGACCAGCCGATCCTCGAGGACTTCAAGCTGCGCCACAGGGCGGCTGACGCGGCCAAGGCCGAGGCCGAGGCCGCCAAGGCACGGCTGGAGAATGTGCGGCGCGGCGCGCGCATCCTGGCGGACGAGCTCGGAGACCCCGACATCGAGAAACTAACTGTCATCCAGGGCCAGTCCGGTGGAATCGTCGTGCCCGACGACGACACGTAAGCAGGCGCACCCCGATGGGGCTTCCCTAAACGACCAGGCAGATCCGCGAACAGCAGGCGCAACCGATGCCTCCACCTCCGCCACAGAACCCACCGGACGACCAGCCGCGTGGCGGCCCCACCCCGCCCATCACCGATGAGCAACGCGGCATCGCTGCGAAGAATCGCGGGATCGGCGAGCCTGGAACGAAAGGCAAGGGGCTGGAAGAGCAAGGGACGAAACGTAAAGGAACGGAGTACCGAGGGATCGCAAAGAAGCCAGCGCCAACCCCGAAGGGTCGATCCCTACATGCGCCAGCCAAGGTCGAGTTCCCGGACACGATCGTTGGCGAAGGTCCCACGATCGACATCTACGTCGTGAATCTCAATCCCAGGTACGCGGCGACGATCACTGCGAACGTGGTCGGTGCGAGCGAGTTCGTCGTGCGCGCGAAACCGGAGCATCTTCGGCCCGCGCATGAGCGTGTCACCAAACCGATCGTGGTTGGCTTCTTTCCACGCGCCCGCTCTGAGGTGAATGCGCAGCTGCGAATCCACGCGACGTGGCAGATGGGCGCCGTTCCACCGGAGGAGATCACCATCGAGCTTCGAGGAAAGGCGCACATGGATGGCGAGCCGACGCACGCCGAAGCCGCCGAGGCCGCACGGCGGCAGAAAGCGTTGGCCGAAGCTACTGCGCGAGATTCGAAGGCGGCGGCTGATCTGAAGAAGGAATTCGAGGACTACACCAAGCGCGATGGTCCGCCACCCCACCGAGGTCAGGAAGCTGCGTTCGGTAGTCTCTACCGAGAAGCTGTCAGGCAGATGAACTTCATCGTCAGAGAGCAAATCGGGGGCATCGGCTTGGCCGCTCGCGAGGCTGGCGCGTTCGTTCGCGAGCGCCGGCCCCCGGCACGCTCCGTCGCGTGGGCGATCGCCATCGGCGCCGTCGATTTGGCAACCGCGGGGATCGCCGGGGTCGTAGCGGGTGCGATCAAGCGCAAGGTCGAAGAAGAACCGACATGGACCTCTCCGCCCCGCCCGCGCGTGCGCACATCGCAGAAGACGATCGAGCCCACCGAGCCTACGCTGGACTTCGTTGCGGATAGCGTGAAAGCCCTGATCAGGCAGACCGCCAGGGACGTACTCAACGAGGCGGCGAAAGACTTCAAGGAGGAGGGCGGGCAAGCCGCCATCTACTTCTTCGACATGCAAGACCGACTGATCAGCAAGCAGGCTGCCGCTAGAGAGACGAAGCTCAACGTGGTGTTCAACGGATATCTGCCCCAGCTCCACAAGAACGGGACTGCGACGCTGGCGACGTTTCGACATGTCGTCGATGCGATCACCCTTGGCGTGGAGCACGCGAGGGATCTCCAAGCGCACCAGGGGCGCATGTCGTGGATGCGATTTCTCGCACAAGGAGCCCTCGGGTCGGCGGATGCGCCGCCAGGTTCGGGCCTTGAAAAGGTCACGAACGTCCGGGGAGCCACCGCAACCGCACCCGAGCGCGGGCGCGTCGCGCTCATCGACGGCGTGGTCGATGTCGAGATCGCCGCCGACTACAACGCCCCGAAGACGCCGGTGAAGGTGGTCGCAGTCCGGTGCGGCGGCATCACCAGATCGTCATTCGAAGAGCTCCTCAAGGAGAACCAACACCGACTGCGTGGACTCTCAGTGGTGGTCAGAGCAACCGGCAAGGCGAAAGGCGTCGCAGAGTTCAAGGTGTGCGTTGTCCAGAACGAGAGCGGCGAGATTGAGTTCGTCGACAACACCGGCGCTTCGGGCACGCAGTCGACCTGGCTCACGCGAAAGGCCGCTGGAACGGGTACCGCTAGGCAGCACACCGGTGCCCGCAAGTTGATGGACGAGGTTCTCGATAGCGTCCTTTCGGCTTCGTTGCTTGAGACGGACGAAGCATGAGGCGTAAGCGTGCTGCGATCGTCGGCGCCGTCGCACTCATCGCGCTCGTAGCATGTCGTGATCGGCGACAGCCGGATGTGTTCATCTCAGCGCTGCAGCCTGTCGGCACGAGCAGTGCCGTCGTCATCTATACCGATGGGAAGCACGAGAAGGTCGCGCGCATCGAAAGCACCGGGCGGATGACGTGGTCGATACCGCTCGCCGGCTCCGCCGTGACGATCGCGCCGTACAACGGAATCACGGTCTCCGATGACATCGTGATGGTGCGGTACGCGCACATGCGTGGCCACGAGCCCACAGATCACGCACTAGCCGCCTTCTCGTTGGAGAAGGGTGCACTCGTCTGGGACACGGTCCTTACGCCGTACGTCCCGGAGACGTCCACCAGCGCTCAGCCCGATACGCCAGCATATGTCGTCGCGCTGCCCCTGGCCGGAGAGATGGTCGCTCAGTGGGCCAACGATGGCACGTCGACATGGCTCTTCATGGTCGACATGCGGACGGGGCGGATCGTCTCGAAGCAACCTGCGGAGGACGGATTCTATTCTCCCAACGTCATCGGCACTCGCGTCATCGTCACCGCAGCGCAGACCGTGGTCTACGATGCCCACGGCACCGTATCGCCCCAAGCCGTATCAACGTGGTTCGGTGGGTGCGCCGTCGCGGACGAGTATGTCACGGTGACGTACGAGACCATGGAGAGCGACAGGTCGCTCGTGGCGTTCCGAAACGGCGATCCTTCGGCGCGCCGGGTGATCGCAGCGCCGTTCCACCCGATAGGGCACCCGACCAGGATCCCGGCGTTGTTGTCGTGCGGCCGATACCGCGATCGCCTCGTGCTGCTGGTCGAGGTGAGTCTCGATGGTCGTGCCGACAAACGAACACAGGTATGGATCTTCGATGCGCAGGGTGCGCTGCTTCATGCCATCGACCTCGGCGCGGTCAGAATTGTCGACATGTATTCCATCGACGAGATCTACCCGCACGCGGCACCGTTCTCCGGCGATCTGACGCGGTTCGCACCACATGTCCAGGTACAGGACGAGTTGCGAGGTGACGGAAAGATGCGCTTGGTCATGTTGGACCTGGAAGCGGGGCGGATTGCGTGGTCCAGCCCCGCTAATGACGAACTCCTGCACTCCGCAGTGTTTCGCGCGGGGGAACGCTGGTACGCGGTGGACGCGGTGTCGCGCTCGGAATTGTCCGCCTTCGACGGCCGAACGGGCGAGCTCGTCGCCGCCGTCCGGCTGCGGTCGCCGGACGGTATTGGCGACGTGTGGCCCTACCACGTGCGAGATGGTCGTGTGTGGCTGCATACGGCAGCGCGGGGCCCGTCAGCATCGCCGTCGATCGCAGTGCTCGATGCGGTGAACCTGGCGACCGTGTTCCAACGAGGGATCGATCTCGAGGACGCCACCATTGCGGTGCGCGAACGGCTCGGGCTCGTTCCTTCGGATCTGAAGAAGTAGACCACGCAAGCCCCTCACACGGGTGACGGGCCGCGACCAGCATAGGAGCGATGACGTGCAAGTGGAGAGAAGCGGCGGGTTGATCATTGCCGAGGACCAAGCGCTCGAAGTGAATGAACGACGAGAGGCGGTGCGTGCTAGCGTTCGGGCTCGATGAGTGCGGACGAGAAGAAAGAGGAGGAACCGAGCACCGACGCAAAGGCGATCGTCGTGTCGGGCTGGGGAATGCACTCCCTGAGTTGCGACCGGTGCAGCTCGTGATCGAGTAGACGAAGACGTCTCCCAACGGGATTTGGACCCCTCACGCGCGCGGCGACAAGCTGAACTCCTTCGCGCGCCTGGTGAGATCACACGCCGATGCGCGTGGGGTTCGCCTCGGTTGGTCCTCGTTGCCCACTGGTCTGCCCCGTTCGTCTGGCGGCCAGGTGGCAGCAAGAAGGCCGAGTACAACTGGTGTTCATCAACTTGATCGTTTGGTGGCGGTCGAGATCGTCGTCCACTACGCAAGGTAGGCAAGGTCAGCTACCGCGTCGGCAAGACGCACCCTATCCGTAGCAACTACGGCGTAGGGGTGCTCAAGCACCTCTCGTGCCTCAACATCCCGACTACACGGCGACGGCGGATCCGCGCCAATCGAGCCCGGCGCCGAGGATGTCCTCGATGCGATACGCGTCGGCGATCACCTCAAAACCGGCCAGTCGTGATCACGTGAAAACCGGCCACTTCGGTCGTGCAGGAACGGAGGTCATCTACTGCGATGCCGCCGCCTTGGGCAAGTTTGCGGCGTGATGCGTGCGCCAGCTCCTGGGGCCGCACTGAAGCACGTGGGCGTGGTGGAGCAGCCGATCGAGGAGCGCCGAAACCGCGGCGGTGTCGCCGAGCAGCTTGCCCCAGTCCTCGACGGGGCGGTTCGAGGTAAGCAGCGTCGACGCGCGCTCGTAGCGGCGCATGATCAGCTCGAGCAGGTCCTCCGCCGCGGTCGTCGGTAGCTTGCGCATGCCGAGATCGTCGATGATCAAGAGCGGCACGGTCGCGAAGTCGGTCATCACCTCCTTGCGCCGTTTCTCGAGGGTCGCGTCGGCGAGCTCGTCGAGGAGCACGTGCGCCTCGCGATAGAGCACGCGGTGCCCCTGCTGGATCGCGGAGAGCCCGAGCGCTTGCGCGAGATGGCTCTTGCCGGTGCCCGGCGGCCCGAGGAAGAGAACGTCTTCGCGTCGTTCGATGAAGCGAGCCGTGGCGAGCTCGTACACGAGCTGGCGGTTCGTCTTCTTGTTGAAGTCGAGGTCGAAGCTGTCGAGGGTCTTGCCGCCGTCGCGGAAGCCGGCCTGCTTGATGCGGCGGGCGAGCAAGCGATCCTGTCGGCGCAGCAGCTCATCGCCGACGAGCGCCGAGAGGAAGTCGACGTGAGGCTGGCGTTCGGCGGCGGCGCCTTGGATTCGGATATCGAGTACGTCGGCCATGCCGGACAGGCGCAGCTTGCGCAGCGCGCGATCGATTTCGACGAGGTTCAAGAGGTCTCTCCTTGGCTGAGGCGACACACGAGGTCGCGGTACTGGGTGAGGTCGCGGATGAGCGGATCGATCTGCCGCAGCCCGATCGGCGGCGACGGATTGCGTTCGAGGTAGGTCTTCACGGCGCGATACGTGAGCGCGCCGGCGTCGAGCGCCACCTGCGCAGCGCGCTCGACGGTGAGCGCGCCGTGGCGCTTGGCGAGCGCACAGAGCCCGAGGACGCGGCGGATGCCGAGCTGGCCGTGTTCTGCGTAGATCGCGTCGGCGATCGCCCCGGTTGCGAAGCCGATACCGTGCGCGCGAACGAAGAGGGCGCGCACTTCGGGCGGCGTGCGCGATGGCCGATCCTCGGGGAGCATGCGATGACGGCCGCGGTCGGCAACGACGTGCTCGCGCAGCAGCACGCCGGTGTTCGGGTCGAGCAGCCGCACGTGAGTCTCGTCCCACTGCACGCGCACCGAACGACCGATCCAACCGGGAGGCGGCGCGTAGTAGGCGCCGGCGATCTCGACGTCGCCGTCGAGGTGAACGCCGCGGTCGCCGAACGCGTAGTACCGAAACGGCTCGACGGGGAGCGGACGCAGATGCGGTCGTTCGTCGGCGA
>SXJR01000419.1 GCA_005779305.1 Myxococcales bacterium
CGACGGTCTCGGCGCGCGCCGCCAGGGCCGCGGCGCCGCCGGCCAGCGCCGCCATCTCGGCCGCCAGCGCCCGCTCGCGCGGCGGAAGCAGGTGGGCCGGGTTGCCGTCCCACCAGCCGCCGTAGCGACGCCAGACGTTGCGGATGATGAAGGCGGGATCGTCGTAGACCGGGCGCAGGTAGGGCCGCTCGAGCAGATCGCGCGGGATGTCGACGGCGGCGACCACGTCGTCGAGCCGCATGCCCAGGTTCATCGCCGCCACGGTCTGATCATGGATGGTGCGCAGGAGGCGGGCGGTCTCGTCGAGCGCCTGCTCGACCCGATCGGCGCCGAAGATCGGCGGCCCGTGGCCGGGGAGGAGCACCTCGGCGCCGAGCGCACGCATGGTGTCGAGCGCGTCGGCCCACTCCCTCACGAAGCGCTGCACCTTCTGCGGATTGCCGCAGTTGGGCGCCGCCCAGATGAAGAGGTCGCCGGTGCACAGCACCTTCTGGGCCGGCAGCCACACCCAGGTGTGATCGTCGGTCTCGCCCAGGCCGTGATGGAGATCGAGGCGGGCGCCGCCGACCTCGAGCTGCCAGCGATCGCGATACGTGACGTCGGGATAGCGGTACTCGGTTGGCCAGCGCAGCCCGGGCATCCGGAACTGGCGGGTGTTGATGGCCTGGTTCCAGCCGGCGGTGAGCTTGTAGCGATCGAAGCGCGCCGCCAGGGCCTCGTGGGCGTAGACCCGGGGGCGAGCGTCGCCGCGAGCGCGGGCCTCGTCGTCGAACGGGCCCATGCCCATCGCGTGATCGACGTGGCCGTGGGTGTAGATCGCGGCCAGGAGCGTCGAGCTGCGCCACGCCCTCACCTGGCGAAACACCAGCGGCGCCGACAGGAAGCTACCGGTGTCGATCAGGGTGAGGCCGTCACCGCCGTCGACGACGGCGACGTTGCCCAGGTTGGGCACGAAGGCGACGCCGGGAGCGACCTCGTCGAGGCCGACGCCGGCGCCCAGCATGGAGCCCAGGATCGAGGTGTGATCGGTCCGGGCGGCGCCGGTCCAGAGCCCGTCGGCCCAGTCACGGAGGGATGGCATGGGCGCCGAGTGTACCTGCAAATAACATGACCGAACGGTCAACATTTGACTTGGCAGGAACCGGCGATTGGACTAGGTTCCGGGTCGGGAGGAGCCGATGTCCACGTTCCGCCGGGGTCGCGTCTCGCTGGTTGCGCTCGTGCTGGTTGCTGGCGCCCTGGGCGTCGCGGCATGCGGCGATGGTGAGGACGGCCCGACGACACCCGATCCGCAGACGTTCACCTTCGGCCCCTTCGTGCTCGCGCCCGGCGAGGAATCCTACGGCGACTGCGTGAGCGCGCCGCTTGGCAACACCGAGCCGATCTACGTCAACGCCGTCGACCTGGTGACGGGCAGCGGCTTCCATCACTCCAACTGGTTCTGGGTGCCCGAGACCACCTTCCCGGGCCCCGACGGCGTGTGGAACTGCGACTCGCGCGCCTACGATGAGGTCGTGGCGGGTGGCGCCGGCGGCGTGCTGTTCGCGCAGTCGACCCAGGCGGTGACCGAGCGCCAGGCCTTCGCGCCCGGCGTCGTCATCCCGATCCCGGCGCACGCCAAGATCGTCTCGGGCATCCACATGCTCAACGCGGGCGACGAGCCGCTGACCACGCGCCTCGAGCTGACGGTGACGCCCATCGCGCCCGACGAGGTCACCACCAAGCTCGCGACCATGGCACTCCAGTACCGGCCGCTGGCGCTGCCGCCCCGCCGCAAGTCGTCGGTGACCATCGAGTGCGACGTCGGTGACCTCCACCAGATCGTGATCGGTACGCCGATCGACTACGAGGTGTTCTACTCGTTTCCTCACTACCACACGCTGGGACGCGGCTACGATCTGGTCGCCAGCGGCGGCCCCGGGCCAGACGTCACCATCGCGTCGAGCAGCGCCAGCGTCGGCGAGCCGCTCGGCGAGGTGCTCGATCCCCCGTTCTCGCTCGAGGGCTACACCAAGCTGCGCTTCACCTGCCACTTCGACAACACCACCGACCGCACCGTGCGCTGGGGCCTCAGCGCCGGCGAGATGTGCGTGTGGCAGGGCTTCACCAACAGCATCTACAAGTGGGGTGGGACCACCAACGGCGCCGCCACGTCGACCGTGGTCGACGATGGCGAGGTCGTGCGCTTCACCCACCCGTGCGACCTGTACGGGTTCCCGATCGTCGATCCGTGAGCGGCCTGACCGGGCCCTGCCTCGTCGCGCCTACTTCTTCTGTTGCTGTTGCTGTTGCTGTTGCCGGTACCACTCCTGGCGACGCTTCACCTCGGCGTGGGTGGGCCCGACGTGGGCGATGATGGAGAGGCCGATCGAGAACCAGCCGCCCTCGTCGGGCAGGGTCTTCTCGAGCGCGATGTAGCCGCCGAGATCGAGGCGCCCCGGGATGATCTCGTAGATGCCGCCGGCGCGCCCGTTGAGGCCGGCGCGCGGGAGGAACTCGTTGCCCTCCTCGTTGCAGGAGAAGTCGGTGGGGTCGTCACAGCGGACGTGCATGCCGACCACGGTCGGCTCGAACTCGAGGTACCCCTTGAGCTGCGGCGCGACCGGGATGTGCAAGCGGAAGTAGAAGCCCATCAGATCGAAGAAGTAGAGGCTGACCGGGTTGACCGGCGAGGTGTCGACGATCCGGCCCGAGAGGCCGACCGCGAAGTTGGGCGTTGGATTGGCGCCGAAGTAGGCGAAGCGGTACCCCTGCGCCGAGTTGTGGCGGTCGGCGAGCGCGCCGCCTGGGGACACCACCGGCTCGTAATCGAACTCGAAGCGAAAGATGCGGCTGGGCGGCGGGGCGACCTCGCCGGGCAGCCGGGGCGGCGCGTTGCCGGGCGGCGGCGGCGGTATCGGCGCCTGCTTCTGCGGTGCCACACAGGCGACGGCAAACGTCGCAACGAACGCGGCTGGCGCCGCGACCGAGATCCCCCGGGTCATGTGCGTATCGTACTACCGACCGGGGGCCGGCGGGGATAGGCTGCGCGGATGCGCTCGGGTTCGTGCGTGGCTCTCGTTCTGGCGCTGGGTGCCGCCTGCGGCGGCGGTGGCGGCGGTGACCCCGGGGTGGACGCCACGGTGATCTACCCACCGGCCACCGACCTCGAGCGCGACGTCGTCGACACCACCCTCGCCGTCGACCTCGCCACCCGCACCGCGCGCGCGACCATCACCCTGGCGCCGTCGACGTCGACCGGGGCCTCGTTCGAGATCGGCGACCTCACCATCACCAGCGTGCGGCTGGGCGAGACCGCCTTGCAGTACGTCGAGACCGGCCCGGTCGGCGAGCGTCTCGACATCGGCGTGCCGCCGTCGACCGAGCCGCTGGTGCTGGTCATCGACTACGGCTGGAACTTCCACAACTCGTCGAACGGCGTGGCCACGGCCGGGTACACGCTGACCTGGCCGTACCACTGCGGCAATGTCTTCCCCTGCCGGTCGGAGCCGGCGGACGGCACGACGTTTCACCTGTCGGTCGACGGCGCCGCGACCGGCATGGAGCTCTACCCGGCGGCGATCACCGGCGACGCGCCGTCGTACATGGCGGCGTGGATCGTCGGGGACTTCACCCGGCTCGATCTGGGGCAGACCACCGCCGGCACACGGGTGGCGATGTGGCACCGCGCCACCGAGGGCACGCAGGCCGCGATGGGCGGCGCATACCTGCGTCCGTCGTTCGACTGGATGGAGCAGCACCTGGGCCCGTATCGCTTCGGCAGCGAGGTCGGCACGGTGTCGGCCAACTGGGGCGCCAGCGCCTACGGCGGCATGGAGCACCATCCCTACTGGCATGTCGGACGGGCCGCCCTGAGCGACGTCGGCATCAACGTGCACGAGGCGGCGCACGGCTGGTTCGGCAACGGCGTGCGGATCCGCTGCTGGGAGGACTTCGTGCTGAGCGAGGGCACGGTCGAGTTCTTGATGTGGCGCGTGCTCGACGAGGTGGCGGGCGCCAGCGTCGCCGACCCGCTGTGGGCGGGATTGACCACCGAGGTCGATCGCATGCGAAACGGTCAGGGCAACGGCGTGGCCTGGCCGCAGAGCTGCGGCGAGGTCGACATCCTCGACGACGGGCTGTTCTCGAGGGCGCCGTACGTGAAGGGCGCGTTCTTCTACCGCGCGGTCGAGCAGCGCGTGGGTCGGGCCCAGCTCGACGCGGCGCTGCGCACCTTCTACGGCCGGTACGCGGGCCAGGCCGCGGGCATGGCCGACATGCTCGGCGTGATCACCGAGGTGACCGGGTTCGATCCGACCGCCTGCGCCCAGGCCTGGCTGGTGTCGATGACGGTGCCGGCCGCGGGCGCCTGCCCGTGAGCTGACATCAACCTGCTCTCGGCGGGGCGCGCGGACAGGGGCTGTTCGTCGAATTCGCTTGGCGTCGGTGAGCGAGGTGCGTAGCGTGCCGGACCGAGGGAGCTCAGGAGGGCCGCATGCGTCGTCGCGATCTCGTCCGTCCGCTGCTGTGTTCGTTGCTGGCCGTGGCCGCCGCCTGTGGCCCGTCGTCGTCGGGTGACGACGGTGGCGACGACGACGGCGGCGGTGGCGGAGGTCCCGATGCGCCGTGGCCCATCGACGACGGCGACGGCGGCACCCAGGCCGACGGCTGCGAGAAGATCGACATCCTGTTCGTCGTCGACAACTCGGGATCGATGGGCCAGGAGCAGACCAACCTGGCGAGCAACTTCCCGCAGTTCCTGTCGGTGATCGACGCGTCGGGGCTCGACTACCGGATCGCGATCACGACGACCGGGATGAACTACACGTACAACCAGGCCACGATCCCCGGCGGGCCGGTGCTGCCGATCTCGATGAACGGCGGCGACAACGGCACGATGCTACAGCCGGGGAGCTGCGGCATGACGCGGCGCTGGATCGAGAAGGCCGACGCCAACCGGGCGGCGGCCTTCGCCTGCGCGGCCAACGTCGGGACCAGCGGCCCCAGCGACGAGATGCCGCTGGCCGCGATGCGCACCGCGTTCGAGGAGCGCATGGCCGACGGCACCAACGCTGGGTTCCGGCGCCAGGACGCGCTCCTGGCGGTGGTGATCCTCACCGACGAGAACGACTGCAGCTACGAGCAGCCGGTGACGCTCGGCTTCGCCCAGAGCCTGTGTGACTCGATGATGGAGCCGGCATCCAACTACTCGACGTTCCTCGACCAGTACACCGGCGACCACGCCCGCTGGGCGGCGGCAGTCATCGCCGGCGCCGGACCGGGCTCGTGCTCGTCGACGTTCGGCGACGCCGACTACGCCGAGCGGCTGGTGCAGTTCGTCAACGCGGCCGGGCCGTCCAACGCGTTGATCTCGTCGATCTGCGCCGGCGATCTCACCATCGGGTTGACCGCCGCGCTCGAGCTGTTCGACACGGCGTGTGAGAACTTCCCACCCATCGACTGAGATGCACGCGCAGGGGCCGATCGTCGTCGCTGCGCTCGCCGTGTCCGGCCTGGTCGGCGGCGTCGGGCGAGCGACCGCCGGTTCGTCGAGGTGACGCTGGGCGGCGCGGTGGCGAGCACCGCCGGCGACGACGACCCGCCGCCGATCCCGACGCTCCTGCGCGACGCCCCCGAGCTCCAGCTCGCGTGGGGGCTGCAGCTCGGCGACGCGGCGAGCATCACGCGCGTCGATCTGCTGGGCGCGATGGGCCCGGTCGGTCCCGATCCCTGCTCCGCCAGCGGCGATTACGACGCCGTCCCGTTCGGAGCCAGTGCGCGGGTCGAGGGGCACCTGAACTCCTGATCGCGTATGTTCGCGCGGTGAACGGACGCCTTCGGGCCCTTTGGTGTCTCGCCGTGTCGGCGCTCGTCGCCGGCGGAGGTTGCAAGCCGCCGGTGGCGCCGCGGCCGCCCCAGCCTGCGCTGCGGCTGGTGGTGCTGATCGTGATCGACCAGTGGCCGTCGTGGGGCTTCGCGCAGCGGCGCGACCTGTACGAGCACGGCCTCGGCCGGCTCATCGACGAGGGGGTGGTCTACAAGCAGGTCGAGTACCCGTACGCGACGACGTTCACGGCGCCGGGACACGCGGCGATCGGCACCGGTCAGCCGCCGTCGGTGACCGGCATCGTCGCCAACGGCTGGTGGCGGCGCGAGCAGCGGCGCGAGCGGCAGGCCGAGGCCGACGACCGCGTGACCATCCTGCCGCTGCCGGGGCGGCCAAGCGCGGGCATCGAGGGCGCCTCCGGCGCGGCGCTGCGCGTCGACGGGATCGCCGACTGGATGCGCGAGGCCAGCGGCGGCAAGGCGCGCTCGGTGGTCATCGGCGGCAAGCCGCGGGCAGCGTGTCTGGTCGCCGGCCGGCGGCCCGACGTTGTGCTCTGGTACGAGCCCAAGCTGAAGGGCATGACGTCCAGCACGGCCTACGCCGAGGCGTTGCCGGGATGGGTGCTGGCGCTCGATCGCGAGCGCCCGGTGGCCGACCTGCTCGACGACGAGTGGACGGCGGGCGACGCCGCGATGCTGCGGCGGCGCACCGGAATCGACGACGCCGCGCCCGGCGAGGGCGCCGAGCACGGCCTGGGCATCGAGTTCCCCTACAGGCTGGCGACCGCGACCGACCCGGCCAAGGCGCTGCGCTCGACGCCGCTGCTCGATCGGGTCGAGATCGAAACGGCGATCGCCGCGATCCCCGGTGAGCAGCTTGGCGCCGACGACGTCACCGACCTGCTCGTGGTCTCGCTCTCGGCCCACGACTACGTCGGCCACAACTGGGGGCAGGAGTCATGGGAGATGATCGAGCACGAGCGCGCGCTCGACGCCGAGATCGGCCGGCTGCTCACCGCGCTCGACGGCGCGGTCGGCGCCCGCAACTACGCCGTCGTGCTCACCAGCGATCACGGCGCGACCCCGCTCGTCGAGCACGGCACGCACCCTGGCGCGCGCCGCATCCCGCCCGCCGAGCTCGAGGCCGCGGCCGAGGCCGCCGCCGCCACCGTCTTCGGCCCCGGCGACTGGGTGTCCTCGATCTCCTCCGCCATGGTCTACCTTTCGCCCGCCGCGCACGTCCGCTCCCCTTCGCAGCGCGCCCGCGCCCTCGACGCCATTACCACCCGCCTCGCCGCCGTCCCGCAGGTCGCACGCGTCATCCCGCTCGACGCCCTCCCCGCCTCCTGCGCCGACCTCGACGAGCTCTCCCGCCGGGCCTGCTTCACCCGCGTCGCCGGCGAGACTGGCGAGCTCCTCGTCGTCCCCACCGACGGCAGCCTCGTGACTTCCTACACGACCGGCACCTCCCACGACGCGCCGTCCTCCGACAACAACCTCGTCCCGCTCATCGTCCGCATCCCCGGCACTGCGCCGGCCACCGTATCGACGACCGGTTCGATCCTCTCGGTGGCCCCGCTCCTCCGAGAGCTGGTTCGATGATCTCTCAAGCGAGGAGCTTGTCGAGGGAGACCTCGATGCGGCTGGTGACCAGGGCGACGATCGAGTCGACCTGGCTCTCGTCGATGGCCAGCCGCCGAGCCAGCTCGGCGCGGATGCCGCGACCGAGCTCCTCGCGCGCCCCCGTGATCCAGCGCGACGCGGTGGCGCGGTGGACGCCGTACCGCTCGCCGATCGTGTCGATGGTCCAGCCGTCGAGCAGGCTGTAGCGCAGGACCGCGCGCGCACGCTCCGACAGCGCCGCCAGGGCGGTGCGGAACGCCGCGTCGACCTCGGGCCGGTACTGCTCGCGCATCATGGCGACGTCGGGATCGAGCGACGAGCCCAGCCGATCGAGCAGGTCGTCTTCGAGAGGCTCCTCGCGCGCGTCCCGCTGCATGCGGCGGGAGAGCGCGCGAGCGGCGATGACGCGGGCGTACCCGCGCAGATCTCCCTTGCCGGTGTAGGTCGCGATCGCAGCCGGCCGCTGGCCATCGGCGGTGAAGAGCAGGCGACGCAGCTCCGAGCGCACGTCGTCGGCCTGGGTCGGCGTCGCCCGCAGGCGGCTGGCCGCGAAGTCGACCTCGCGGTTGCAGAGCTCGTCGCAGGCCGCGATCGCGCGCGCGTCACCGTGCTCGGCAGCGACAGCGAGGACGACGTCGTGGTGCAGCGCCTCGATCGCCGAGACCGTCGCGCCGTCCCCGAGCCGCGTCGCCATGGCGGCCGCGAAGCGCTCGAACCCGACGACCACGTCGGGGTGGGCCTCGACCGCACGCGCGTGAAGCCCGGCCAGCGCCGCGGTTGCAGCGTCCATCCCGTCACGATACACGCTCCGCGTCGGTCACGGCGGCAAGACGAAGACGCCGGGCGCGATGCATCCCAGCCTCGAGTCCTCCACGGTGAGCGGCGGGTACCACCAGGTCGTGGCACACCACGTGCCGCCAATGGTCGGCAACTCGAAGCGGCACCCGGCGACGGCGTCCTCAACGTCGCACGGCGCGTTGGACCAGGTGTCGCCATGGCTCTCGCAGTCGGCGCGGGGCTCGGCACCGTCGGGCCGAGGCGCTCGAGATGCGGCTGCTGAACGTCTTGATGGGCGCGCCGGCCGATCGCTTGCAGCCGGCTCGGCGCCGCGAGACCATCCTCGCCGATGTCCCGAATCCTGGCGCTCATCGTTATCGTGGCAGTGTCCGGTTGCGCCACCATCTTCAGCGGGAGCTCGCAGAAGGTCTCGATCCGCATCACCCCGGAAGACTCCACGATCATGGTCTTCGGCGGGGCGACCGGCGCGGCGCTGGCCAAGATCGGCAAGGTCGCCCACGTTCAACGGCGCATTCTCGAGCTGCTGAGCCCGGCGCTGACCGCCGAGGATCGCGAGTTCATCGCCGCCGTCGGCATCGAGCGCTTCCTGACCAACCTGGTCCTCGAGGTCAAGACCGGCCGGATGCCGACCGACACGACGCAGCAGCTCGCCGAGATCTACGCGCGCATTCCCCGGCCGTTGAAGGAAAAGCTCGTGGGTGCGATCGGGCTCGAAGCGTTCGGCGTGGGGCGACTCGATGTCGAGCTCGATCGCGGCGAGATCTACGCCGTCATCGGGTGGCGCACCGGGTCCGACCTCAAGATCAAGTCGATCGACGGCAAGTTCAACTGGACCACGTTGTGGAATATCTTCAACGGCGGGCTGGGAGTGCCGGTCGATCTGTACACCGGCGCGTGGCTGAAGCTCGCCCCTTCGAACCTCGCGCTCGAGCTAGAGGCGGCACCCGTGATACCGGTGGCTACGGCGCGTTGATCTCGAAGAGCTGCTCGTGGGCGACGTAGGCGGAGGCCTGGGCTCGGGAGAGCGCGGCCTGGAACATGGTGCGGATCGAGGGGTCGAGCTTGGCGCGGAGACGGGCGGCGTAGAGGCCCTCGTAGTAGTCGTCGGGGCGGACGCGGACGGCGACGCGCACATGGGTGGCGCGAGAGACGCCGCGCCATGCGGAGGCGAGGTCGAGGTGGCCGCCGGGTGGGATGCGGGTGTCGGCCAGCTCCTCGAAGCGGCCCTTGGCGAAGCGGAGGTGGCGGCCGATGCGCACTTCCTTGTGGGTGCCCGGGATGTCGGTGCCCGAGGCGTCGACGAGATCGGTGGAGAGCCAGGCGGCGGGGGTGGGAGTGGTCGGGAGGTAGTGGCCAGCGCCGACGTTGGCGATGCGGGCCTTCACGGAGACGATGCTCGCGCGGTCGCGGGTGGCGGTGGCGTGGACGGCGATGCCCTGGCGGAAGGTCTCGGGGTCGTGGACTCCCTTCCAGGTGTGCTCGCGGTTGGGCATGTGACAGTGCTGGCACTGGATGCCGCGCTTCATGTACGGACCGAGCAGCCACTCGCGATAGGTGTCGAGCAGCGGGCGGCCCTCGAGGGCGATGCGCACCGGTAACTGGTGACAGCCGACGCAGAAGTCGGCGCGCTCGTAGACGGCGAGCTCGCGCAGCGGATAGCCGGGCAGCGGCAGGAGCGACGGCGCGCGCTGCGCCGGTCCGTGGCGCACGTTGGCGCGCACGTGGCAGGCGGCGCAGGTCAGGCCCTCGGCCTGGAGCGCGGGATCGAGCACCGCGCCGTCGAGCTGCTGCTCGGCCAGCGGCGCGTGACAGCGCAGGCACGACGTCACCGCCTTGGGATCGTCGATGCGCAGCACCTGCGCCATCAGGCCCGGCGACGCCGCCGCGCCGTGGACGGTCCC
The DNA here is from genome assembly GCA_005779305.1 of Myxococcales bacterium. Lineage (GTDB taxonomy): Bacteria > Myxococcota_A > Polyangia > Haliangiales > Haliangiaceae > UBA2376. The sequence goes on from SXJR01000419.1 coordinate 10,128, forward strand.
GGTCCACTCGCGCAGCTGCTTGGCGTGACAGCGCCCGCACTGCTGCGACGACAGGGACGCCTGGGCCGGCGCCAGCGCCGCCGGCGCCTCGCCCTGGGGGTGGATCACGCCGCCGAACAGCGCGCCGTCGGGATCGTCGACGGCGCCCCAGCGGTAACCCGCGACGGTGCGCGCCGGCCCGGCGCGATCGCGCGCGATCGCCGCCGCGCTCACGTCGCCGATCTCGCCCGGCGCC
>SXJR01000420.1 GCA_005779305.1 Myxococcales bacterium
ATGCCGGCGAAGGCCTCGACGTCCACCCGCGCCGGCAAGCGGACGCGGCCGGCGGCCCCGTCGAGGTGGAGCGGCCGCAGCGCGCCGCTGGTCACGACCATTCGACCGAGGCGGCCCTCGGCGCGGCCGCCAGCGCCGCGGGCGCGCAGCGCGATGACCAGCGCGTCGCCAGAGGCACGTCCATCGTCGCGTCCATTCGCGTCCGCACCTCCACTGGTGGCCATGCGATCGCCGACGCCGGCGCCGGCGCCGAGCCAGACCAGCCCCTCGGCGCTCAACCACTCGCTGGCGTCGCCCTCCCCATCGAGCACGAGGAGCCCGACCGGCGATGGCGTCCCGGCCAGGGCGTCGCCGCGCAGCCGCAGCGGATCGGCCGCCGCAGGCGCGGCGAGCGCGATCGTCATGGCGAGCGGGGCGAGGTGCCTCACCGCGGCGGCTCCGCGGGCTCGGCGGGCTCGATCCGCTCGGGCGGCAAGAGGACCTCCTTCAGGCTGGGCAGCTGCATCGAATCGCGTCGGATCCGCCGCGATCGGCGGAGATCGACGAGCACCGCCAGCCCGAACATCGCGAACGAGCTGGTGCCGAGTAGCTGGCCCAGCGACATCGCCAGCATCACCGGCATCGGCGTCGGCACCAGCACCGACCACACCATCAGCGCCAGGGCCACGAGGCTCAGCGCCGCCGAGATACGGAGGAGGCGCCTCATCGGGTCACCTCCTCGATCTCGCCCTCGTCGAGGTGAGGCTTGCTGAACGGGTGCGCCGGTCCGTGGCAGCCGTTGCCCAGGCAGCTCACCGCGTCCCGCCCCAGCTCTTCGACCAGGCTGGCGTGATCACCGACCGCCCGCCAGCCCGGCACCGTCGTCGAGTGGCAGCGCGTGCAGCGATCGTTGGTGAACGGCTCGAGCAGGTGGATGCGCGGCAGCGCCTCCGCCACCGAGAGCTGGCGGAAGTTGAAGGTGTACTCGTAGACGTGGCGGAGCCCACCGATCTTGGTGGTGATCGTGCCGAACATCCCGTAGTCGGCGTGGCACGCGTAACAGTTCTCCTTGCCGAAGGCGTCGTTGCGCGAGTGGCGAGCGGCGAGCGACGTGCTCTCGAGATCCTCCGAGTCCTGCGCGTACGGCGTCATCACGTGGCACGAGCCGCAGAAGCGGCGGGTCTTGGTGGCCTCGTATCCGGCGATGTTGCCGCTGCCGGCGGTGAGGATGGGGAACACGCCGATGCCGAGCAGGAGGGCGAGCTTGGTGGTGCGCACCAGGGGCGGGCGCGCAACCAGGTACCAGATCAGGATCGGCACCGAGAGCGCGGCACCGGCGAGCGCGGCCCAGGCGAAGGGATCATGGGGCATCGACGTCTCCATCGAGGTGAGCGCCGCCGGGGATGAACCGGCCGATCGCGTCCATCGTCGCCGGGTGACAGGTGGCGCAGTCGGTGAGCGCCATCGCGGCGGTGTGCGGCGCGCCGGACGGCGGCACCGCGTGGCAGGTGCCGCACGCGGCCTCGCCGGTGAATGTCCACCGTGGCTGGGCGGTGCCATGACACCAGGCAGTCGCGCACGTGCCGGGGCCGCGGTCCCAGCCCAGGGCGGCGTTGACCTCGGCGGGACCGACGCCGTCGAGGTGTCCGGCCGACGTCACCACCACCGGCACCTGGTGACACGAACCGCACGCGATCGGCGCCGACAGCCCGGCGGGGGCGCGCAGGTGGGCCTGGTGGGCGCCCACGCCGATGGCGGTGGTGAAGACGTTGCCGGACAGATCGCGCGGCGGCGCGGGTGAGTCGGCACCACCGTGGCACGCGCTGCAGCCGCTGCCGCCCGTGCCGACGTCGGTGACACCATCGAGGTGCGCGGCGCCCGCCGCGGCGCCCGACGGGTGACAGACCGAACAATGATCGTCGGCGTGCGACGGCGGTGGCGCGCCGTGGCAGCTCGCGCACGACGCCGGTCCCGGCGGATCGCTGGCCCACGACGGTTGGCGCGCCGCGCCACCCGCAGCGCCCAGCACGTCGCCGTGGCAGTAGACGTTGCGGCAGGTGCCGGCCTCGAACACCGGCGGACCGGCGCGATCGGCGGCGTCGACGGTGAGCTCGGCCAGGCCGGTCATCTCGACCTCTGCCGGCGGCGGATCGCCCGCGCCCGCGCGTCGAATGTGGCCCTCGTCGTCCCAGGACTGGGGCACGCGGTGACAGGTCACGCAGGCGAGGCCGGCCGAACCCACCCCGACGTGCGCCCCATGGGCGCCAGTCGTGGGCACGCCGTCGTGGCAGGTGTCGCACGCGTCGGGGCCACGGGCGTGACAGCTGGTGCAGCTCGCGTCCGCCGCGCCACCGCCGAAGTCGGCGCCGTGGCAGCCGGCGCACAGCCCCAGGTCCCAGCCGCGGTCGCGCAGCTCGATGCCGTGGAAACCGGCGCTCGCCGGATCGAGCACACCGGCAGGATGGATCGACGAGTCGAGGTACGTGAGCTCGCAGTCCAGCGCCCAGCGCGCGAGCAACGCGTGCAGCGCACCCTGTCCCGCGTGCGCCGCGCCGGCCGCGGGAGCTGCCGGATCGATCGCGGACAGGAGCCGGGAGCTCGCGTCACCGGCGATCGCGTTGGCGGTGTCGTCGGAGCCGGGCCCCAGCGCGCCGAGGTAGGTGGTCAGGTCGTAGCCCACCGCCGGCGTCGCACCGCCGTGGCACTCGGCGCACGGCGCCAGCGCGGCAGCCACCTCCCGCTGCCACGACGGGCACGCGCCTGGGCCGGACGGCCGCGGCTCGGAGCACGCGGCCATCAGCAGGGTCAAGGTGAGGATCGGGCCGCGCACGGGTTACCGCGCGTGGACCACGGCCACGTCATGGGTCTTGCCGGGGCCGTGGCAGGTCGCGCACGCCTCGGATCCGTTGGCCAGCGTGTTGAGCATCGCGTGGACCGCGACGTAGGGCTGGTCGTGGCAGCTCGTACACACCGACGACTCGGGCGCGACGCGATAGGTCTGGGTGACGTTCCAGTACGGGCTCTGGCAGTACAGGTCGGGGTCGCCGGGCGTGGCCGGCTCGGTGCAGGTCAGCTCCTGCAAGATGCTGGGCGCACGGCCCTGCGCCGCGGGCAGGCCGTAGGTGCCGGGCTGGTGGCACGCGGTGCACTCGGCGCGGGACCGCGGGTAACGGACCTCGCCGAAGTCGTAGATCGTCCCGGCCGGGTTGGTCACGCTCGGAAGCGGGAAGCCACCGAGGAGGTACGGCTGCGACAGCTCCTCGCCAGCGTGGATCTTGTGGATCATCACCCGGAAGTCGACGCTCTCGGCGAGGACCGTCGAACCCTCGAAGCGCGAGATCCGTTCGTTGTTGGCGTTCTCCGGGTTGTGGCACATCACGCAGTACTCGGCGCCGCGGCGGCCGCCACCGTGGAAGGTGAGGTCGTAGTGGCAGCCGTCGCACTTGGCGGGGTCGATGATCGACCGGCGCGGCTGAGCCACGGTGTCGGTCACGGCGAAGGCGCGCATCGGCGACACCGTCGCGTAGCGCGGTGTCGCGCTGTTGAGCGACGCCTCGATGCCGACCGTGTAGCTGCCGGTCGCGCCGGCCGGGACCGTGATCGTGGCCGGGAAGGTGTAGCTGAACACGCCCGCCGCCGCGTCGACCGCGGCCAGCGTGCCGGTCGCGCCGCTGCCCTGGATGGTCGTCTGCGCGAACGGGTTGGTGCTCGTGCCCACGGTCCAGTAGGTCGTGAAGTCGCCGTTGGGGCCGGCCAGGGTGGCGCGGAGCTGCCCGAGCGGCGTGGTGAGGATGTTGCGGGGCTGGCCGTTGGCGGTGACGCGGAAGGTGAACGAGGGTGACGTGCCGGGCGGGACCGTCGCCATCGGATCGATCGTCACCACCAGCGACTGCGAGGTGTCGAACGTGGAGTCACGGTGACTGGCGTCCACCGGCGACACGCCGGTCGTGGCGCCATGGCAGACGCCACACGGCGCGTTCTCCGGCACGCCGTAGGCGTGTCGAGTCTTGCCCGGTGGCGGAGCATCGACGAAGACCACGTCGTCATGGCAGGAGGTGCAGGCGTCGACCGTGGGCTTCCGTTGCCAGAAGTCGCCCTGGGCGCCGCCGTGGCAGGCGTCGCAGCGCTCGATCGACTGCGGGAACGTCACGGTCGAGTAGTCGTGGACGGCACCGCCGAAGCCGATGATCTGGTAGGTGCCGCCGGCGACCACCGTCGGCAGCGCGGCGCCGCGGTGGATCTTGTGGGCCATGACGCGGAGGTCGACGGTGTTGCCGGTGTCGGGGTCGCTGGTCTGCTGGGTGTGGCACACCACGCATTGATCGACCGCGTCGTAGCGACCACCGTGGGCCGCGAGCGTGCCGTGGCAGGTGTCGCAGCGCGCGTCGTCGGCGACCTGGCGGGTGACCATGGTGCCGCCGTCGGGACGGACCGAGCGGACCGAGCGGTCCATGCGGGTGACGCCGTCGACGGTGCGGCTGGCGATCGCGATCACGGTCTGGGTGCGCGCCGCATCGAACGCGGTCAGCGGCGCGGCGAAGGTGTACCGATAGGTGCCCTGGGTGACGGCGACGGTCACGACGTTGGCGGCCACCGACTCGGTGGTGGCCTGGGTTGCGCCGCCGACCACACGCGTGGTGTACGCCGTGTACGGACCGGGCTCGCCGGCGCCGTCGACGGCGAGCTGACCGAGCACGAACGAGAGACTCACCGCGCCCTGGGTCAGGCGACCCTCGCGATCGAGGGCGGCGCCGCCAGCGCCCAGCTTGTCATCGAGCGTGAAGCTCACGATCGCCGAGCCGTTGGCGAGACTCAGGTCGGTGACCTCGATGTCGACGCCGTCGTCGGTGAACCAGGGCGAAGTGCCGTCGTCCCCTGTCCCCGGCTGCCCGACGGCACCCTCGGGGCCCTCGGGGCCTTGCTGGCCGTCGGGCCCGGTCGGGCCGGCGGGCCCCGGGGGTCCTGCCGGGCCCTCGCATCCAGCCAGGACCAACGCGGAGACGAGCAGCCTGCGCATGATGAACTGAGCCACTCCAAGTCCTGTGCCATCGCAGGGTTGCGGAACGAAGCGCGCGAATGCGCAAAACCTGCTGGGCATGCGCTTACCTCGGCAAACCCTGCGCGCAATCGGTCGGTCGACGCACCCCAGCGGTGGTACGCGCCGTGCTGGATGAGGCGGGATGGCCCCTCGCCTGCTCCCGGTCTTCCCGGCCCGCCTCGAACAACCGTGCGAGGTGATCGCCGACCACGCCCGCCCTGGTCCTCGCTACACCAGCTATCCCCCGGCGACCCAGTTCTCGGCCCGGTTCGATCCGGCGGTCGCGACCCGCGAGCTCACCTCCATCGGCGCCGACGACGACATCGCGCTCTACGCGCACGTCCCGTTCTGCTCTCAGCTCTGCTGGTACTGCGGATGCAACGTCACCGCCACCCGCGATCGCAGCCGCGGCACCGCTTACGTCGACGTGCTCCTGCGCGAGCTCGAGCTGCTCGGCGATGCGTTCTCGGGCAGACCGCGCGTGGTCGACCTGGCACTGGGTGGCGGCTCGCCCAACTTCCTGGAGATCGCCGACCTGACCCGACTGCTCGCCGGTGTTCGCCGCCACGCGACCATCACCCCGCACGCCACGCTGGGCATCGAGCTCGATCCGCGCGACACGCGACCCGATCAGATCGATGCCCTGGCCGAGCTCGGCTTCCGCCGGGTCTCGGTCGGGGTCCAGGACTTCGACGAGCGCGTCCAGACCACGATCCATCGCTTGCAGACCGCGGCCATGACCCGCGCGGTCATCGATCGCGCCCGCGCCCGCGGCTTCGACAGCGTCAACGTCGACCTGGTCTACGGTCTGCCCGGGCAGACTCCCCAGAGCATCGGCCGCACCCTCGACGAGGTGGTCCGGCTGGCGCCCGATCGCCTCGCCGTCTTCGGGTACGCCCACCTGCCGCACCTGCGCCCGCACCAGCGCCTGGTCGAGCGGGCCGCGCCGGTGCCCGGCGTGGCCGAGCGCATCGAGTTGCTCCGCGTGGTCATGGACAAGCTCGCCGACGCCGCCTACGTGCGCGTCGGCCTCGACCACTTCGCCCGCCCCGGCGATCCCCTGGCCCGGGCCAGCGTCACCGGCCGCCTCGGCCGCAACTTCCAGGGATACGTGGTCCACCGTACCGACCGCCTGATCGGTGTGGGCGCGAGCGCCATCTCCGACACCGGGCACGCCTACTGGCAGAACCACGTCGACGTCGAGGCCTGGACCGAGGCCGTGAACGCCGGCCACCTGCCGATCGCGCGCGGAGTCGCGCTCGAGCGCGACGACGAGCTACGCCGCTACGTGATCATGCGCCTGATGTGCGAGGGACGCCTCGAGTTCGCCGAGGTCGAGGCCCGTTACGGCATCGCCTTCACCAGCGCCTTCTCCCGCGAGCTGGCGACCCTGACCCGCGAGCACGCCGACCTCGCCACCGTCGACCGGACGCGCGGCGCGATCTCCGCCACTCCGCTCGGCCATCACCTCATCCGCAACGTGGCCGCGGTCTTCGACCGCTACGCCGAGAGCGCGGCCTCGGGATCGCCGTCGATCTGATCGGCCGGGTCGACCGGATCGAGGTCGTCGAACATCGGCTCGCCTCCACACACCGCGGCCTGACCGCAGCGTGGGTTGCAGAAAAGCAGCGGCCGGATCACCGAGCGAAAGACCGCGGCCAGGCGCAGGGCCAGCGCCGGATCCTGAGCGCGGCCGACGCCGATCAGGTCCACCGCCGCGGCCGCGAACATGTCAGGCAACCCGCGCGGGTCGGCGTCGAGCCACTGCGCGGTCTCGGGCCGCGGGTGCGTACCGATGCCCAGGAGCGGCCCGTCGGGGCGGCACGCCGGATCGGTGCCACAGGCAGCGGTGCGCCGCAGCCGGACGATGAAGATGAGCGCCACCAGCTGCCGGCATCGATCGTGATCGAGCGCGGGCGCGACCTGGCAGGCCCGCTCCGTGATGCGATCGATGACGGAGGCGACGCGCTCGTCGCCCAGACACAGCTGGTACATGGCGCACCTCAGGTGATCATGAAGACGACGAGGAAGGCGATGAGTGCCAGGCTGAAGGTGGTCCACATGAGCACCTGGAGGACCAGGAGGAAGCCGCTGCTCGGGTTCGGGTTCGGGCTCGAGCTCATGTCGCGACCACGTTTGCAAAGTCGAGACCGCTGACGATGCCGGCCAGGTCGTGGTCGACGCTCACCAGCACGCGTCGCACGTCCAGGCTCGAGGCCAGCGCGGCGGCGTGGTGGACCGAGGTCCGCCCGGGCACGCAGATCACCGCGGGGTCCATCACGTCATCGACGCGCGTGTCGGCAGGCAGCGCGCGCGCGGCCAGGAGCTCGGCCTGCCCGAGCATCCCGATCGGCCAGCGTTCGTCGGCGACCACCAGGCTGGTCCAGCGCGTGCGATCGAGCAGCTCCGCGGCCGCGCTGATCGAGGCGGTGTACGCGATGGTGGTCACCGGCGCCGACATGATCTCGGCGACGGGCAGCGCGACGCGAGCGTCGCGGACCGCGCGGGTCAGGTCGAGCGTGGAGATGACTCCGAACGGCCGGCCCGCGTCGACCACGAACAGGCGGTGGACGCGATGCTCGAGCATCATCCGCGCCGCCTCGCGCAGCGGTGTGCGCGCCTCGCAGACCACCGGCGTGCGAGCGATGAGCGAGCCGGCCGAGCGCGGCGGCAGGACCAGCGCCTCGATGGCGCCGCCGCGCCCTGCGGTCAGGCGGCCCGCGCGCAGCAGATCGCTGCGCGACAGCACCCCAACGACGGTGCCGTCGCCGGCGAGCAGCGGCACTGCCGAGATCCGGCGCCGCTCGAGCAGGAGCGCCACCTCGTCCAGTGAGGCCTCGACGCCGATGGCGTCGAGCTCGGTGGTCATGTACGCCGAGACCGGCAACGAGAAGCGCATCGGACCCTCCAGGGCGGGATTCACGGGTGCTCGAAGGTGTGGCCCGAGAGCCGTACCGTGAGCACGGCGCAGGGAGCCTTGCGGACGACCTTCTCGGCCACCGAACCGAGGAGCGCGTGCTTGATGCCGCTGCGTCCATGGGTGCCCATGACGATGAGGTCGGAGCCAGCGGTGCGGGCGTAGGCGACGATCTCCCGGAAGGGAATGCCCTCGCGCACCGTGGTCTCGACCGCCGTGCCGGCGGCGCGCACGCCGGCGGCGATCACGTCGAGGTGCTTGGTGGACGCCGCGACGGCCTCGGCGTAGGCGTTCGGCATCACCATGAAGGCGCCTTCGGGCATCGGATAGATCGGCGGCGAGAACACGTTGATCAGCGTGAGCGAGGCATCGAACACCTTCGCCAGCTCGCGGGCCACGCGCAGCGCTTCGTCCGAGTGCGGTGAGAAGTCGACCGGGACGAGGATCTTGCGGAACGTCACCATGCCAGCTGGTTTTGCAAGGCCGAGGCCAGCAGGCGCCAGCTCGCATCGGGTCGTCCGTGATGAGTTCGCTCGCAGCGACTGCGTCGCGGGGCTGCGACCGCGCAATCCGTGCGCGCTACGCAACCGCCGCTGCGGTAGGTTCAGGTCGCACGGCGGTCGGAGGTCGGCCCACCGCGTGCAACCGCCCTCGTCATGCCCCGTATCACCATCGTCGTCGCCGACGCCGCGCGCGCCCGGCTCTACACCTACGAACCTGGCTCCACGCAGGGTGATCGGGCCCAGATGGTCGAGCGCCTCGACCTGATCAACCCCGACGAACGCCTGCGGCCCGGCCCCATCCACGACGATCTCCGCGACCAGCGCCAGCACGAAGTCGAGCGGCGATTCGCCGGTGAGATCTACCGGGCGCTGGGCGAGCTGCTCGACGCTCACCCGTGCCGCCGCGTGTTGATCGTCGCGCCGCCGAAGATGATGGGCCTGCTCCGCATCTGGACCGGAGGGCTCGCCGCCCGCAAGGTCGAGCTCAGCGAGCTGGCGCGCGATCTCACCCTCGAGACCACGGCCCAGCTCCACGATCATCTGGCCTCGCTCGATCTCGTCCCCGCGCGCCAGCGCATCGGAGCCTCGCCCTGACCCACGATTGGCACTCGCTCCAGGCCGACCACGTCGTCGCCGCGACCTCGTCGGACGCTGACGACGGGCTCTCGGCCGAGGAGGCCGCGCGCAGGCTCGCGATCCACGGACCGAACGCGCTGCCCGAGGCGACGCGGCGATCGATGCTGGCCGTGTTCCGCGGCCAGTTCGCGAGCCCACTCATCTACCTGCTCCTCGCCGCCTCCGCGATCGCCCTGGCGCTGGGTGAGGTGAGCGACGCCGCCGTCATCTTCGTCGTGGTCCTGCTCAACGCGGTGATCGGCACCGTCCAGGAGGGCCGCGCCGAGCACTCGCTGGAAGCGCTGCGCCGGATGGCCACCCACAAGGCGCGGGTGATCCGCGGTGGGCAGCACGTGATGATCGAGGCCCGCGAGGTCGTGCTTGGCGATCTGCTCGTGCTCGAGGCCGGCGACGCCGTCGCGGCCGACGCGCGCCTGGTCGACGGTGCGGCGCTGCAGCTGGCCGAGGCCGCGCTGACCGGCGAGTCGATGCCGATCAGCAAGGACCTGCGACCGCTGGCGCCCGAGACCGCCCTCGCCGATCGCCGCAACATGGTCTACGCCGGCACCCACGTCACCGCCGGTCGCGCGCGGGCCGTGGTGGTCGCGACCGGGCTGGCCGCTGAGATCGGCAAGATCGCGGCGCTCGCCGAGTCGGCGGCGCAGCCGAAGACGCCGCTGGAGCGGCGCATCGCGCAGTTCGGCCGCTACCTGATCGGGGCAGCGGCGGCGATCTTCGTGCTCGTCATCGCCATCGGGCTGGTGCAGGGCGTGCCCACCAGCGACATCGTCATGATCGGCATCAGCCAGGTCGTCGGCATGATCCCGGAGGGGCTGCCGGTGGCGATGACCATCGCGCTGGCCGTCGGCGTCCAGCGCATGGCCCGCCGCCGCGCCGTGGTCCGCCGGCTCAGCGCGGTCGAGACGCTGGGCTCGACCACCGTCATCTGCAGCGACAAGACCGGGACCCTCACCCGCAACGAGATGACGGTCACGACCATCGCCCTTCCCGGCGGCGGCGAGCTGACGGCGACCGGCGCCGGCTACGATCCAGCCGGTGAGCTGGTCGAGGCCGGGCGCGGCCTCGATCGCCTGTCCGACCAGCTTCGCGAGCTGCTCGAAGCGGCCGTGCTGTGCAACGACGCCCAGCTCCACGGGCCCGAGGAGTCCGAGCCGCGGTGGCGGCCGATCGGTGATCCGACCGAGGTCGCGCTGGTCACGCTCGCCATCAAGGGCGGCCTCATTCCCGACCAGGTACGCGGACGGTGGCCGCGGCGCGCCGAGATCCCGTTCGACGCTGGCCTCAAGATGATGGCGACGCAGCACGGATCGGCCGGGACCTCGCGGGTGATCGTCAAGGGCGCGCCGGAGGTGGTGCTCGAGCTCTGCCGCGCGGCCCGTCACGAAGCGCACGACCTGGACCTCGACGACGAGGCGCGCCAGGCGCTGCGCGCCGCGGCCGATGGCATGGCCAGCCGGGCCCTGCGCGTGCTGGCCATCGCCGTCGCCGACGGCGCCGAGCTCGACGGCCACGGCGGCATCGAGGCGCTGCGCGGCCGGCTCACGCTGCTCGGCCTGGCTGGCCAGATCGATCCGCCGCGACCCGAGGTGAAGGAGGCGGTGGCCCGCTGCCGCCAGGCCGGCATACGTCCGGTGATGGTGACCGGCGATCACAAGGCGACCGCGGTCGCCATCGCCCGCGACCTCGGGTTCGGCGGCGACGGCGAGGGCGCCCTCGACGGTCGCGAGCTGGAACAGCTGTCCGACGCCGAGCTGGCGACGCGACTCGACACGGTCTCGGTCGTGGCCCGTGTCCACCCGGCCCAGAAGCTCCGCATCGTCGCCGCCTTCCAGCGGAGCGGCGAGGTCGTCGCCATGACCGGCGACGGCGTCAGCGACGCCCCGGCGCTGGTCAAGGCCGACGTCGGCGTTGCCATGGGCATCTCGGGGACCGAGGTCGCGAAGGAGTCGGCCAAGATCGTCATCACCGACGACAACTTCGCCACCATCGTGGCCGCGGTCGAGGAAGGCCGCGTCGTTTACCAGAACATCAAGAAGGCGCTCTTGCTGCTGTTCTCGACCTCGGCCGCCGAGGTGCTGGTGCTGCTGGTGGCGATGATCCTCGGCTATCCGCCGCCGTTCGCGGCCGTGCAGATCCTGTGGAACAACCTGGTCACCGAAGGGCTCATCACCGTCAACCTGGTCATGGAGCCGGCCGAGGGCGACGAGATGACGCGGCCACCGGTACCGCCGGACGAACCCCTGCTCGGCCGGCTGCTGATGACGCGGATGGCCTTCATCGTGCCTGCGATCGCGGTGTCCACGCTCGGCTGGTTGATCACCCGCACCGCGGCCGGCGTGCCCGCGGCGCAGGTCCAGACCGAGACCTTCACGCTGCTCGCCATCTGCGAGTGGTTCAATGTCCTCAACTGCCGCTCGGCGACCCGCTCGGCGCTCACCCTGGGGATCTTCAAGAACCGCTGGCTGGTGGGCGGGCTGGTGGTCGGCAACCTCCTCCAGATTGCGGTGGTGTTCTGGTCTCCCCTCAGCGCGGTCTTCCACACCGTGCCCTTCAGCCTCACCGAGGTCGTCGCGCTCGGCGTGGTCGGGAGCCTGGTCCTCTGGGTCGAGGAGCTGCGCAAGCTATTCGTGCGCCGCCGCGCGAGGAGGCACGCAGGTCCTGCAGGTTCGGGCATCTAGCCCCGCTGTGATGCGTGGCGCGCCGGATGCAACAACCGTGGGCATGCGCTCGATGTCCCTCTCGTTGGTCCTGCTCGCCGCCGCGGCCGCCTGCTCGTCGCCGGCCCGCGTGCCACGCGGGCCGCTCGGCGCTGCCGATCACCTTGCCGAGGCCGACCGTCACGAGGCCGACGCCCGTCATCACGAGGAGCTGGCCGCTTCGGCCGAGGGCACGCCTGCCCGCACCAGCTTCGCCTGCGGTGATCGTGCGCTCGCCGACCAGGCCAGCTCGGGTGGCGAGACGCTGGCTCCTCGCTCGCCCTGCTGGACCGAGGCCCGCACCGACGCGGAGCGCCACCACCTCGCCGCCACCCGGCTGCGGGCCGACGCCCGCGCCCATCGCGCCGCGGCCCGCCAGCTGGTCGGGGCCGCCCACGACGCCTGCGCGGCGATGGCCGAGTCCGAGCTCGAGCACAGCGCGTTCTCGCACCGCGAGGACATCGCCGCGGTCGAGGCGGTGCTCGACGGCGACCTGGTTCGCGGGGCGCGCATCCGCTTCGAGCGCGTGCCCGGCCTGACCGCCGACTGGCTCGGCCGCTCGCTGACCTGCCACCAGGCCCTCGCCGCCGCCAGCGGCTTCGACGCCACCTACATGACCGACTGTCCGTCGGTGATCGCCGGCGCCGAGACCACGGTCGAGGACACCGACGCCGGGCTGGTCGTCGAGGTGCGGGCGGCCGATCCGGCCGCGGCGCTCGTCGTCTACCAGCGGGCCGAGGCGCTGGTGAGCGAACGGTCGCGCGGCGTCGACACCCACGCCGGCGTCCTGGCGCCGTGCCACACCGCGCGCGGCCGCGTCGCCACCGCCGCGTCCAACGCGCTGCGCACCGGCGACGTTCGCCACGCCCTGCTGTGGGTCGATGCCGCCGGCGAGGCGGAGGTGCGCGCCCTGTTCAAGCAGATCAGCGCCGTCCACAAGAAGGGCGAGGGCGCGGCCGGGCTCGCCATCTTCGAGCGCTACTTCATCGAGACCGTGGTGCGTCTCCACCTCGCCGCCCACGGCGAGCCCTATCGCGGTCTCGCGGAATCGTGCGCCACCGCGCGCTGAGGTGTCGTCGGCATCGTCGCGGTGCTGACGCTGATGCTGCGCGCGGTCAGGGCGCGGTGACGCCCAGCAGCCCGAGCACGGCGTCGATGACGCGGGAATCGTCTCCGGACGGCGCCACCGCGTCGGGGTGCGCGGGCGGCTCGTAGGGGAACCCGATCCCGGGAAGGTCGGCGCGCGCCTCCGCGTCCGCGTACAGCCCTCGGGGATCGCGGCGCTGGCACTCTTCGAGCGGCGTCGCCACGTGGACCTCGATGAAGCGTGGCGCCTGGGCCCGGGCCTGATCGCGCCAGCCGCGGCGATGCGCGGTTGCGGCGACGATCGCCACCAGATCGCGGTGGGCCAGGAGGCAGGCCAGCCCGGCCAGCGTCCGGTAGAAGGCGTCGCGACCCTCGCGGTCGTGGCCGGGCCGCGGCACCAGGACGTCGCGCACCTCGTCGCCGTCGAGCACCACCGCCGCGACCCGCTCGGCGCGGAGCCGCGCCGCAAGGCGCTCGGCCAGGGTCGACTTACCCGACGCCGGCAGGCCGGTGAACCAGACCACGGCGCCGTCGCTCATGGCGCGAGCCCGTCGGCGGAGCGGGGATCGAAGCCGGACGCGTCGAGGGTCCGCTCGATCCACGACAGCAGGTGATGGCGGCCCGAGGTGGTCAGGTTCGGGTACCAGCGAGGGTTGGCGATCACCAGCGCCCGCCACGCCAGCCACGGCGCCACGACCTCGAGCATCTCGTGATCACTGGTGGCGTTGAGGTAGCGCGACCAGAGCCGGTGCCACAGCGTTCCGAGCCCGCGGCTCCAGGCGCCAGGGACATCCAGGGCGAAGAACACGAAGTTGATGGCCAGCGCGGTCACGTCGTCGGCAGGCTCGCCCATGCCGCCGCGGCTGGCGTCGAGCAGCGCCAGCTCGGCGTCGCCCGAGAACAGGATGTTGAACGGGTGGAAGTCACCGTGGACACGCGCGACCCGCGGCTCGCGCCCGCGCAGGCGCCAGCGCCAGGCCACACAGCGCTCCTCGATCCGGCGCAGGCGCTGCGGCGGCGCGCCCGGGACGTCGTCACCGAAGCCATCGATCATGCCGAAGATGCCCTCGCCCGAGCCGACTAGATCGCGGACGGCGCGATCGTAGACGGCGAGCCGGCCGTGGTGACGGGTGTGGAGCTGGACCAGGTAGTCGGTCAGGGCGTCGAGGCGATGAAGATCTCGCGGCCGCGTGCCCTCGACGGCGATGCGGCGCAGATCCTGGGCGTAGAGCTCACCCTCCGCCCAGCCGGTCAGCAGGTAGACCTCGTCAGCGTCGGCGATCGAGCGCAGCTGTCCGTCCTGGGTGATCACGCCGACATCGAGCGCCGGCACGTGCTGCGGCAGGTGCGGGTAGGTGTCGAACGCGAGCAGCATCTGGGCGGCGCGGTCGGCGCGGCGATCGTGTCCAAAGTCGTCGGCGCGGGCGGTATGGAAGACCACGGCGTGCTCGCCTCCATCGGGCTCGCGCAGCACCACCTTCACCGGGATGCCGTAGCCGCTACCCTTGGTGGTGGCGTCGCCCGGCCGCTCGTCGTCGCCGAGTCGCTCGCACGAGACGACCGTCGCTCGCGGGAAGCGGCGCGCGGCGAGCTGACGGATCGCGTCCATGACAGGTGGTAGAGCAAGCGCGATGCCGGGTGCAGAGGCCCGGATGTGCGCCTCGAAGCCGTGGACCGGCGCGGCCCGACGCTTGCTTGCCACCGATCGCGGATCGCGGGGACCAGGCAGCTCGAGCACTCCGCGCATGACCTGCGCCGGTGACTCCGATCCATGCACCCGTTGCGCACCTTCACCATCGCAAGGAGAGGCTCATGACGTCGATCCAGCAGTTCATGCCGCACTGGCGGATGCGCCAGGTCGACCACGTCGCGGTCATCGCCCACCCAGACGTCGCGTACGAGGCCGTGCGCGCGGTCGACCTCTACCGCCTGCCGTTGGCCCGCGGTCTGTTCGCGTTGCGCCTGCTGCCCGAGTGGATCGCGGCGCTCCTCGGCGGCCAGGGCCCCCGCCTCCGCCCGACCGCGACCATCGAGGACATCACCGCGCCCGGCAACGGCTTCCACCTGCTCTCCGATGGCGACCACGAGGTGGTGGTGGGAGCGGTCGGCCGCTTCTGGCAGAAGAACATCGAGTTCGCCGACGTCGATCGCGAGACCTTCGCTGGATACGACCATCGCGGCTGGGGCAAGCTGGCCTGGAACATCGCGGTCGCGCCCCGCGCGCCCAGCGGTTCGTGGATCACCGTCGATCTCCGCGTCGACGCCGGCGACGAGGCGGCGTGGGATCGCTTCCAGCGCTACTGGCGCTTGATCGGACCGTTCTCGCACGCGATCCGGCGGGCGCTGATGCACCGCTTCGCCCACGACCTCGGCACGCCACCGCCGGACGATGCCCGTCGCCTGGTCGGCGACGACCTCCTGCCCGGCGCCCGCGCCCAGCTCACCCACGCCATCGACATCGAGGCCCCGCCCGACCGGGTGTGGCCATGGCTGGTGCAGATGGGCGGTCGTCGCGCCGGCTGGTACAGCTGGGATCGCCTCGACAACGGCGGCGTGCCCAGCGCCGATCACATCGTCCCCGAGCTCCAGCAGCTGGCGGTAGGCGACCTCATCCCGGCGACGCCCCACGACACCGCCGGCTTCGAGGTCCTCGGCGTCGAGCCCGGGCGCGCGCTGGTCCTCGGCGGCGGCACGCACCTCTACGACGGCACCTGGACCTTCGCGCTCGAGCCGATCGGCGACACCGCCACGCACCTGGTCACGCGCTACCGGGCGGCCTACGAGCCCGGCCCGCGCATGGTGCTGATGCGTTCGGCGCTCACGCCGGTCCATGCGTTCATGGAGCGCAAGCAGCTCCGCACGCTCAAGCAGCGCGCGGAGAGCGCGCCGCGCGCCTGACGTGCGCGTCCAGCTGCCGGCGAGCCGCGCGGAACGAGTCGCGAACCGCGACCCGCACGTCCTCGTGGGCGTCGTCGTCGCCGGGTTCGTGGCTCACGGCGATCTCGCGGCCCGGCAACGCGATCGCGATCTGGGCGCGGAATCTGCGCCCGTGCTCGTGATGACGGTGGGGCAGATCGATGGTCACGTCGCAGCGCTGGATGCGCGGTTCGAGGCGGGTCAAGCGGTTGGCCCACCGGCGCACCAGGGCGTCGACAGAAGGACTTGGAGGCATGTCGCGAAAGGTGACGGTGACGGGGATAGGCATGATCATTGGGATTGCACGCGGCGCGCCAGTCCCGGGAACCACAGCCGGATGCTCGTCCCTCGACCGGGCGCGGTGGTCAGCGTGGCATGACCACCGTGGCGCTGGACGAACGCGTAGATCATGGCCAGGCCGAGACCGGTTCCCTCCAGCTTGGTGGTGAAGAACGGCTCGAAGACCCGCCGCTCGATCTCGGGTGACATCCCAGGGCCGTCGTCGGCGACCTCGACCCACGCCCCACCGTCGTCGGTGCCGGTGGTGACGCTGATCCGGCCGCGCTCGCCAAGGGCCTCGGTGGCGTTGACGATGAGGTTGACCACCGCGGTCGCCAGCTCGGAGCGGCGGGCACGCACCGGCTGCACCGGGGTGACGGTGGCCCGCAGCTCGATGGCCGGGTGCTGGGCCACGCGGGCGCGGCTCAGCTCGATCGCCTCCGACACCGTCGCCGCGAGATCGACGGGCTCGCCCTCGTGCTCGGGGTCCTGGCGGCTGAAGTCGCGGAGGCGCTCGACCACGTCGACCCCGTGGCGGACGATCTGCTGCAGGGTGGCGACGGTCTCGCGCATCGCGTCCTGATCGCCGCGGTCGATGCGGCGGCGCAGCACCTCGAGCTGCAGGCCGATCGGGTTGAGCAGGTTCTTGACGTCGTGTGACACGCCGGCCGACATCTGGCCCAGCAGGCGGAGGCGCTCGGTCCGCGCCAGCACGTCGCGCGAGGAGCGCAGCTCGGCATACGAACGGGCCAGCTCGTCATGAGCCGCGGCGCGGCCGGCGGCGATCGCGGCGAGATCGACCAGCGCCACGGCCAGGGGGCTGGCGCCGTCGGCGAGGGTGATGGGGCCGGCGCCGAGAAGGACGAGCACGCCATAGAGGTCGCCGTCGGCGACCAGCGGGAACTGCACGGCGTGGGTGAAGTCACCTCCACAGGCAGCGAGCAGCTCTTCGGAGAGCTCGGCGCCGATGGTGTCGGTGGCGGTGTCCCACGTCATCGCGCGCGCCGGCAGACCGCGCGAGGCGACCACCGACAGGCGATCGGCGCCCACCTGGAGCACGGCGGCCGCCGGCGCGCCCAGGGCGTCCACCGAGACCTCCGCCAGTCGCTCCATGACCTCGCCGGGCGTCCGGGCCGCGGCCACGACGCGGCAGAAGTCGACCAGCGCCTCGGACGAAAACATCGCGCGCAAGTTTTGCGCGCGGAAACCGATGGAGTCAATCGCGCACGGCAGGCACCGCCGGCGCCGCGCTCGCGGCGATCAGCTCCCTTCCTCGACGTTCAGGATGTCGTCGCGCAGCACGCTCGGGCTCAGGAACGTCCGCTCCTCCGCCGCCATGTGGGCGTCGATCTCCTCGATCACGTCGCCCATGCGCTCGGCGACCTCGAGGTCGGGGCCGGCCAGGGTCTCGCGGAACATCGCATGCTCGGCTGCGTGCTCCTCGAGCATGCGCTGGATCCGAGGAGGTCCCCAGGCGAAGTCGAGGCGCAAGATCGGCTCGAGCAACGTCTCCTCGCTGGCGTTGTGCTCGGCGAAGGCCGCGCGCAGCTCCTCGAGCTGCTCGTGGAGCTCGGCGACGACGCCCTCGCCCTCGAGCACGCGATCGGCGATCACCTGGATCTGGGTGAGCAGCCGGCGAAGTCGATCGTGCTGAGAGAGGAGTATCGCTCGCGCCTGTGAGGGTTCCATCGCGGCCTCCGGCTGGGTGTGCCTCGGTAGCCTTGAGCAAGGTGCGAGCCAGCCGCAGGTCCAGGCTGGCGCAGGGTTTGCTGCCTGCATCAATCGAGGAGCTCACCTTGCAGACCGCCTCTCGTCCCCGTCGCAAACCCCGCCGATCCTACGAGCACGGCTCCCTGCGCGTGCAGGGCTGGCTCTATTCCGCCCTGTGGCCGCTCCGCGAGGAGATGGTCGGTGCCATCACCCACCTGGAGCGCGGCGACGCCACCTGGCGCCACGGCTCGGCCCACCTGGAGTGGTTACGCGATCCACGTCATCACCTCGGCGCCGCCGGCCGGGTCAACCTCGACGATCTCATCACCGTCCACGGCGGCCAGCTGGGCAACCTGCTCGAGCACTACGCCGCGTCGCTCGCGGCCCTGGTCACGGCCGCCACCGACGCCCAGGTCGTGTTCGAGCGGGTGGTCAGGCAGATCAGCCGCGAGCGCCGCATCCGCGACGCCGGCGACGACGTGGTCGGCGCGGTCGCCGCCGATCTCGTCAACGACAACCTCGACGGCAACCAGGGCGGGGAAGGAGCGCTGATCATGGCCCTGCGCGACGAGCTGCCGCGGTTGCGCGCCGCTCGCCCGCCCCGCCTCGACGACGCCTACCGCGAGGCGGCGGCCGCCGCCTCGGCGCTGCTGGCCGAGATCGACGACGTGCGCCGCGAGCTGTGTGACGCCTGCGATCTGCCGCCGGCCCCGATCACGGTGAACGTGCACGGATTCCGCAGCGGCCACTGATCCAGCGCGCATCAGCTGCGCGGCCCCCCCGTCGCGGCGCAGGGCTTGCGCAGACCCCCGCCATGTAGACCACGCCATCCGTGCGTGGCACGGACATCGCACTCACGCAGATCATGCCCCGACCGGTCACCCCATCACCGCCGAGGGCAAGCCCCGCGCCGACCTGGTCCCCCGACGCAAGGCGCGCTGACGACCTCGGCTCCGGTGCCGGCCGGTGCGGCTGACGTTCCTGGGCGCCGCCCGCGAGGTCACCGGCTCGATGCTGCTGGTCGACACCGACCGCGCCGCCGTGCTCATCGACTGCGGCCTCTACCAGGGTCGTCGCGCGGACGCCCGCCAGCGCAACGCGCACCTGCCGGCGGAGGCGCTCGACGCCAGCGCAGCCATCCTGACCCACGCCCACATCGATCACGCGGGCAACCTGCCCGTGCTGGTGCGCTCGGGGTGGCGCGGTGCGATCTACACCACCGCGGCCACCCGCGATCTCTCGGCGTACATGCTGCGCGACGCGGCGCGCATCCAGCAGGCGGACGCCGAGTACCTCAACCGCCGCCATGCCGACGACCCGACCTGGCAGCCGATCGCGCCGATCTACGACGAAGATGACGTCGCCGCCGCCCTCGAGCATGTCGTCTGCTTCCCCTATCGCCGGCGCTTCGAGGTCGCCGCCGGCGTGACCGCGACCCTTTACAACGCCGGCCACATCCTCGGCTCGGCCCAGGTCGTGCTCGATCTCGAGGACCGCGGCCAGCGCCGGCGCGTGGTGGTGTCTGGCGATCTCGGCCGCCGCGGCTTGCCCATCATCCGCGATCCCGATCCGCCGCCGTTGCCCATCGACGTCCTCGTCATGGAGAGCACCTACGGCGATCGCCGGCACGCGCCGGTCGAGCAGATGGCCGACGATCTGGCCCAGGCGATCGAGCAGACCTGCGCGCGGGGCGGCAAGCTGCTCATCCCGGCCTTCGCGCTCGGGAGGACCCAGGAGGTCCTCCTCGTGCTCCATCAGCTGCACCGCGCCGGACGGCTGCCGCCCATCCCGGTGTTCATCGACTCGCCCCTGGCCATCGACGTCACCTCGGTGTTCCGCCTCCACCCCGAGTGCTTCGACGCCGAGACTCGGCGCTTCCTCGACGGCCCCGACGACGTCTTCGGGTTCGAACGCGTGCACACGACTCGCACCCGCGAGGAGTCGATGGCGATCAACGACGTGGTCGGCCCGGCCATCATCATGGCCGCCTCGGGGATGGCGGAGGGCGGCCGCGTGCTTCACCACCTGCGCAACCTGGTCGAGGATCCGCGCAACACCGTGCTGGTGGTCGGGTTCATGGCCCAGCACACCCTCGGGCGGCGGCTGGTCGAGCGGCGGCCGCAGGTGAAGATCTGGGGCGTCGAGCGCGACCTGCGGGCCCAGGTCGTCACCCTCGACGCGTTCAGCGCCCACGCCGACGCCGACGACCTCGTCGCCTACGGCGCCCGCTGCGCGGCGCGGCGGACGTTCCTGGTCCACGGCGAGCCGACCGCCCAGGAGCCGCTGCGCGAGCGCCTCGCCGGCCGTGGGCTCACGGTCGAAGCGCCCGGACGCGGCGACGTGATCGAGCTGGACTGATCGGTCGGGGCCGGCTCAGCGCGCCGGATCGCCGGCGGCCCCTCGCGCGGCCTTGCGCTTGGGCACCTCGTCGGGCGCGGCCAGCACCTGTAGCAGGTCGAAGGTGGTGAGGATCCCGACCAGCTCGTGATCATCGACGACCAGCACGCGGTGGATACGCTGGGTCCGCATCAGGTGAGCGGCGTCGGCGATCGACGTCTCGGGCGTGACCGAGATCCGGTCCTTGACCATCGCGTCGGCCGCGGTCAGGGCCTCCATCCGCTCGGCGAAGTCGCCGGGCGCGTCGTTCCAGTCGGGGTCGGAGCCGGGCAGCTCGTCGCGGAAGTAGGCGCCGGCGGCCGGCGCGATGTGATCGAACTCCTCGCGCACCGCCCGCAAGAGGTCGAGGCTCGAGATCACGCCGACGATCTTGCCGTCGCCCTCCTCCACCACTGGAGCGCCGTTGATCTCCTCCTCGATGAACAGGCGGTGGACGTCCAGCAGCGACGTCTCCGGGGAGACCACGATGAGGTCGCGCTGCATCAGATCACCGACCCTGGGAGTGTGCATGTCCACTCGCAGATGCATGAGACGTACCCGCTCCGAATCGGGTCGCGCCACGCCAGCGGCCGCAGGCCCTGCGCTGACGCCGCCCCGCAGGGCAGCTCTTGCACGTCGGATCCTCGCTGGGCGCGGTGACCCCGCGCACCGCCGCGGCCCGTGGGTTGCAAGCGCGTGCACGCATGTCCAGTCCAATCGAGCACTGGGAGCTGATGGTGTCAGACGTCGAGCGGACCAAGGCGTTCTACGCGCGGGTCTTCGACTGGACGTTCCAGCCGTCCGGGCCGGAGTACACGCTGATCGACACGGGCACACCGCCGGGCGGCGGGATCATGCCACGCCCGCCCGGCGTCGAGATGTCCGCGCTCAACACGTACTTCCGGGTCTCCGACCTCGATCGGACGCTCCGGACGGCCGTCGAGGCCGGTGCGACGGTGATCGTTCCGCGCATGGAGGTTCCGGAGGTCGGGTGGTTCGCGATGTTCCTCGACCCCGAAGGCATCGCGATCGGCGTGATGCAGCTGCGCGAGCCGCCATCCCCATGACCATCGACGAGCTCCTCGAACGTATCCGCTCGCAGCAGAAGCGCTCGGGCGACGCCAAGACCAACGTGCTCGTCTACACGACCGGCGCTCATGGCTTCTTCGCCGGCCAGCTGCTCGACGTCGCCTCGCCCGAGGCGATCCTGCTCCGGCAGGACGACGGCACCGAGGTGCTGATCTTCCGCAGCCACGTGGTGGCCATCGCCACCCCTGGCGACGACGGCGCCTGAGCATCCTGATCGATGTAACCCGTGGGCGCCGGCGCTCGGCCGAGCGCGGCTGCCAAGGACGCCGCGCCAGAGCTGGCCGGTCTGTTGCACCTGGCGCCTGGCATGGGATTCCGCAAGATCTTGTGTCCGACCGACTTCTCCTCCGGCAGCCGGCGTGCCCTCGGCATCGCGGCGCAGCTCGCGCAGCAGCACGACGCCGAGCTGGTCGTGGCGCACATCTGGTTCGCGCCGCCCATCGCCTACGGCGGAGAGCTCGTGATCGAGCCGACGCTGATCGACGAGGTGATGAAGGGGAACCAGGTCGGCCTCGACGAGGCGGTGAGCGCGGCGACCGCCGCCGGCGCGCCGCGTGTCACCACTCGCCTGGCCACCGGGGTGCCCTGGGCCGAGATCGTGTCGCTGCTCGACCATGAGGACTTCGATCTCTGCGTCATCGGCACCCACGGACGGACCGGGCTGTCGCGAGTTCTGCTCGGCTCCGTCGCCGAGAAGGTCGTGCGTCACGCGCCGTGCGCGGTGATGACGGCACGCCCCGACGGAGGGGTGCATCCGTTCCGACACGCGCTGGTGCCGACCGATTTCTCACGGCGCGCCGAGCAGTCGTTCGACCTCGCCAGGGAAGTCCTTCCGGCCGACACCCGCATCACGCTCCTGCACGTGGTCGAGCTTCCGGTGCCGTTCGCCGGCGTGCTGCCGGCCGACTTCGCCCTCGACATCGACAAGCGTTCCGCCATCGCCCTTGGCAAGGAGGCGGTGCGGGAGCCGACGTTCCAGCGGCCCACGGTCTTCACCCTGTCACGGGTAGGGAACCCCGGCGCGCAGATCCTGGCGGCGATCGACGAGGATCCGACCATCGATCTCGTCGTCATCGGCAGCGAGGGGCGGACCGGCATCAAACGCGCGCTCATCGGCTCGGTGGCGGAGAAGGTGGTGCGCCACGCCAGCGTACCGGTCCTGGTTTCGCGGCAGCGGTGATCCGGCACGCGGGCCACGGCGAGTGGCCCGACACTTGCTCGTCGATCGGCCATGTTCGGCGCTCGACTCACCGGCTGGCGTCACATCGCGAACGCGATGTGGGGCCCACCCGACGATCCCCAGATCTACGGCGCGCTCGACGTCGACGCGGCGGCACCCCTCGCCTTCATCGAGCGCGCGCGCGCCGCCGGTCACCACGTCACGGCGACCCACCTGGTCGGCCGCGCCCTCGCCCACGCCTTGGTCGAGGTGCCCGACCTCAACGTCCGCATCCGTGGCATGCGGGCCTATCCGCGATCGTCGGTCGACGTCTTCTTCATCACCGCGGTGAGCGGTGGCCACGATCTGTCCGGGGTCAAGGTGGAGGCCGTCGACACCCACTCGGTCTACGACGTTGCCGTCGAGCTCGGCCGCCGCGCCCGGCGCATGAAGTCCGGCGACGATCGCGAGTTCGCCCGCAGCAAGCAGGTGATGGATCGGCTGCCCCGCCGGGTGCTCCGCGCCGCCCTGCGGGCGACGTCGTTCGTGACCTCCACGCTCCAGCTCGACGTCGCTCCGCTGGCCCTGCACCGCAACCCGTTCGGAAGCGCCATGGTGACCAGCGTCGGCATGTTCGGGCTGCCCCAGGGCTTTGCCCCGCTGGCCTGGATGTACGACGTCCCGCTGCTGGTGCTGGTCGGCGAGATCACCGAGCGCGCGGTCGTGGTCGACCATCAGGTGGTGGTCCGCTCGGTCCTGCCCATCACCGCGACCATCGATCACCGCTACGTCGACGGCTGGCACGTCAGCCGACTGATGCGCGCATTCAAGGCCTACCTGGCCGCCCCCGATCAATTCGAGCCGGAGCTCGCAAGGAAGGGAACCTGACCGGCGAATTCGCGCAACTCCTGCGCGATCTGGAGGAGGCACCGGGCGATTCCGCCCGGAGCGTCCCCGCTTGCGCCGGCACGGGACGTGCTCACAGTCTAGACATGGCCCCTGTGTACGCGGAGGACCAGACGTCGAGGCCTGGCACCCTCGCCGGCAAGTACACCCTGGGCGACTGTATCGGCGCAGGTGGTATGGGCCGCGTGTACCGCGCCGAGCAACCGGACCTGTCGCGCACGGTGGCGATCAAGATCATGCATCGCACCCTCGCCGAGGACGCGCGCCTCGCCCGCCACTTTCGCACCGAGGCGATCGCCGCCGCCCGCTTCAGCCACCCCAACTCGGTCGCGGTCATCGACTACGGCGAGACCGAGGACGGCGCCCCGTTCCTGGTCATGGAGTACGTCCACGGCCAGATGTTGTCGCAGATCGTCCGCGACCAGGGTCCGCTCGACATCGCGCGCGCGCTCGGTTTCGCGATCCAGATCCTGGACGCGCTCGCCGACGCCCACACGCTCGGCATCGTCCACGCCGACGTCAAGGCCGACAACGTGCTGGTCGAGACCACGCGCGATCGCGGCGAACAGACCAAGCTCGTCGACTTCGGCCTGGCCCGCATCGCGCGCGATCGCGGCCACGAGACCGACGACTTCGACAGCGGCGAGTTCATTGCGGGCACGCCCGAGTACATGGCTCCCGAGGTCATCCGCGGTGCCCCACCGTCGCCGGCGTCCGACGTGTACGCGGTCGGGGCCATGCTCTACGAGATGCTGACCGGCTCGACCCCGTTCGCGGGCGGGTCCTACGTCGAGATCATGCGCCGGCAGGTCGAGGACATCGTGGTGCCGCCGTCGCTGCGCTGCGCGGAGCCGTGCGTGCCCCGTCACGTCGAGAGCGCCATCCTGCGCGCGCTGAGCAAGGACCCCGGGCATCGGTTCACGACGGCCGCCGAGTTCATCAACGCGCTCACGGTCATCCCGCCACCGACGGCGCCACGGGTGCGACGGTGCGTCGCCTCCCGCAGCCCCGACGCCGACGGGATCTCGACCCTGGTCCTGCCCGCCGCCGACGCCGATCCGCATCTACGACGCACCCCACGCGGCTCCAGCCAGCAGTTCTCCGCCGAGCTCGCCGCTCGCCGGGACATCGGCGACGCCATCCTGCGCGGAGCTCGCGACGAGGTCGCCACCGGGTACCTGGCCCTGGCCGAGCTCCTGCGCGCCAGTGATCACCCACGGGCGGCGACCAGCGAGCTCGAGGAGGCGCTCGAGATGCTGGGCGCCGCGTCGGAGCGGACCGAGCCCATCCTGATGGCGCTCTTGCCGCTCTACCTCGAGCTCGGCGACCACGACGCGGCCGCCCGCACCTCGCGGGCCCTCGATTCGCGGACGACCCTCACGATGTCACGCACCTGATCGCCGGCACGGTGGCTGCATTCTCCTGGTTCATGTCCCGCCTCCCGCCGGCGTTCCATGATGCCGGGCACGGCTATGACGTGTTCGGCCTCGAACCGCGCGCGGTCCAGCGCGCCGCCGCGCTCTGCCGTCCCATCTACCGCCACTACTTCCGGGCCACCTCGGTCGGCATCGAGCACGTTCCGACCTCCGGTGCGGCCATCCTGGTCGCCAACCACGCCGGCACCCTGCCGATCGATGGCGGGATGCTCTGGCTCGACGTGCTCGAGCGGACCGGTCGGGTCCTGCGCCCGGTCGCGGACTTCTTCGTGTCGTCCTTCCCGATCATCAACACCGCGTTCGCGCGCGTGGGTGTGGTCGGCGGTACCCGCGGCAACGTCCGCCGCCTCCTCGACGACGGCGAGCTGATCGCGATCTTCCCGGAGGGCGTGACCGGGGTGGCCAAGCCGTTCCGCGAGCGCTACCGGCTGCAGGCCTGGCGCGTCGGTCACGCCGAGCTGGCGATCCGCCATCGGGTCCCGATCGTACCGGTCGCGATCATCGGCGCCGAGGAGAGCTGGCCGATCGCGCTCCGGCTGCGTCACATCCGCGCCTTCGGCGCGCCCTACCTGCCCATCCCGGCGTCACCACTGCCGCTGCCGGTCCGCTACCACTTCCACTACGGGATCCCGATCGAGGTAGGTCGCGATCTCCCGGCGGAGGCGGCCGACGACCCCACCGTGGTCAGCGCCGCCGCCGACCGGATCCGCGACGCGCTCACCGATCTGATCGCCGCCGGCCTCCGCGCCCGCCGCGAGGGGCGGCCGTGAGGGTCCTCGTCGTCGGCGCGACCATGCCGCTTGGAGCCGCGCTGGTGCAGCGGCTGCTCGACGACCCCGACGTCGAGCACGTGCTCGAGGTCGGGTCCGAGCCCTATGCCAGCGCCACCCCGCGCCTCTCCTACCAGCGCGTCGACCTGACCCGCGAGCGCGCCGTCCACGATCTGGTGCACGGCGTGGCCCGCAAGCTCGAGATCGACGCGGTCGTCCACCTCGCGCTCCACCGTAGCGCCCGTGACGAAGGCGCGCGCATCCATGCCCGCAACGTCGAGGCCACCCGCCAGCTCCTCCGTTGCTGCGCCGAGGTCCCGACCATCCGGCGCTTCGTCTTCCAGAGCACGGCCGCGGTCTACGCGTTGCGTTCGACGGCGCCCGCGTTGCTCGACGAGGATGCCGCCCTCGAGTTCGATCCTGGCGCCACGCAGTGGATCCGCGACCGGGTCGAGGCCGATCTCACCGTGTGCGCGCGCATGGGCATGTCGCCCATGTCGATCGTCGTCCTCCGCGCCGCCGAGATCCTGGCCCCCGCCATGGGCAGCCAGCTCTGGGACTACCTGCAGTCGCGCGTGTGCCTGCGGCCGCTGGGCTTCGATCCGATGATCAACGTGCTCTCCCTCGAGGACGCCGCCGACGCGATCCGCCTGGCGCTCGCCACGACCAGCCAGGGCGTCTTCAACATCGCCGGCGCCGACACCCTGCCGCTGTCGCGCCTCATCGCGCGCTGGGGCCGACGCGACGTGCCGGTGCCCGGGCCGCTCCTGGCGCCGCTCTACCGCCTGCGCGCGTGGTCGATCGGGCTCGAGTTCCGCTACGACCTGAACCTGCGTCGCTTCCACGTCGGCGGTCAGGTCGACGACACCCGCGCCCGCGCCGAGCTCGGCTACGGCGCGACGCGGCCCACGGCGTGGCCCCGACCGGCCGGCGACGATCACTCGACGGCGACGTAGCCGGTGACGGCGAGGTCGAGATCGCCGAGCGCGACCAGGTCGGCCCAGCTCCACATCACGCCCTCGGCGACGGCGCCGAGCTCGAGACGCACGCCGGCGTCGTCGCGGGTGAGAGCGAGCTCGAAGCCGAGGCCGGTGAGCGTCTGTGACCCGAGTCCGTAGGTGTTGCCGTCGACCGCCAGGCTCCAGTCGAGCGTGAGGTCACCCTGACCCGCGCCGGTGGCGGCCTCGTCGTCGTCGGTCCAGTAGGCCGGCGACGACATCGGCGTCGCCAGGTGGACGTGGACCTGGGTCAGGATCAGCCGGGCCGGGAAGATGTCGACCGGCAGCGCGATGTCGCCGACGTCGATCTGGAGAGCGTCGAGGGTGATCCGAGCGCCGGGAGCGCCGGCGGTGAACGCGCCGCCGGTGACGACCAGGGCGACGTCGGCCTCCTCGAGCTTGTCGCCCCGCCGGAGCTCGGCGTGCAACGAGGCGGCGCTTTCGGCCGCCACCACGGCGAAGGGTTGTGGGTCGGCCAGGATCCCACGCGTGGTCAGCGCAACGTCGTCGTCGGCGGCGCCGCCGCCGCAAGCCGCGAGCGGGACCAGAGCCAGGAACGGAACCAAGTGAGCGCGCATCGGAACCTCCGCTCTCGATGTGTGCATTCGACGTACCAGGGTGGGCGGCCGCGCCGCAGCGCGTCTAGCGCCGGTTTGGGCAGAACCGTCTGCGCGTCCGGTCGGATCGGACGCAGCGCCTGCGCGAACCTGCTTCGCCGTCGATCGTGTCGCGGCTGGGCCCGACCTGACCCCTCGGCCGCGCACGTGCCTGGCGCGCCTCGTGCAAAAGACCCGATCATGCTTGTTGCCGACGTCATGATCCCCGACGTCCCGGCCGTGTCACCTGGGTGCCTGATGCGCGAGGCCCTGATGACCATGCGCCGGCTGGGCGTCCATCACCTCGTGGTTCTCGACGACGGCCGCATCGTTGGTGTGATCTCAGACCGTGACACCGGCGGCGCCGACGCTCGCGTCTGCGACACCATGTCGGAGCCGGCGATCACGGCGAGCCCGACCATGACGGTCCAGGAGGCCGCCGATCTCATGGCCGAGAACGACGTGGGTTGCCTGCCGGTGATCCAGGACGGCCGTCCCGTCGGCGTCGTGGACGCACGCGACCTCCTCCACGCCCTCTCCCGCGGCGTATCGTGAGCGACGCCGCCGTTCCTGCTCGTGAACCGTGCGGGTGCCGCGAGCTGCCTGCGGCGCCGCCGCGGATCGTCATCACCGGAGGACCTGGCGCCGGCAAGACCGCGCTGCTCGAGGTGGCACGACGCATGTTCTGCGACCACGTCGTGATCCTGCCCGAAGCCGCATCGATCTTGTTCCGGGGCGGGTTCCCGCGCCGGCCGACCGCACCGGGCCGCCAGGCCGCGCAGCGCGCCATCTTTCGCGTGCAGCGCGAGCTGGAGCGGCTCGCCATGGACGAGCACCGTGCCGCGGTCATCCTCTGCGACCGCGGCACCGTCGACGGCCTGGCCTACTGGGACGACGAGCCGGCGCGGTTCTGGGCCGAGCTCTACACCAGCCACGCCGCCGAGCTCGATCACTACGCCGCGGTGATCCACCTGCGCACGCCCCCGGACGGCAACGGCTACGACCACGCCAATCCCCTGCGCCTCGAAACCGCCGCCGAGGCCGCGTTGCGCGATCGCCGCATCCTCGACGCCTGGGCCCCGCACCCGATCCGGACCGTGATCGGCAGCGAGGTCACGTTCCTCGACAAGTTGACCGCAGCGCTGGCCGTCCTTCGCCCGCTGATCCCGACGGGCTGTCACAAGCGCGAGCACCGGTCGATGACCGGGGTCTGACTCGCGCACGCGGACGTGCTCAGGCCGACATCCGGGCGGTGTCGACTGCGGTCACGGTCGCGACCACGTCGACCGGCACGCGCAGCGAGGCCGAGACCAGACAGTGGCGGGCTCGATTGACGACGGCGCGGGCCCGCTCGACCGACGCCTCGTCGGTGACGATCTCGAGGTTGGCCGTGATCGAGGTGAAGGCCAGCCCGGCCGCGGTGCGATCGACGTCCCCACGCATGGCCACGCGCACGCGCTCGACCACCAGGCCGTCGCGGCGGGCGAGGCCGTCGAACGTCGTCTCCAGGCAGAGCCCGACGGCCGACAGCAGCAGGTGCTCGGGCGACCAGGTCTCGGCGACGCCGCCGAATTCCGGGGGCGGGCCGCCTTGCAGGGTCGGGCGCGGTGGCGCATCGAGCTCGGCCCGGCCCGGGCCGGTGCGGTTCACGCTGACGGTGTAGTGATGGGGAAACGGTGCAACCATGCCCTCGGCTGAAGCACGCGCCGTGCCGGAGCAGCTCGATCAGCGAACCACCAGCACCGAGCACGGGGC
Source organism: Myxococcales bacterium (assembly GCA_005779305.1). Taxonomy (GTDB): domain Bacteria; phylum Myxococcota_A; class Polyangia; order Haliangiales; family Haliangiaceae; genus UBA2376. The sequence goes on from SXJR01000420.1 coordinate 28,846, forward strand.
ATGTCGCACCGTGGCCTCGGCGACACTCCCCAGCACCAGCCGACGCAACCCGCGGCGGCCATGGCTGCCCACGACCACCAGATCGGCGCCAGCCGCCACCGCCCGCTCGCACAGGGCCGGACGTGCCGGCCCATCCACCGATCGGAACGTCACCCTCACGCCGCGCTGACGCCAGGCCTCGACCAGCGACGCGCCGGTTCGTCCGACGTCCTCTTCGAGCTCGTCGCGCAGCTCGGCCAGCGCCGCCCCGATCGTGCCTTCGGCGGTCAGATCGTACGGGACCTGCCAGGCGTGCACGACCTCGATGTGGGCGTCGGGCGCCGCGACCGCCACCGCGCGTTCCAGCGCCTCCTCGCAGCGACGGGAAAAGTCGCTGCCCACCACGATGCGCTCGTAGCCACCCTCGGCCGCGCTCGAGGTGCCGCGGGCCACCAGCACGCTCGACGACGCGAACCGGACCGTCTTCTCGGCCACGGAACCGAGGAGCATGCGGCTCAGGCCATGGCGGCCGTGGCTCCCGACCACGAGCAGGTCGGCGCCGTGATCGGCGGCGGTCGCGGCCACGCCGTGATCGGCATCGCCGGTGGCGACGAGGTGCGAGACCTCGACGCCCTGCCCGACCAGCCGCTGGCGCAAGGCCTCGAGCTCGCGGCGGTCGACGGCGAGCCGTTCGCGTCGCGCCGCCCGCAGCCGGGTCTCCGACCCTTGCAACGAGGTGGGCAGGTCATCGACCGACGCCGGTTCCACCTCGACCATCATCAGCACGACCGGCGCAGCGCAGCGCCGGGCGAGGCTCATGGACTGCCCGACCGCGACCAGGCACGAGTCCGAGAGGTCGACGCCGACCGCGATCCGCGAGAACACGGGGGCGGGGAGAGTCATGCACCGACCTACAGCAACCACCGCGCCATCCCGGAACCACCGCCGGCCGGCAAGTCCGGCGTCAGCTCTGCGCAGGAACTGCACCCGCGCCCCATCTTCGCGCGCCGTCTGCGCCCACCGGGGTCAGCGCGGCATGGCGAAGAACGCGACGAGCTCTCGGTGGCGGGCGCGGGCGTCGGCCCGTCCCAGGGCGATGAGCGTCGAGGCAAACCCGCCGTCGAACAGCAGGTAGGACAGCAGATCACCGGCTCGCGCAGGCTCGCCGTCGGCGATCCAGCGCAGCACGCGGGCGGCGGCGCCGTGGACTCTCCGGGTGAAGTCGCGCTCACCGACGTGGGCGGCGGCCAGGGTCCCGAGGTCGCACGACGGCTCGATGTGGAGGACCTCGACCGGGAACACCGGTGGATGTCCCATCGCCGTGAGCTCCTCCCCGAGCGCGGTGGCGAATCCGTCGCCGAAACGCCGCCGCCCGGCCTCGAGCACCCGATCGAGGTGTTCCAGCCGGTCGAGGTCGCCGACGATCCCGTCGGTGAACAACGCGTGCATCGCCTTGCCGGCGAGGTACAGCGGCGACGACGCCCACGGCCGGAGATCGGCGACCGGCGTCGGGTTCGCCTGCCCGTGCGCCGCGCAGCTCACCACCAGCAGTCGCCGGCCACCGAGATGGATCGCCGGCGACAGCGGCACCATCTGCCGCAAGCCGCCGTCGCAGTAGAGCTCACCGTCGATCGGGACCGCGGCGAACATGAGCGGCACCGCCGCCGAGGCCCGGGCGTGGACGGGCTCCAGCCGCACCGCCGCCATGATCGATCGGCCACCGCGCCGGGGCGGCGCGGTCGACTGGTGGAAGACGATCGCGCGGCCGGTCGAGACCTGGGTCGCGGCGACGGCGACCGCGTGCAACCGTCCGGCGCGCAGGTGCTCGTCGATGCGCGCGCCGTCGACGGCCTCGCCGCACAGCCGCGCAAGGGGGGAGTCATCGAGGAGCCCGCCGCGCAGGCCGCAGGCCGTCACCGCCCGCCGCGTCGCCGCCGGTCCGCCGGCGACGTCACCCAGCATGGCCAGGAACTCGATCGCCGACGGTCGCAACATCTCCTCGAGCCGAAGCGCGCTCCATGTCTCCTGCAGCCGGGCGATCATCGGCGGCAACTCGTCCGCCGACGACGCCAGCGCGGCCACGTTGATCGCACCGGCCGAGGTCCCCGACAGGACGTCGAAGCGCAGCGGCCGCTCCAGCTCGAGCGCCACCTCCTCGATGACGTGGCTGAGGACGCCCACCTGATAGGCGCCGAGCGCTGCCGCGCCGGAGAGCACGAGGCCGATCCGATCTTCCATCGATGGAGGCTCGTGCTTGCGACCGCCGTGCCAGCGCGAACACGGCCACCGCCTGGCACGCCACTTGCGATACCGCCTGGCGATGTTGATCTCGCATCATCCCCGATGGGTGCACGCCGTCGCCCCGGACGCCGCCGAGCAGGCCGACCTGCAAGCGCGCGGCGTCCCCCCTGACTTCGTCCGCCACGCCCTCGACGTCGACGAGGTGGCGCGCATCGAGCACGCCCCGTCGGGCGCCACCCTGATCGTGCTGCGCGTGCCCGACGGCGAGGCCGGCGGGCGATCGACGTCGCTGTCGGTGATCGTGCGGCCCGAGCTCGTCGTCACCGTCGCCAGCCATCGGCTCGAGCTGCTGGAATCGTTCTCCGCGCGACTCGCCGAGGACCTGCCGGCGGCGGGGCTCTTGCCCGAGCTGGTGCACGCGGTCTCGGCGGCCTTCCTGGTCCGACTCGACCGGATCGACCAGGCCGTCGAGCGCCTGGAGGAGTCGCTGCGGACCTCGTTGCGCAACCAGGAGGTGCTCGGACTGCTCGACTGTCAGAAGACCCTGGTCCACCTCGAGCGCGCGCTCGCCGCCAACCAGATCCTGCTCGAGCGCCTCCGTGACGACACCACGCTCGCGCTCGACGCGCCCGCGCGCCGCCGGCTCGACGAGGCCCTGATCGAGCTCCGGCAGGCCATCCAGATGACGACCATCTCGGCCGAGATCCTCGCGACCATGATGGACGCCTTCGCCTCGATCATCAGCAACAACCTCAACCACGTCATGAAGACGATGGCCGCGCTCACGATCATCGTCTCGATCCCGACCATGGTGGCCGGGCTGTGGGGCATGAACGTGCCCATCCCCGGCGGTCACGTCCCGTGGGCCTTCGCCGCGCTGGTCAGCGGCCTCATGGCGTGTTCGGTGGTGATCGCGATCTTGTTCCGGCGCCGCCGGTGGCTTTGAACGGGGGTACGATGCGCCGGTGCCGGGATCCAGACGAAGAACGATCGCGTGGCTCGTCCTCCTGATCGTGCTGGTCGCCGGTGGCGCCGCCTGGTGGAAGCTGCGCGGCGACGGACCGCGCAAGGCCGTGATCGCCGCCGGCGACGATCCGTGGGCGGGCACCGACGAGGAGGCCACCAAGGCACTCATCGCCCGCAAACGCGCCGCGCGCGGCGACGCCCCCGCCGACGCCACGCCGGCGTCGCTGTCGGGGCGCGTGACCCGCAAGGCCGACGGCAGCGGCGTGGCCGGCGCAGTGGTGACCATCAGCGTGCGCGAGTTCGGCGGCGCGCTCTTCGCCACGCTCACCGGCGGCAGCTCGATCGTGGTGGTCGCGGACGGCGGCGGCGCGTGGACCGCGACCGACGTCTCACCCGGGCGTCACGTCGTCACCGCCGCGGCAGCCGGGCTGCTGCCCGGCAGCGTCGACCTGGTGGTGGCGCCTCGCGAGGCCCGCCGCGGCGTCGATCTGGCGCTCGCGGCCGGCGGCGCCGAGGTGAGCGGGATGGTCAGCGACATCGGCGGCGGTGCCATCGCCGCCGCCCGCGTCACCGTCCGTCCCTACGGCCTGTCGGCGCTCGACTCGTCGGCGGCGTACGTGGCGGTGACCGGCGACGACGGCCGCTACGCCATGACCCTGCCAGAAGGCAGCTGGCACGCCAAGGTGACCCAGGACGACTACACCGACGGCGACCGTGCCTTCGAGCTACGCGCCGAGTCGCTCACCCTCGACTTCTCGCTCACGCCGGGCGGATCGATCCGGGGCCAGGTGGTCGCGCGCGACAGCGGCAAGCCGGTCGCCGGCGCCCGCGTCACCGTCAGCGGCGGCCACGGCCGCGACGACGACGACCTCGGCGGCCTCGGCGGCGTCGAGACCGACGACGACGGCAACTTCGTCCTGCGCGGCCTGGCCTCGGGCGCCCTTGCGCTGCGCGCGACCGGGCGCGGCTACGCGTCGGCCGAGCCGACCGGCGTCGATCTTGCCATCGGCGAGGAGGTGACCGGCGTGAAGGTGATGGTCGACCGCGCGTACACCATCTCGGGCTTCGTGGTGCGCGACGGCACCGCCGGCGAGGGCGTGGGCGGCGTGCGGGTCGGCGTGTTCTCGATCGCCAAGGAGACGGGCATGTTCGCCCAGCATCCCAGTGCGGCCGATGGCTTCTTCGAGATCACCGGCGTGCGCCCGGCCAGCTACATGATCGCCGCGCTCGGCGAGGGCGTGATGCTCGAGATCGGACGGCCCATCGCCGTCGTCGATCGCGATCTCACCGACGTCCTGGTCACGATGAAGACCGGTGCCACGCTCTCGGGCAAGGTCACGCCCGCGGCGGTGGCCAAGCTCTCGCTCGAGATCGATCCGGCCAAGATCGGGATCGGCAACATGTTCGACGTCGCCAAGGCGGCGCTGGTCCACGGCCAGAGCGACGCCACCGGCGCCTTCACCATGCACAGCGCGCCGCCCGGCGCCTTCAAGCTGGTGGCGCAGACCGGTGACGGCCGCACCGGCTCGATCGAGGTCACGATCACCACCGCCGATCAGACCGGGCTGGTGATCCCGCTCGAGGCCCGCGGCTCGATCAGCGGCCGCGTCGTCGATCCCGGGGGCGCGGCCGTGGCTGGAGTCACCGTCGAGGCGTCGGGCAGCGGCGGCGGCCTGCGCCTGGCCATGGGCGGAGGTGCCAGCGAGACCATCACCGCCAGGGACGGCAGCTTCCGCGTGGGCGGGCTCGATCCCGGCACGGTGATGCTCAGCGTCAGCGACGAGGACGGACCGCTGGAGTGGGCCGACGCCGCCCACAAGGACGCGCCCGGCGTCCCGATCGCACACACCATCGACGGCGCCGAGGACGTCACCGGCGTCACCCTCACCGTCGAGGCCCGTGACGGCGTCATCCGCGGCATCGTGCTCGGCACCGATCGAGCGCCCATGCCCGACGTGTGGATCTCGGCGCGATCGTCCGAGTCGCCGTGGGCCGCGCGGATGCGCGCGGCCGGCGCGGAGGCCGAACCGAAGCAAGGAGCCGGCGGCGACTCGGGTGAGGTGACGGTCGAGGTCCGCACCGGTGACGACCCGTCCGGCGGCGACGGCGAACCCGGCGGCGGTGATGGCGACGGCTGGGGGGGCAATCGCGCCCACACCGCGCTCACCGGTCCCGACGGTCGCTTCACCATCGCCAGGCTGCGTCGGGGCACATACTCGGTGGTCGCCGAGCCGGCCAAGGGCGGTACCCGCGCCCAGCAGCGCGGCGTGAAGACCGGCGACACCGTCACGCTCGTGCTCGAGAAGATGGGATCGCTGGCCGGCGTGGTCACCCAGGGCGGCACGCCGGTCGCGACCTACGATCTCGTCTGCCGTGGCCCCGGCGGCAACCATCGCCGCCATGTCGCGGCCGCCGACGGCGCCTACAGCTTCGATCGCCTGCCGCCTGGGAAGTACACCTGCGACGCGACGTCCGGGGACGGCAGCACCTCGGGCACGGTGACGGTGGCGAGCGCGCCCGCGCGGCTCGACCTCGCGCTGGCCGGCTGGGGCTCGGTGACCGGCGTCATCGTCGATGCTCAGGGCAAGCCGCTGGCCGGGATCAAGGTCCTCGCCGGCGACGAAGACGACATGGGCGAGGCCTTCACCGAGCTCATGTCCGGCGGCGGGCCCACCACCGACGCCGCCGGCCGCTTCGAGATCGGGCGCCTGTCGGGCGGCAAGGGCCAGCTGATCGCGTTCTCGGCCGCGAGTGGCATGACCCCGCTGGTCGAGAAGGAGTTCGAGCTCGTCGCCGGTCAGCGACTCGATCTCGGAACGCTCACCGCCACGGCCGGCGCTCCGTAGCTCAACGCTGCGACGCGGCCCAGGCCCGCTCGGCGGGGATGCCGTGGGCCTCGAGGCCCGGGATGATCACCGAGCGCACGGTCTCGAAGAACAGGACGCGGGCCTCGTCGCCGTCGCACACGCCATAGCTCTCGGCCAGCGCCGACGGCGCCGGCCGCGGCGGCAGGTGCGCCAGCTCGTGCTCACGCAGGTGCCGGAAGGCCGCCACCAGGTAGTCGCCGAGCCGCGCGCGCAGGTCGGGCGTCAGCCTCGGACCGAGCGTCTCGAGCAGGCGCCACCCGAAGCGGGCGTGCCCGACCTCGTCGGCGAGGATCGTGGCCAGCGTCGATTGCAGGACCGGCGGACCGGCCAGCTCGCGCTCGGCGCCGATCAGCGCCACCGCCACGGTCTCCGACAGGCACGCGATCGACAGCACGTTGCGCAAGAGCGCCTCGAGCGGCTCCGCGTCGGCGTGGAGCGGCACCGCCGGCAGCGGTGGCAGCTCGGCGGTGGCGTCACCGCCGAGGGCGTGGACCACCGCGGCGCACAACACGCCGTGGCGCAGCTCCTCGGCGATCATGTCGGCGACCTCGGCCGTGCACGAGGCGGGGACGCCCGCCGCCATCATCTGCGGGATCATGCCGGCGAACACCCGGGCCGAGATGTGCTCGTTGACCATGCGCCCGCGCCAGGTGCCGATGGCGGCGCCGCGCTCCAGCTCGTTCAGCGCGGCCCGATCGAGCGCCAGCGCCGCGGCTGCGGCCTCGGCGCGCAGATCGAGCATCACCGGCGTGGCCATCGCTCCGCTGTTCACGCCAGCCGCTCCCCCGCGTACGCCGGCGGGGCCGGCGGGCCCCACGGCGTGCAGGCCATCGGCGACAGGCCAGCCTCGCGCTGGGCCTCGCAGCACTTGCTGCTGTAGCCGGGATCGTCCTCGCACGTCACCTCGGCGGCGACCGCGGCGTCGGGCGCCGTCGTCGTCGCCGACGTGTCGACCGGATCGCCGGCGCCGGACGGCGGTTGCGCCGGCGCGCCCTTGGAACCGCCGCAGCCGGCGAGCACCAGCGTCCCGGCCACCAGCCCGATCGACGCGCTCCGCTTGAGCACACCCGTGGTCGCCGCAGCCGCGCGCAACGCGCGCACGAACACCTCGTGATTACGCATGCTCTCGTCCCTCCTGCGCCCAGTCTATCGCAGTACCGGACCATTCGGGCAGCCCGCGCCCACCGTTTGCCGCGCGCATGCGTGGTACGCCGGGGACATGTCGATCTACCCGTTCATTCTCGAGATCAAGAAACACGTCCGCAGCGTCGAGGGCTGGCTCGACAAGGCCAGCGCCCACGCCGAGGCCAAGAAGTACAACACATCGGTGCTGCTGCAGACCCGGCTGGCTCCCGACATGCTCCCGCTGGTCTTCCAGATCCAGGCGACCTGCGATCAGGCCAAGTACGCGGCCGCGCGCACCACCGCGAAGGATCCGCCCTCGCACCCCGACACCGAGCAGAGCTTCGACGAGCTGAAGCAGCGCCTCGCCGCGGTGGCGGCCTACCTCGACACCTTCACCAGCGCCGACTTCGAGGACCTCGGATCGCGCACCATCAGCCTGCCGCGCTGGCAAGGCAAGACGATGACCGCGCTCGACTACTTCATCGAGCACGCCCAGCCCAACTTCTACTTCCACTACACGACCACGTACGCGATCCTGCGCAATAGCGGCGTCGACATCGGCAAGCGCGACTACCTCGGCGCGCTCAGCCAGCGCTGAGTGCCGGTCGCGACCTTGCCGGCGGTCCTGGCCGGCTCGGTGGTGACGTCCCTGCTACGCTCGGGCCAATGAGCCAGTCCCCCTCGGGCTTCGACGTCACCCCGCTCACCGACGACGAGGTCGCGCAGCTCGCCACCGACCTCTCGCCCGAGGAGCGCCACGTCGTGCTCCACCACGGCACCGAACGGCCCGGCTGCGGCGTGTTCCTCGACAACAAGCGGGCCGGCGTCTACACCTGCCGGCTCTGTGGGCTGCCCCTGTTCCGCTCGAACGCCAAGTTCGAGTCCGGCACCGGCTGGCCGAGCTTCTTCGCGCCGTTCGACAAGGATCACATCACCTACCTCGAGGACGAGAGCCACGGCATGCGCCGGGTCGAGATCCGGTGCCGGCGCTGCGACGGGCACCTCGGCCACGTCTTCCCCGACGGTCCGCCGCCGACGCGCCAGCGCTCCCGCCTGAACTCGGCGTCACTGTCGGTCGTCGACGAGGGCACGCCGATCGTGATCCGCACGACCTGACGATCCCGCGGCTACCCCTGCCCGGTCGCTGAGCAACGCCGACCAGGACGACGCCGACGGCGACGGCCTCGCCTGTCTCCGGTTTCCTGTTTTCAGCGAGACCGTGCCACCAAGGTCACTCCTGTGTTTGTTCAGAGGGCAGCCTTGGCCGTCGCCAGAGCCTTCCGCGTTCGGGTCAGCTCGGTCGCGTCGACCGCCGTCCCCTCGCGCAGCGCCAGCGCTCGCTCGAGGATCGGGACCGCGTCGCCGGGCTGCCCGGCGGCGGTCAGCGCCTCGCCCTGGCAGGTCAGGCTGTACGCCAGCTCGGGTGAACGCTCGCCCGAGGCCCGGACCTCGACCTCGTAGGCGCGCTGGCACAGGCTCCGGGCCCGCCCCGCGTCGCCGCGGGCGAGGGCGACGTCGCCGAGGTTGCCCAGCGGGATGGCCAGGCTCGGATGGTCCGGGCCGAGCGTCTTCTCCCACGTGGCCAGGGCCCGACCGAAATGCTCGTCGGCGCGCGCCAGATCGCCGCGATCGAGGAACACGCCGCCCAGGTTGTTGAACGACGTGCCCACGTCCTCGTGCTCGGCGCCGAGCGCGGCGATGCGCGCCGCCAGCGCCCGCTGGTAGAGGTCGAGCGCCTCGTCGAGCCGACCCTGGTGGTAGAGCACCGCGCCCAGGTTGTCGAGCGACGACGCCACGTCGGGGTGACCGTCGCCGAGCAGCGAGGTGCGCAGGGCCAGCGCACGCCGGTGCTGCGTCTCGGCGGACGCGTGATCGCCCTGCCGCGAGCTGAGGATCGCGCGGTGGTTGAGGAGGTCGGCGACGCCCAGTTCGTCGCCGGCACCGTCGCTGGTGCGCAAGGCCAGCGCCTCGTCGTCGCGCGCGATGGCGGCGGCGAACTCGCCGGTGGCCTCGAGGGCGATGGCCTGGGCCTCGAGCAGATCGGCGCGCAGGAGGCCCGGTCGCTCGACGCGGGTGAGCGCGGCGTCGGCGGCGTGGGCCAAACTCAGCGCCTCGCGCGGCCGCCCCAGCGCGGTCAGGACCCGCACGGCGGCGATCCACGCCTCGGTCAAGGTGCGATCGGCGCGAGCCTCGGCGGCCAGCCGGGTGGCGCGGAAGACCGACTCCTCGAGCCCGGCGTACTCCCCGGCCGCCAGCGACGCGTCGACATCGGCGATGAGCGCCTCGGCCAAGAGCGGTGCCCAGCCGGCACGATCGGCGACCACGACCGCCTCGCGGGCGCGGAGCTGGGTGCTTCGCACGTCGGCGGCATAGGCGGCGGCGCGGACGCCGGCCACCGCCGCCTCGGCAGCGGCCAGATCACGCTGGCGAGCTGCGTCGCGGGGGCGCGGCGTCATCGACAGGAGCGCGGTCGCGTCGCCGCACGCATCGAGCGGCGGCAGGGCGGCGATGGCGTCGAGCGCCCGATCCATCAGCGTCGTGTCGGGTTCGCCGCCGAGGCGATCGATCAGCGCGCCCAGCTCGCCGGCGCGACGATCCAGGCAGGCGATGCGTAGATCGAGCAGCGCCGGCGATTGTTCGCGACGCACGCTGGTCGCCTCGCACGCGGTGATGCGCGCCGCGCCCAGCGCGCCGACGCGGCGCTCGAGCTCGCCGGCGACGCGCGCCGACCAGGCGTCGGCGGACGGACGTCCGGTGGATCGGAACGCCGCGCTCACCCGCGCCCGCGCCGCCGGATCCCACAGCCGGAGCACTACCTGATCGGCGCCGAGGCAAGGCGGCGTGGCCGCCGGCCGCCGCAACACCCCGAACAGCGCGAGGCCGCCGAGCCCGACC
>SXJR01000421.1 GCA_005779305.1 Myxococcales bacterium
CGAGCCCGAGCCCGAGCCCGAGGCCGAACCCGAGGCCGAACCCGAGCCCGAGGCCGAACCCGAGGCCGAACCCGAGGCCGAGGCCGAACCCGAGGCCGAGCCCGAGCCCGAGGCCGAACCCGAGGCCGAACCCGAGGCCGAGCCCGAACCCGAACTCGAGCCCTTGCAAGCTGCGAGCAGCAGCACGAGGGCGACGACAGCTCTCATGGGCCGACCTTACGTCAGGTCGCGCGCGGCAGCTCGATCCAGAACACCGAACCGCTTGGCTCGTTGCCGTCGACTCCCACGGTCCCGCTCATGCTCTCGACCAGGTGCTTGACGATCGACCGGCCGAGGCCGGTGCCGCCGACCTCGCGCGAACGCCCCGGGTCGACGCGGTAGAACCTCTCGAAGATGCGCTCGCGGTGGTGGGCAGAGATGCCCGGCCCGTCGTCCGCCACCTCCACCCGCACGCGCTCACCGGCGGTCCGCGCCCGTACCCACACGTGCCCTCCCGCCGGCGTGTACTTCACCGCGTTGTCGATCAGGTTCACCAGGATCTGATCGAGGGCCTTGCCGTCGCCCAGTACCCGCAGGTCGGACGGGACCTCGATGGCCAGCGCCACCTGCTTGGCCGTGGTCTGTTGCTCGACCACGCTGCCGGCCTGCTGCGCCGCCGCCAGGACCTCGAGCGGCGTGCGTTCGATGCGGTACTGGCCGGCCTCGAGTCGCGACAGATCGAGCAGGTCGGCGATGATGCGGGCCAGGCGTTCGGCGTTGCGGTGCAGGCCGTCGATCAACCGGCCGGCGAACTGGGGGTCGTCCTTGGCCCCGGCGAGCAGGGTCTCGGCGTTGGCGCGGATCACGCTGACCGGCGTGCGCAGCTCGTGCGAGACGTTGGCCACGAAGTCGCGGCGGATGGTCTCCAGCCGGCGCAGGTCGGTGACGTCCTCGAGCACCAGGATGCAGCCGTCGCCGTCGCGCTGGGGCGCCACCCGCGCCGCGATGCGCGTCCCCGACGCGGTCGTGATCTCGGCGCTGCCGGCGGCGGCCGCGTTCTCCACCAGCGACACTGCCGCCGGGATCCGCACCTGGTCGATGAAGGCCTCCCCGAGCGGCACCCGCTCGAGCTCGAGCATCTCGCGCGCCGCCGGGTTGATCAGGGTCATGCGTCGCTCGGCGTCGAGCGCGATCACGCCCTGGCTCATGCCGTCGAGCACCGAGCCGAGCAGCGCGCGCTCGTGGACCAGCGCCCGCACGGTGCGCTCGGCGTCGTCGGCCATGCGGTTGATGAAGTCGCCGACCTCGCCGATCTCGCCGTGTGGCTCCATCTCGACCCGGCGGGCACCGCCGGCGGCGACCTGTGCCGCCGAGGTGGCGAGCCGCCGCAGTGAGCGGCGGATCAGCGAGGTCGCGACCAGGGTCATGCCCAGCGCCACGACCAGGCCGATCGCCGCGCCGATGAACAGGAGCCACCAGAGCCGGTCGTAGGCGCGATCGAGGGCCTGGCGGGTGGCCGCCAGCCGCACCACGCCGAGGTTGTCGCCATAGCGGAACGGCCGCGCCACCAGGACGCGGCGGCCGCGGTGCGCGCTTCCGCCGCGCAGGTCGGGGTCGAGCGCGGCCCGCACCTCGGGCAACGACAGCACGTCGCCGACCCCGCCCGGCACCGTATCGGCGAGCACCTTGCCCTCGGAGTCGAAGACCTCGACCTCGGTGTTGGTGGCCCGGGCGATCCGCTCGGCCAGGGCCTGGCCCTTGGGGCCATCGAGATCGGGCAGCGCCTCGAGGCCGATCCGCGCGCTCTCGGCGTGGCGGACCAGCTCGTGCTCGGTGGTGGCCTGAAGGGTCTTGCGGACCTCGCTGCGCAGCACGATCGCGGCCGTGCTCTCGACGACCACGATGATGCCGACCGAGGCCAGGAACAGCTTGGAGCCGATGCCGAGATTCAACGGACCGGCGCCAGTGTGCCAGAGTCAGCTGACTTCGTCGGGCTGATCGCGGAACCGATAGCCGACCCCGCGCAGGGTCTCGATGTACGGACCGGCGTCGCCGAGCTTCTCGCGCAGCCGTTTGACGTGGGTGTCGACCGTGCGGGTGGTGACGTCGCCGTCGATGCCCCAGACATCCGTGAGCAGGGTCTCGCGGGTCTGGACCCGGCCCTTGCGGGACAGGAACGCGTACAGCAGCCGGAACTCGAGTGCGGTCAGCGCGATCTCGCCTTCGTCGACCCAGGCCCGGTGGGCCTCCCGGTCGACCTTGAGCCGGCCGAAACGAAGGGTCTCGGGCTCGGCGTCGGTCTTCTGGGCCCGGCGCAGGAGCGCGCGGATGCGCAGCACCAGCTCGCGCACGCTGTAGGGCTTGACCACGTAGTCGTCGGCGCCGACCTCGAAGCCGACCACGCGGTCGATCTCGCTACCCTTGGCGGTGCACATCACGATCGGAATCTCGCGCGTGCGCTCCTGCTCGCGCAGGCGGCGGCAGACCTCGGTGCCCGACAGGTCAGGCAACATCAGATCGAGCACGATCACGTCGGGAGTCGGCTCGGTCATGGCGCCGTCGAGCCCGTCTCGCCCGCTGTGGGCGACCCTGACCTGGTAGCCCTCGCGCGCGAGGTTGTACTCGAGCGTCGTCGCGAGGTCGACCTCGTCTTCGATGATGAGGCAGAGTCCGAGCATGACAACAGCGGTAGCACGCCTTCGGTGACAGGGAGGTGACGGCGTCGGGTCGCGTCTGTGACGCGCCAGCACACTCGGTGACCAAATCGTCGCGGACGCGCAGTTTTCGCGGGTCGGTGAGTTTCGCCGTCGGTGGGCCGTGCTAGGAACGCGCAGGTCCATGCTCGAGCGTTTCTTCCCCCGCGAGACCCCGTTCTTCGACCTGTTCGACCGGCACGCGGCGCGGATCATCGCGGCCGCCAAGGCCTTCCTCGGACTGGCCGAGCACGGCGACAAGTTCGAGGCGCGCGCCCGCGAGATCAAGCAGATCGAGTCCGAGGCCGACAGCATCACCCACCAGTGCCTCGAGGCGCTGCACCGGACCAAGAGCACGCCGTTCGGGCGCGACGAGATCTACCGCCTGATCACGCGCATGGACGACGTGGTCGATGCCATCGAGGCGGCGTCGGAGCGCTTCGTCCTCTACGACATCACCCGGACCACGACCGAGTGCCGCGAGCTGGCCACGGTGCTGGTCAAGGCCACCGAGCAGATCGAGGTGGCGCTCAACGGCCTCCGCTACGTGCGCGGTGATCGCTCGGTGCTGGAACGCTGCATCGAGATCAACCGCCTGGAGAACGAGGGTGACGCCATCCTTCGCGCCGCACTCGGCAAGCTGTTCCGCAACGAGAAGGACCCGATCACGCTGATCAAGTGGAAAGAGATCTACGAGCTCCTCGAGTCGGCGACCGACCGCTGCGAGGACGTCGCCAACATCATCGAGAGCGTCATTCTCCAGAAGGCGTAGACACCATGGCCGAGCAGCCTCCCAACGTCCACGTTCACGAGAAGGTCGAGCACGACCTCGGCGTGATCCGCCGTCGCTTGCGACACATGTCGGAGCTGGTGCTCAAGGCGCTCGATGACGCGATCGCTGCGATCGCCAACTCCGATCGTCGCCTGGCCTACTCGGTCGTGCTGCTCGACAACCGCATCGACATGCTCGAGCGGCACATCGATCGGCTGTGCCAGGAGTTCCTGGTCCGGCACATGCCGGTCTCCAAGCAGCTCCGCTTCATCATCGCGACGGTCAAGGTCAACGCCGAGCTGGAGCGCCTCGGCGACTACGCCGAGGCGATCGCCCGCCGCGCCGTCACCCTGACCACGATCCAGGATCCGCCCGAGCGCGAACAGATGTTCGAGATGGCGCGGCTCTCCTTCCAGATGCTGCGCCAGGCCATCCGCGCTTTCCTCGACGGTGACGATGCCCTCGCCACCTCGGTGCTGGGCCTCGACCGTCAGGTCGACAACATGAACAGCCAGATCTTCCACGTCCTCGCCCATCCCTCCGGGCCCCCGGGCACCGCGGCCGATCTCACCGTGCCGTTCGTCTTGCTCGGGGTGCTCAACCGGATCGAGCGCGTGGCCGATCGCGCCTGCAACATCGCCGAGGAGGCGATCTACGCCGCCCGCGGCGACATCCAGCGCCACGCTCCGCGCCAGGATGTCCGCGTGCTCTTCCTCGACGAGACCAACGCGGTGCGCGGCCAGATGGCCGAGGCCGTCGCCCGCCAGCTGGCGCCGGTCAACATCATCTTCTCCAGCGCCGGCATCACCCCGGACCCGCAGCTCGACGCCGCCACGATCCGCTTCATGGCGACCAAGCACCTCGACATCACCCGCCAGCGCCCCAAGTCGCTCGACGCGGCCGGCAAGATCGAGGACTTCAACGTCGTGGTCACGCTGACCCCGCACGCGGCGCAGGCCTGTCCCAAGGTGCCCTACGTCGCCATGATGCTCGACTGGGACATCGCCGATCCGTCGAAGGTCGCCAGCACGCCGGCGGAGACCACCGCCGCGTTCGAGGCCGTGTACAAGGAGCTCCACACCAAGATCGAGGAGCTCGTCGACAGCTTGCTCGGCGCCCACGCCGAGCTCGAGGAGGACCGCTGATGCGTAAGGTGCGACTGATCTCCCTGGTGTCGTCGATCTCGGTCCTGGGGCTCCTGGGCTTCGCCGCCTGCGGCAAGAAGTCCAAGATGATCCAGAACAAGGGCTCGGACACGATGATCAACCTGGCGCAGGCGCTGGCCGAGGAGTACCGCAAGGTCTCGCCCAAGGTCGCCATCGCGGTGTCGGGTGGCGGCACCGGCGTCGGCATCGCCTCGCTGCAGAACAACACCGTCGACGTCGCCAACGCCAGCCGCGAGATGAAGGCCGAGGAGAAGGCCAACGCCAAGAAGACCAGCGGCAAGGATCCGGTCGAGCACAAGATCGCCTACGACGCCCTCGCCATCTACGTGCACAAGGGCAACCCGCTGGCCAAGGTCACCCGGGCGCAGCTCGCCTGCATCTACGGCAAGGAGGGCACCTGCACCAAGTGGAGCGATCTCGGCGTCGAGGTGCCGGGTTGCTCGGGCCAGGAGATCGTTCGCGCCGGCCGCCAGAACAACTCCGGCACCTACGCGTACTTCCGCGAGTGGGTGCTGGGTGAGGGCAAGGACTTCAAGCTCGGCTCGCGCGACATGTCGGGCTCGAAGGACGTCGTCGATCTGATCGCCCACACGCCCTGCGCCATCGGCTACAGCGGCATGGGCTACAAGATCAACGACGTGCGCTGGGTGTGTCTGTCCAAGGAAGACGCGGACACCTGCGTCGAGCCGTCGCTGGCCGCCGCGCTCAGTGGCGAGTACAAGCTGTCCCGGCCGCTCTACATGATCACCAGCGGTGCCCCCGAGGGCGACATCGTCAGCTACATCAACTGGGTCCGCTCGGATGCCGGCCAGGCCGTCGTCGAGCGCACCGGCTACGCCCCGCTGCCACCTGACCAGCGACACAAGTGAGCCGCGAAGAAGTAGAAGGCGCCGGGGCGAACCCCGGGGCCGAGCTCGGGACCGGGCTCGGCCCGCGGCTCGGCCGTTCGCCGGCGCGCCAGCGCCTGCACCGCGCCAAGGAGCTGTTGATCGAGACGGTCATCCGCGTGTGCGGCGTGAGCGCGGTCATCTTCGTCTTCGGCATCTTCTACTTCGTGTTCCGCGAGGCCGCGCCACTCCTGTTCGGCGGGCTCGATCTCGGCGAGCTGCTGACCAGCGGCGAGTGGTATCCCGACTCCGACAACCCGCGGTACGGCGCGTTCGCGCTGATCGCCGGGACGCTGGCGGTGACGCTCCTGGCGATGCTGATCGCGGTGCCGCTCGGCCTGGGCGCCGCCATCTTCGTCTCCGAGTTCTCGCGCGGACGCACTCGTGAGATCCTCAAGATCGTCATCGAGCTGCTGGCCGCGATCCCCTCGGTGGTGTGGGGCTTCATCGGCCTGGTGATCATGAACCCGCTGATCATCGACCTGTTCGACACGCCGGTCGGCCTCAACGTCCTCAATGGCGCCATCCTGCTGGCGTTGATGAGCGTGCCGATCATCGTGTCGATCGGCGAGGACGCGCTCAAGGCGGTGCCCGACACCTACCGCGAAGCCGCGGAGGCCATGGGCGCGACCCGCTGGCAGGTCACGTGGCGCGTGCTCTTGCCGGCAGCGCGCAACGGGCTCCTGGCCGCGGTCCTGCTCGGCGTCGGCCGCGCCGTGGGCGAGACCATGGCCGTCCTGATGGCGACCGGCCACTCGGTCAACGTGCCCGACAGCCCGCTCGACTCGGTCCGCACCATCACCGCGACCATCGCCTCCGAGCTGGGCGAGACCGCGCAGGGCTCTGACCACTACCGGGTGCTGTTCGTGCTCGGGTCGCTGCTGTTCCTCATCACCTTCCTGGTCAACCTGACCGCCGATCTCGTGATCCGCGGGTTCAAGAGGCGCTGATGGGAGTCTTCGCGACCTCGGCCACCGCGCGGCGCCGGCATCGGACGCAGAAGCTCGCGTTCGTCGTGCTGCTCGGCGTCACCGTGCTGCTGATCCTGCCGGTGCTGGCCATCCTGGGCATGCTGGTGTACCGCGGCGCGCCGGCGCTCTCGCTCGAGTTCCTGTTCTCCGAGCCGGTTCGAGGCATGACCGCCGGCGGCATCTGGCCGGCCATCGTCGGCACCATGTGGCTGGTCGGCGTGTCGCTGGCGATCTCGGCGCCGATCGGCGTCCTGGCCGCGGTCTACCTCAACGAGTACGCCGGTGATACCTGGTACACGCGGGTCATTCACCTGGCCATCGTCAACCTGGCCGGCGTGCCGTCGATCGTGCACGCCCTGTTCGGCGTCGGCGCGTTCGTGCTGTTCTTCGAGTTCGGCACCAGCATCCTGTCGGCGTCCTTGACCCTGGCGATCATGACGCTGCCGGTGATCATCGCCAGCACCAAGGAATCGCTGTCGGCCGTGCCGATGTCGTTCCGCGAGGCGTGCTGGAACGTCGGTGCCACGCGCTGGCAGACCATCCGCCACGTGGTCCTGCCCAACTCGATCGCCGGCATCCTGACCGGCGTCATCCTCCAGGTCTCGCGTGCTGCCGGCGAGACCGCGCCCATCATCTTCACCGGCGCCGCCGTGTTCGTGCCGTTCCTGCCCTCGTCGGTCAACGACCAGACCATGGCGCTGTCGATGCACCTGTTCACGCTCTCGACCCAGGTCCAGAACGTGCCCCAGGAGATCACCTACGGCACCGCGCTGGTGCTGGTCGGCCTGGTGGTGCTCATCAACGGCGTGTCGATCGTCATCCGCTCGCGCATCCGGAGACGGCGCAAGTGGTAGTCCAGCACCCCAAGATCGCGTTCCGCGACCTCAAGGTCCGGTACGGCGAGAAGACCGCGCTCGAGGGCATCAACCTCGAGGTCGCGAAGAACGAGATCCTGGGCATCATCGGCCCGGCCGGCTCGGGCAAGACCTCGCTGCTACGCGTCCTCAACCGCACGCTGCAGAACACGCCCGGGGCCAAGGTCACCGGCGACGTGCGCATCGATGGCGAGGACATCCACCGCATGCGCGACGTGTCGGGCCTGCGCCGCCGCATCGGCATGGTGGCGCCGCTGCCGGTCGGCCTGCCCATGTCGGTCTACGACAACGTCGCCTTCGCGCCGCGCATGGCCGGGGTCACCGACAAGAAGGTGCTCGACGGGGTGGTCGAGCGCTGCCTGCGTCAGGCCGCGCTGTGGGAGGAGGTCGAGAAGCGCCTGGGCGATCTCGGCACCAAGCTCTCCGGCGGCCAGCAGCAGCGCCTCACCATCGCGCGCGCGCTGTCGCACTCGCCGGAGATCCTGTGTCTCGACGAGTTCTCGATCGCGATCGATCCGGTGACGACCATGCGCATCGAGGAGGTCCTCAAGGAGCTCCGCAAGCACATGACGATCTTCCTGGTGACCAACCTGGTGCAACAGGCCCGCCGGCTCGCCGACCGGACCGCGTTCCTGCTCCTCGGTGAGCTGGTCGAGGTCGGGCCGACCGAGGAGGTCTTCGGCCGCAACCCGCGCGACCGCCGCACCTTCGACTACGTGCACGGGATCTTCGGATGAGTCGTCCCCAGGGCATCCGCACCGACAAGCTCAGCCTCTGGTACACCAAGTTCCAGGCGCTCGTCGACGTGAGCCTCGAGATCGACCACGGCCGCGTGACCGGCCTCATCGGTCCCTCGGGCTGCGGCAAGACCACGCTCCTGCGCTCCTTCAACCGCATCAACGAGCGCATCGAGGGCGTCCGGATCGAAGGCCACGTCCACATCCTCGGCGACGACATCTACGCGCCCGAGGTCGACCTGGTCGAGCTGCGCAAGCGGGTCGGTATGGTCTTTCAGCGCCCCAACCCGCTGCCGCTGTCGGTGCGCGAGAACGTGCTGTTCGGCCTGCGCGTCCACGTCCCGCGCGGCGAGCTGCGCCGGGACGAGCTCAACCACGCGGTCGAGTCGTCGCTCAAGGAGGTCGGCCTGTGGGACGCCCTCAAGGACAAGCTCGGCCAGCGCGCGACCTCGCTCAGCCTCGAGCAGCAGCAGAAGCTGTGCATCGCCCGGCTCCTGCCGCTGCGGCCCGAGATCCTGCTCATGGACGAGCCCTGCTCGGCGCTCGATCCGTCGGCGACCCAGCGCGTCGAGGAGCTGATCCGCGAGCTGCGCGATCGCTACACCATCGTGATCGTCACCCACAACATGGCCCAGGCTCGCCGCATCAGCGACGAGTGCGTGTTCATGCTGCTCGGCCAGGTGATCGAGCACCGCCGCACCGAGGATCTGTTCCTGTCGCCCAAGGACGAGCGGACGGCGAACTACGTCGAGGGTCGCTTCGGCTGACCGGCGGCACCGCCGCCGCAGGCCTGATCACGGATCCTGGTCGCGGCCCCACTTCGACAGGTGGGGGATGCGAGGCACGATGACCGAGTAGAGGGTGCAGGCGGCGGCGATCACGTACCAGCCGAGGCCGATCGACATGCCGATCGCGGCCGCGAACCAGACCGCGGCGGCCGTGGTCAGGTTGGTCACCGTGCCGCTGCCCTCGCTCTTCAAGATCATGCCGGCGCCCAGGAAGCCCACGCCCGAGACGACCTGCGCGGCGATGCGGGCCGGGCTGGCCGGATCGAGCATGGTCGACAGGAACGTGAACAGCATCGCGCCGGCGATGACGAAGCAGTGGGTGCTGACCCCGGCCGGTTTGCTGCGCGCCTCGCGTTCGAGGCCGATGACGATGCCGCAGACCAGGCAGACACCGAGGCGTATGGCGAACTGGAGCTCGCGATCCGTGAAGTACTGATCCATTCCCGTTATTACTTCATTACATCTTCACGCGCTCGTTGGTCGGGTCGTAGAGCGGCCTCAGCGAGGCCACCGCCGGCACGCGCTTGTCGGCGACGTCCACCTCCCAGCGGCCGGCGTCGATCCAGGCCTGGTCGATGGTGGCGCCGCCGCCCTCGATCATGGCCAGGCCGACCGCGCCGCCCAGGGTGTGGCCGTAGGACGCGGCCCGGATGTAGCCGACCGGCTTGCCATCGCGGAGCACGATCTCGGCATGGAAGAGCAGGGGCTCGGGATCCTCGAGCAGGATCTGCAAGAGCCGCTTCTTGAGCGGGCCGGCCGCTTTCTGGGCCACGACCGCGTCCTTGCCGATGAAGCCGTCGGGCTTCTTGAGATCGACGGCGAAGCCGAGGCCGACCTCGAGCACGCTGTCGGTGTTGTCGATGTCGTGACCGTAGTCGCGGTAGGCCTTCTCCATGCGCAGGCTGGCCAGGGCCTTCAGGCCGGCGTGGCGCAGGCCGACGTGGGCCCCGGCGGCGACCAGGCGGTCGTAGACGTGGGTGGCCTGCTCGGCCGGGATGAAGAGCTCGTAGCCGAGCTCGCCCAGGTAGGTGATGCGGATGCAGAGCACACGGGCGAAGCCGAGGTCGATCTCGCGGGCGGTGCGGAACGGGAACGCCTCGTTGCTCAGGTCGGCGCCGGTGACCATGCTCATCAGCTCGCGCGAGCGCGGGCCCTGGATGTTGAGCTGGGCGTACGCGGAGGTCACGTCGGTGACGATGGCGTGGTGCCCATCCATGTGGCGGCGCATCCAGGTCTCGACGTGGCGGTGCACGGTGTCCGAGGCGACCACCCAGTAGCGCTCGTCGGCGAGGCGGGTGACGGTGAGGTCGGCCTCGAGGCCGCCGCCGGGGTTGAGCCACTGGGTGTAGGTGATCTGCCCGGTGGCGCCGTCGACGTTGTTGGCCGAGATCTGGTTGAGGATGCGTCCGGCGTCGCGGCCCTGGACCAGGAACTTCGACATGAACGACATGTCCATCAGGATCACGCCGGTGCGGGCGGCCTCGTGCTCGGCTCGCCAGTAGGGGAACCAGCTCTGCCGGCCCCACGAGAGCGGGCCGGGGTCGGGCGCGGTGCCGTGGGGCGCGTACCAGTCGGCGCCTTCCCAGCCGCTGACGTCGCGGAAGTAGGCGCCACGGGCGACCAGGCGATCATGGAACGGTGAGGTCTTGGCGCCGCGCGCGGTCTCCATCGAGCGGGTCGGGTAGTGGCACTGGTAGACCATGCCCAGCGACTCGACGGTGCGGGTGCGGCGGTACTCGGGGTTGGTCTGGTACGTGTGCAGGCGATCGATGTTCATGGCCGTGACGTCGACGTCGGGGCGGCCGTGGATGATCCAGTGGGCGAGCACGCGGCCGAGGCCGCCGCCGGTGAGGATGCCGATCGAGTTGAGGCCGGCGGCGACGAAGTAGTTCTTGAGCTCGGGTGCCTCGCCGACGCAGGGCTGGAGATCGGGCGTGAAGCTCTCGGGGCCGCAGAAGAACTTCTTCACGCCGGTCTCGAGCGAGATGGGCACGCGCTGCATGGCCTTCTCGAGGTACGGCCCCATGCGCTCCCAGTCGGGCTTGATCTCGCCGAACGAGAAGTCGTCGGGGATGCCGCCGACGCTCCACGGCGCGCAGATCGGCTCGAACATGCCGATCATCAGGCCGCCGACCTCCTCGCGGAAGTAGCCGTACGAGCCCGGATCCTCGAGCACCGGGAACGACGCCGACAGCGACGGGATCTTCTCGGTGATGAGGTAGTAGTGCTCGGCGGCCTGGAGCGGGATGTTGACGCCCGAGCGCTGCCCGAGCTGGCGGGCCCACATGCCGGCGCAGTTGACGACGTACTCGGCCTCGACGTCGCCGGCGTCGGTGGTCACGCCGGTGACCACGCCGCGGCGGCGGGTGACGCCGGTGACGGTGACGCCCTCGATGATGGTGGCGCCGGCCATCCGCGCGCCCTTGGCCAGCGCCATGGTGACGTCGACCGGATCGGCGCGGCCGTCCTCCTTGACGTAGAAGCCGGCCAGGATGTCGTCGACGCGGGCGAGGGGGAACAGATCCTCGACCTGCCGCGGCGAGATCTCGTGGACGTCGACGCCGCAGTAGCGGTTGAAGGCCGAGACCCGGCGGTACTCCTCGAGCCGATCGGGCTCGGTCGCGACCTCGATGAAGCCGACCGGCTTCCAGCCGGTGGCCTGGCCGGTTTCGGCCGGCAGGCGCGCGTAGAGGTCGCGCGTGTACTTGCGCATCTCGGTCGAGGTCTCCGACGTCGAGCCGAAGGTGACGATGAGCCCGGCGGCATGCCAGGTGGTGCCCGAGGTGACGCGGTCGCGTTCGAGCAGCACCACGTCCTTCCAGCCCATGTGGGCCAGGTGGTAGGCGACCGAACAACCGATGATGCCGCCGCCGATGACGACGACGCGCGCGCGCTGGGGGAGGTTGGGAGGGACCGCTGCGGGCATGACGCCGCAACATACCCGAACGCTTGTGGGCGCTACAGGCGTTTTGCCAGGGCCAGACCCACGCCGCCGGTGGCCCGCACCAAGGTGTCGTACTCGGAGGCCGCCGCCGGGTCGGGCCCATCGCCGCGGACGGCTCGGATGAGGGTGTTCTTGCGGGTGTGCTCGGACGGGATGAACTCGATCGCGGTCGTGCGGTACCCGGCCGCGCGCAGGAGCAGCATGCGCATCGCGTCGGTGAGGTGGGCAGCGGTCTCGCGGCGGAGGTGTGGCGTGCGCCAGATCGGAGCGAGGTCGCCCTGGCCGTCGGCGAGCGCCTCCCAGCCGCGGGCCAGCTCGGCCTGACAGCACGGCGCGACGGCGACCAGCTCGGCCCGGCGGGCCACGCCGATGGCGATGGCGTCGCAGGTCGCGGTGTCGCACGCGTGCAGCGCGATCACGCCGTGCAGCTCGGCGGGAACGTCGATGGCGTCGAGCTGATCGAGCGCCGCGACCTCGAAGCGGGCCACGCCGTCGAGCTGGGCCAGCTCGGTGCGCCGCCGGCACTCCTCGATCACCGCCGGGTTGCGATCGACGCCGAGCACCTCGATCGGATGCCGCCACACGTGGGCGCCGCACCAGGCCAGGAGCAACGTCAGGTACGAGCGTCCGCAGCCGGCGTCGAGCAGGCGGATCGTGGCGTGGCGCGCTCGCAGCTCCTCGAAGGTCAAACGCAGCTGCCCGACCATGTGATTGATCTGGAAGTACTTGCGCACCTGGGCCGGCGGCAGCGACGCGTCGGCGTTGAGCAGGCCGAGCGCGCGCAGGAGCGTGGCCGCGTCGCCGGGGCGGATCAACACGTCCTTGCCCTGGAGCAGCTCGTCGGTGCGCGCCGCGGTCCAGTGCGCGCGCGCCCTCGCCTCGAGCTCGAGGGCCCAGCGGTCACGCGTCCGGGAGGTGCGAGGTGTGGGCATGTCGCGCGCGCCGGTATGCTGTTACCATGACCGCCGGAGGTGACGGGATGCGGTACCTCTACGGCGATTCGACCGAGTCGACCCTGGAAATCAACTACTTGGCCTTCCTCCGCGACGCCGTCGACTTCGGCGTGGCGGTGCTGCAGGCGGACAACGGGCTCATCTTGGCCCGCGATCGGCGGAGCCATCGCGATCGCGCGGCCGAGGACTCGGCCCGCGCCATCGAGGCGTTCGGGCGCTCGGCGCTGCAGGTGACCGAGCCGCTGGCCCACGGTGACCAACCGGTCAACCGATGTGCGGCCACGGTGGTGCAGGCCATCCACGACGCGGTCAAGCGCGAAGTCGGACGGGTTCGCGCGGGGCAGGGCAACGATCTGGATCAGATCGTCGCCGAGCTCCAGCGGCTGCGCGAGAAGTGCGTGAGCGCGCTCGGCGCCCTCCTGGCCACCCACGATCTGCCCGACGCCGACGAGACGCTGATCGTGCAGTGGGGCGGCACGGCCTACGAGGCCAAGATGATCCAGCGGGTCGGCTTCGGCCTCGAGGTCACGATCGCGCTCGAGATCGCTCCGAGTTCGCTATTCGGGCATGACCTCAAGGTCGAGAAGGTGGCCGAAGGCGCCGAGGTCCACGCGCCGGAGACCGCGGGCTGGGTGAAGAAGCAGCTCAAGATGGTGCCGCACAAGCTCGGGCGTCATCACGTGACCCACGTGACGGTGTCGACGGCGGGCACGCTGGTCAAGGTGCGGGCCACCCCCGAGGCCGGCGCGGCCGGTTTTGACATCCTGGTCGCGCGCAACGGCGAGGTTGCCGTCGAGCGCGCCGGCCGGACCGAGAACGAGGCGACGTTCGAAACCGACGAGCGCGACCTGACCGGTTTGCGCAGCCTGGCCGCCAAGCTCGAGGCCGCCAGCGATGGGCTGCGCGGCTCGCGCGGTGCGCTGGTGTCGGCGATGCTCGACGGCAAGGCGCTGGCCAGCCACGAGCACCCCGCGGTGCTGGTCGAGCGGCTGGTGGCGACGATGGCGCCGGTGGTGAACGAGATCGCGCGCCACTCGCTGTCGCCGCGCGAGCTGGTGCTCAAGCGCCTGCTCGGCGGCGATCGGCGCGAGGAGATCTTCCTGTCGCGCGCCGAGCTCACGGCGAAGATCGAGGTGCTGCCGATCGGGGTGCGCCGGATGTTCGCGCCGCTGGGCATCGTCGAGAAGGCCGGCGCGCCGAGCGTCGACGTCAACATGGACGACGAGGACGACGACGACGAGGAGCCGCCGCGGCCGATGCCAGCGGTCTCGCACGCACCGTATGCGCCGCCGAACGCACCGACGCTGCACGCCGGCGTGGTGCATGTGGCCGCGCAACCGCCGCCGGCCCAGGTCCAGGCCCAGGCCCACGCACCGGCCGTGGTGGTCGAGCCCGCGCACGCGGTGGCCACAGGGGTGTTGACCCCGACGACGCCGCGGGCGCCGTCGCCGCCTCACGAGCCCGGGTCGGCCATCACCATCGACGCCGAACTGCCGCCGGTGCGGGTACGACCGGCGTCGCTGCCGCCGATGCCACCGGCAAGTCCGCCGTCGACGCCACGGAGCTCGGGTAAGACCGTCCCGCCGCCGGCGCCGCCGCAGCGGGTCTCGATGGCCGCCGCCGAGGCTGCGGTCGACGCCGCGCTACGCGACCTCGACGACGCCGAGCCGACCCAGGTGGTCAGCGGCGTACCCCGACCGCCAGGGACGTGACGATCCTCGCGCTTGGCGTGCGTCGGATGGGGTAGGGTCCCGCCATGCGCGCGTTCGCGAAGGTTCTCTCGGTGTTCCTGGTGTCCGTCCCCGGGCTGATCGGCTGCGGCGACGGTGAGGGCGATGACGACGGCGTCTGCGACCCCATGCGCGAGGAGTGCGTCTTCGAGAAGGACGTCAGCACGGTGACGGTCGGTGCCGGCGTCGAGGACGAGGACACCTGCCAGAGCTGGACGCTCAACAACCCGACCGAGCTGTGGGTCAACGCGGTCTCGGAGCGCAACGACGGCGCCTACCACCACGCCAACTGGTTCTTCGTCCCCGATAACCTCTTCCCGCTGCCCGACGGCACCTGGTCCTGCAACGACCTGGGCTTCGACGAGCTGACCGCCGCGGTGGTCGGCGGCTACCTGTTCGCGCTCAGCACGCAGTCGGAGCTGGAGACCCAGGCGCTGCCTGCCGGAAGCGCCATCCGCATCCCGCCCTACAGCCGCATCGTCGGCTCGAGCCACCTGCTCAACGCCAGCGGCGACGCGGTGACCACGACGATGCACCTCGCCATCCACACCATCCCGCCCGCGCGGGTCGAGGCCAGGATGGCGCCGGCGCGCATCCAGTACCACGACCTCAACCTCGATCCCATGGCGCGCTCTTCGTTCACCGCCGAGTGTCTGATCGACGAGGCCCACCAGCTCCAGCTCGGTGCGCCGCTCGCCTACGAGCTGCACTACGTGCTCTCGCACTACCACGGCCTCGGCAGCTACGCGCGGCTCGAGCTCGCCGGCGGCCCGCGCGACGGCGAGGTCATCATGCAACACGACGGATACGGCGAGAACTTCGGCGTCGCCCTCGATCCGCCGCTCGACATCGTCGCCGCCGGCGCCCGCGGCGTGCGCTTCACCTGCGGTTTCAACAACCCGCGCAACGCCACCGTCGGCTGGGGCATCGGCGATCAGGAGATGTGCGTGGTCGCGCTCCAGGCCCGGACCAACATGGGCTGGGACGGCGACGTCAAGCGCGGCACCGGCGCCCGCACCGGTACGAGCGCGAATGGCGAGCTGCAGTACGGTGGCCCGTGCGACCTGCTCGCCTTCGAGTGGGACTTCAACAAGGCCGGCGGCCCACCGCG
>SXJR01000422.1 GCA_005779305.1 Myxococcales bacterium
ACGAAGCCGTCGCGGTCGTTGTCGAACGGGCGCGACGCCTTCTCGGGCGCGTCGTTGCGAGTCGACATGGCGCGCATGGCGTTGAAGCCGCCCACGCCCAGCATGGTGATCGTGGCCTCGGCGCCGCCGGCGATCATCACGTCGGCGTAGCCATGGCGGATGTTGCGCATGGCCTCGCCGATCGAGTGGGCGCCGGTCGAGCACGCCGAGACGTGCGAGAAGTTGGCACCACGGGCCCCGGTGCGGATCGAGATCACGCCCGGGATCATGTTGATGATGATGTCGGTGACGAAGTACGGATTGAAGCCGTAGCGCGGGCCCTTGGCCCGACCGCTGTCGTGGGTGGCCTCGATGGTCGAGACCCCGCCCAGGCCGGCGCCGACGTAGACGCCCCAGCGATCTTCCTCGCCGGCCGGCACCTTGTTGCCGGGGTAGCCCGCGTCCTCCATCGCCATCATGCCGGCCGCGATGCCGAACTGGAGGAAGCGGTCCATGTGCTTCACTTCGCGCTTGTCGAGCCAGCGCTCGCGCGCCTGCTCCCAGCCCTTGACCTCGCAGGAGAACTTGGACGCGTAGTCCGTGGCGTCGAACAAGGTGGTCGGCGCGGCGCCGCTCTTGCCGGCCAGGAGCGCCGACCAGGTCTCCTCACGGCCGATGCCGATGGGAGTGATGAGGCCGATTCCAGTGATCACCACGCGGCGCATAGACTCTCCAGGGTTGCCGGGCACGGCCCGTCGGGCCGCCGCTCAGGAAGCGTGCGACTTGATGTAGTCGAGCGCGTCCTTCACCGTCTTGATGCGCTCGGTGTCCTCCTCGGGGATCTCGAGCTTGAACTCCTGCTCGAGGGCGAGGACCAGCTCGACCACGGCGAGCGAGTCGGCCTTGAGATCGTCGATGAAGGACGCCTCCGGACGGAGCTGCTCGGGCGAGACTTCGAGCTGCTGGCAGATGATCTCCCGGACCTTCGCATCGATCGTGTCGGACATGGACGGAATCCTTTTTCGGGTCTCGTGACTCTGTGCGGGTCTTTAGTACGAAAGCCCGCTCTACATCAACAATCCACCGTTGACGCGTAGCACCTGGCCGGTGATGTACGCGGCTTCCGGTCCGGCCAGGAACGCGACCGCGTGGGCCACGTCGTCGGCCAGGCCGATGCGGGCCAGCGGGATCTGCTCGATCAGCTTGGCGCGGGCGGCCTCGGGCAAGTGCTCGGCGGTCATGTCGGTGTCGATGAAGCCCGGCGACACCGCGTTGGCGGTGACGCCGCGCGACGACAGCTCCTTGGCCAGCGACTGGGTCAGGCCGATCATGCCGGCCTTGGACGCGGCGTACGCGACCTGGCCGCCGTTGCCGCTCTCGCCCACCACCGAGGTGATGTTGACGATGCGGCCGTGCTCCTTGGCGCGGAGCAGCATCGACGCCGCGGCGCGAGAGCAGTGGAAGGCGCCGCCCAGGTTGACCTGGAGCGTGCGGGCCCACTGCTCGTCCTTGTAGCGGAGCAAGAGGCCATTGATGGCCACGCCGGCGTTGTTGACCAGGATGTCGAGGCCGCCGTGGTCCTTGCCGATCGCCTTCACGGCCTCGGTGACGGCGTCGGAGGCGCCGACGTCGAAGGCCGAGAGGGCGGCGGTGCCGCCGGCGGCGGTGACCAGCTCGGCGGTCTCGCGGGCCGCGTCCTCGCGCGAGGCGTAGTTGATGACGACCTTGGCGCCGCGGCGGGCGAGCGCCACGCAGATGGCGCGGCCGATGCCACGCGAGCCGCCGGTGACCAGCGCCACGCGTCCTTCGAGTGCTCGATCGGTGATCGCCATGTCCGCTCCTACGCGTTGAACGCGTCGACCTCGTGAGGCTCGCCGATGGTCGTGGTCTCGATGGTCTCGGCGATGCGCTTGACCAGGCCGCGCAGCACCGAGCCCGCGCCCAGCTCGTAGGCGCGGGTGACGCCCGTGGCGGCGATGGCCTTGACCGACTCCTCCCAGCGCACCGGGGCCGTGACCTGCTCGACGAGGAGCTGCTTGATCTGCGCCGGATCCGTGGTCGGCTCGGCGGTGACGTTGGCCACCACCGGCACGGTGGGCGGGTTCACGGTGACGCCGGCCAGCGCCTCGGCAAGCTGCTCGGCGGCGGGCGCCATCAACGAGCAGTGGAAGGGCGCGCTGACCTGGAGCTTGACGGCGCGCTTGGCGCCCTTGCCCTTGGCGGCGGCGATGGCGCGATCGATGGCCGCGGTGTGGCCCGAGATCACGATCTGACCGCCGCCGTTCAAGTTGGCCGGCTCGCACGGCTCGCCGTCGGCGCGGGCGGACATGCACAGCTCGATCACCGCCGGCAGCTCCATGCCCATGAGCGCGGCCATCGCGCCGTCGCCGACCGGCACCGCCGCCTGCATGAACAGGCCGCGCTGGTGGGTGAGGCGAACGGCGTCGGCAAAGCCGAGGGCCCCGGCCGCGCACAGCGCGGACCACTCGCCGAGCGAGTGCCCGGCGGCGATGTCGAAGCGCAGGCCCTTCTCGGCGGTGAGCACGCGGAAGACCGCCATCGACGTGGTCAGGATGGCCGGCTGGCTGTACTGGGTCAGGGTGAGGTCGTCCTCGGGCCCCTCGAAGCACAGCGCGCTGATGGCGAAGCCGAGCGCGTCGTCCGCTTCCTGGTAGGTGCGGCGCGCGATCTCGAAGCGATGAGCGAGGTCGCGCCCCATGCCCACGCGCTGGGAGCCCTGTCCCGGGAACAGGAGGGCAGTCTTCATTTCGAGGGGTTTCTTGGCACAGAGCCGCCGCCGAGAAAAGCGGCTACCACCGCGAAAATGCTTACGCAGGAGCCAGCGCGGGTGCGGGCGCGGAGATCGCATCTCGCAGCCGGGCCGGCAGGTCGGCCCGTGCGAAGCGATCCGCGAGCTTGACGGCGTTCTTCATGGCGATGGTGTCACTCCGTCCGTGGGCGATGACCACCACGCCGTCGACGCCGGCCAGGAGCGCGCCCCCGGTGTGGGCGAAGTCGATGCGCTTCTCGAGCGAGCGCAGGGCCGGTGCGGCCAGAGCGCTGCCGAGCTGGGACCGGCGTGTCCCCTGCAGCTCGGCGCGCACCAGGCCGAAGAGCGCGTCGGCCACGCCCTCGCAGGCCTTGAGCAGGACGTTGCCGGTGAAGCCGTCGGTGGCCACCACGTCGACGGTGCCACGCCACAGGTCGCTGCCCTCGACGTAGCCGACGAAGCTGAAGCCGCTCTCGGAGCGCGCAGCCAGCGCGGCGATGAGCGCGTGGGCGGCGCGGGTCAACTCGGTGCCCTTGCCCGGCTCGCTGCCGTTGGAGAGCAGGCCCACCCGCGGCCGGGACCGGCCGTGGACGACGCGATCGTAGGCCGCGCCCAGGACCGCGAACTGGGCCAGCATCGAAGGCTTCACGTCGACGTTGGCGCCCACGTCGCAGAGCGTGAACGGCCCGCGCGGGGTCGGGAACGCGGTGGCGATGGCCGGCCGCTCGACGCCGCCGGTGCGGCCGAGGACGAAGAGGGCGTGGGAGAGCACCGCACCCGAGTTGCCGGCCGAGACCACGGCCTGGGCGCGGTCGGCCTTGACCAGCTCGACCGCCAGCCGCAGCGAGCTCTGTTTCTTCTTGCGGAAGACCTCGCCGGGGTGATCGTCCATGGTGACGACCTCGGCGGCGTGCTCGATGCTGATGCCACGCTCGCCGCGGGCACCGACGCGCTCCAGCTCGGCCTCGAGCCGGGCACGGTCGCCGACCAGGATGACCTCGACCTTGGCCTCGCGGACCGCCGCCACCGCACCGGCCACTTCGGGCCCGGGCGCGGCGTCACTTCCAAGCGCGTCGAGCGCGATGATCATCGAAAGGGGACCTTCCCGTCCCCTCTGGCCGGACCGAAGATCTGATCGACGGTCCCCGGCCATTCACCCCCGCCGCGCGCTGCCTCGCGCGACAACTACTCGCCGGCGTCGGCGGTCTTGGCCTTGATGACCTGCTGCCCGTCGTAGAAACCGCAGGCCATGCAGACGCGGTGCGGGATGCGCGGCGCGTCGCAGTTGGGGCAGGCCTGGACCAGCGGGCGGTTCTCACCCGACTTCTTCATCCATGCCGAACGCTGATGACCGGTGCGGGCGGGCCCGCGACGACGCTTCTGGAGTGCCATGGCTTCCTCTTCTTGTCTCTCTATCTACGACTACGACGGCAGCTTCAAGCCCTGCAGGGCCGCGAAGCGGGGATCGACGGGTTTCTCGCACACGCACGGGGCGTGGTTGCGGTCGGCGCCGCACTGCGGACACAGGCCCAGGCAGTCCTCGCGGCACAGCGGCGCGAACGGGACGGCCAGGACGAACTGCTCGCGGATGAGCGGCTCCAGATCGACGGTCTCGCCGTCGAAGGGATAGACGTCGAGATCGTTCTCGCCCAGCTCGACGTCCTCGACGCTGGCGAGGTCATCGGCGGGCATGGAGTGGGGAGGCAGGAAGGTCACGCGCACCGGCTCGCCGAGCTCGAGGCCGACCGGACCGACACAGCGACCACACGCCACCGTCACCTTGCCGGTCACCGTGCCGCTGACGTGCACGTTCTCCTCGTCGCCGTAGAGCTCGAGCACCGCGGTGCCGCCGTCGTCGAGGGTGGCGGCGTCGCCGTCGAGCGCGTCGCGCAGCGGCAGCCCCTTCACCGCGTCGGCGACGAACGCCGCCGACACCGCGACCGTACGGGTCGCCGGCAGATCGCGGACGGCGACCTTGAACGGGCTTGGCGGAGTCACGGACTTGGGTGCAGCAGACACGGGTCGGGCCTCGGGAGGCGCGCAGTATATGGGTCGGCCTCTCGCTGTCAAGGCTGTTCCCGTGAGGGAAACCGCGTGGTTAGATGCGCCCATGGCCTCGTCACGGATGTCCCTTGCAAGCCTCGCCGTTCTTCTTGGATGTGGCGGCGACAGCCCGCCGCCTCCGATCGAGTACGGCGCCATGGGCCCGCTGGCCGGCGCCGCCGGCGCCACCAGCTGGCGCTTCGGCGCCGCCTCGGCGGCCACGCAGATCGAGGAGTCGACGCCCGCCAGCGACTGGGCGGTGTGGTCGCGCCGGACCACCGACGGCGGGCTCGGGCGCGGCAAGGCCTTCGTGGGCGAGGCGTCGCGCGGTTACTCGAAGGCGATCGACGACGTGCAGCTGCTGGTCGACGCCCACCTCGACAGCTACCGCTTCAGCGTCGAGTGGTCGCGGCTCGAGCCAACCCGCGACGTGTGGGACGAGGCCGCGTTCGCCCACTACGGCCAGCTCCTCGACACGCTCCTCGCCCGCGGCATCCGGCCGATGATCACCGTCCACCACTTCTCCAACCCGGTGTGGATCGCCGATCCGCGCGACGCGTCGTGCCAGCAGAACCCGGTCCCCGGCCAGCCCGCCGACACCAACCTGTGCGGCCTGGGCTCCGCCGGCGGAGCCCAGATCGTCGCCGAGATGGCCGAGCTCGCCGGCGAGCTGGCCCGCCGCTACGGCGATCGCGTCGACGAGTGGGCCACGCTCAACGAGCCGGTCAACTACCTGATCGCGTCGTACGGCATCGGCAACTTCCCGCCCGGTCGCCTGCTCATCACCGCCCTGCTCACCGACTTCGTGCCGGTGGTGCGCGACTACCTTTCGGCCCACGCCGCGATGTACGACGCCATCAAGGCCGCCGACCTCATCGACGGCGACGGTGATGGCCTGGCGGCCGCCGTCGGCTTCACGCTCTCGGTCGTCGACTGGCAGCCGGCCGGCGGCAATCGCCTGTCGACGGATCCGGTCGACCTCGCCGCCCGCGACCGCATCACCTACGTCTATCACTACCTCGCCGTCGACGCGTTCGTGCGCGGGACGTTCGACCCGCAGTTCGACGGCACCGGCGACGAGGCCCACCCCGAGTGGATGGGCAAGCTCGACTGGCTCGGCGTGCAGTACTACTTCCGCGGCGGCGTCACCGGCCAGGCCAAGGCCGTTCCGGTGCTCGATCTGACGCCGTGCTTCGGCGCGTTCGACCTGGGCTCGTGCCTGCCCGCGCTCGACCCCACGACGTGCGTCCCCACCATGGGCTACGAGTTCCACGCGCCCGGCATCTACACCGTGCTGAAGGACCTGGGTGCCCGGTATCCCGGCGTGCCGATGGTCGTGACCGAGGCCGGCATCGCCACCGAGGACGGCAAACGCCGCGCCGAGAACGTGGTCCGCGTGCTCGAGCAGGTCGAGCGCGCCCGCGCCGAGGGCGTCGACGTGCGTGGGTACTACCACTGGAGCCTGTTCGACAACTTCGAATGGGCCGAGGGCTTCGGCCCGCGCTTCGGGCTCTACCGGGTGGACTACACGACGTATGCGAGGACCGCGACCGAGGGCGCCACCGTGCTCGGCGAGATCGCCGAGTCGCGGACGATCTCGACCGCGATGCGCCAGGCCCATGGCGGCGACGGGCCGATGACGCCGGAGCCGGAGCTGCCGGCCGACGCGTCGATCTGCGCGTACCTCTATCCGGATTGAACAAGGCAACTCTCCGGTTGACCCGCAGAGGCGAGTTCACCTAGGTTCGCCCACATGTCGCATTGCTCGTGCCGGGGGTTCGTCGTCGTGTCCTTCATGCTCGTCGCGATCGCGGCGTGCGGCGACGAGAGCTTCACGGCCGTCGACGCGGGGCTGATCGATGCCCCGGGCGACGCGCCCACGATCGATGCACCCGTTACCGACGCGCCGACCGCCGACGCGCCCGACACCGACGCGCCCATGATCGACGCGCCCGACACCGACGCGGCCATGCTCGACGCGCCCATGACCGACGCGCCCATGACCGACGCGCCCATGACCGACGCGCCCATGACCGACGCGCCGGCGACCGACGCGCCGGCGACCGACGCCGCCACCGACGCCATGAACATCGATGCGGCGCCGCCGGTCGGCGACGTGTGCACGACCGCGGAGATGATCACGCTGACCGGCGGCGCGGCCACGGTCAACGCCACCACCCTCGCCTACAACAACGACTACCTGGCCGGCGCCTGCACCGGCACCGCCTCGGCTGGGCCCGATCGCGTGCACGTGGTCACGGTCGCGGCCAACAGCCGGCTCTCCGCCACCGTGACGCCCACCGCCGGCACCTTCGATCCCGGCGTCTTCCTCGTCGGTGGCCCGGCCGCGCAGTGCAACGTGGTGCCGCTGGTCTGCCTCGGCGCCAACGACACCGGCGGCAGCGGCGTCGCCGACACCGCTATCTACAACAACACCAGCAACGCGGCGGTCGACGTCTACATCATCATCGACAGCTTCCAGACCGCGGCCGGCAACGCCTACACTCTCGCCGTCAACGTGGGCGCCATCCCGCCCACGCCGGCCGGGGACACCTGCCCGCTCGCCGAGACCGTCACCCTGGTGAGCGGCAGCGCCACCGTGGTCGGCACGACCGCCACCGCGGCCGGCTACGTCAACAACTACTCGCCCGGCGCGGCTGGCGTGAACTGCACCGGGTACGCCGAGCCCGGCAACGATCGCGTGCACGTGGTGAACGTGCCCGTCGGCCAGGCCCTGACCGCGACCGTGACCCCGACGGTGGGCACGTTCGACGTCGGCATCTACCTCGTCGGTGGCCCGGCCTCGGCGTGCGACGCCAACCCGCTGGTCTGCCTCGATGGCTACGACGAGGGCTTCGGCGGCACCGCCGAGAGCGTGGGCTACATCAACACCACCAACGCCGCGGTCGACGTTTACATCGTGATCGACAGCTACAACGCCGGCGGCGATGCCTACTCGCTGCAGGTGAACGTCGCGACCCCGCCGGCCGGTGAGGTCTGCCAGAACGCGCCGGCCACCGCGGCCGGCACCAGCGCCGGCACGACCGCGGGTTACTCGAATCAGTACGAGCCGCCGGTGTCCTGCACCGGGGATATCGCCCCGGGCCGCGACCGCGCCTACGCCGTGACCGTGAACAACGGCCAGACCCTCACCGCCACCGTGACGCCGGGCGCCACCTTCGACGCCGCGATCTACCTCATCGGCGCGCCGGCGGGGATGTGCGACGCCATGCCCATCGTGTGCCTCGACGGCGCGGACGGCGTCTTCGACGGACAGCCGGAGACCGTGAGCTACACCAACAGCCTCGGCTCGACGACGACCGTGTTCGTGGTGGTCGACAGCTACTACCCGAGCGCCGCGATGGACTACTCGCTCAACCTGGTGCTGGCGCCCTGAGCCACGGCCGGGCCGAGCGCTGATACCATCGCGGCATGGACAAGCCGCGCGAGGAGAGCCTCGGCCACTACGAGATGCTGTGGGACTGCACCCACTGCGACACCAAGAAGCTCCTCGGCAAGACCCACCGTCACTGCCCCAACTGCGGCGCGCCCCAGGGCGACGCCAAGCGCTACTTCCCGCCCGACGCCGACAAGGTGAAGGTCGAGGACCACGTCTACAGCGGCATCGACAAGAAGTGCGGGTCGTGCGGCGCCGCGCAGTCGTCCAAGGCTTCGCACTGCGGCCAGTGCGGCGCGTCGCTGGGCGACGCCAAGGCGGTGCCGCTGACCACCCAGCCCAGACCGGCCAAGCGGAAGTCGAACCTGCTCTGGTACGTCCTCGCCGGCATCCTCGTCTTCGTCGTGTTGATCTGGTTCGTCTGCATCCGCAAGAAGGAGATCGAGATGCAGGTCACCGGCCACCGCTGGGCGGTGGTGCAGGACATCGAGGAGTACCGCGAGGTCAGCGAGGAGGCCTGGCGCAACGAGGTACCGAGCGGCGCCCGCCAGGTGTCGTGCTCGCGCAAGCAACGCTCGACCAGGAGCGTGCAGGACGGCGAGGACTGCAGGGTCGAGAAGGTCGACAAGGGCGACGGCACGTTCGAGGAGGTCAAGAAGTGCACGCCGCGCATGCGCGACGAGGGCGTCGACGACGACTTCTGCCGCTTCCAGATCGATCGCTGGGCCAAGGTCGAGGAGCTCAAGGCCAACGGCGCCGGGCTCGAGCTCAAGGCGCCGGCCGTGCCGGCCTCCAAGATCCAGAGCGGCCTCGGCGCCCGCCGCGCCGGCGAACGCCGCGTCACCTACACGCTCGACTTCCACGACGGCAAGAACAAGCGTTACTGCGAGGTCGGCGAGGGCACCTGGAAGAAGTACACCGACGGCCAGAAGATCAAGGCCAAGGTCCGCGCCTCGAGCGGCGAGCTGGTGTGCTCGGAGCTGTAGCGGCACCGCCCGCGCTCCCCCGCGGGCTGTCGGTGGTCATCCCCTGCTACCGCAGCGAGAGGTCGGTGGGGCCGCTGGTCGAGCGGCTGCGGCCGGTGCTCGACGCCAGCGCGCCGGCCTGGGAGATCATCCTGGTCGACGACGCCAGTCCCGACGGCACCGGCAAGGCCATCACCGCGCTGGCCGGCAGCCAGCCCGGCGTCCGCGCCATCTCGCTCATGCGCAACTACGGGCAACACGCCGCGCTCCTGTGCGGCATCCGGGTCGCCCGCTACGACGTGATCGTCACCACCGACGACGATCTCCAGCACCCGCCCGAGGAGTTGCCCCGGCTCCTGGCCGCGCTCTCCGACGACGTCGACGTGGTCTACGGCGCGCCGGCCCGCGAGCCCCACGGCTTCCTGCGCGGCATCGCGTCGCGGATCACCAAGCGCGTGCTCGCCGGATCCATGGGCGCCGCCAACGCCGCCAAGGTCAGCGCCTGGCGAGTGTTCCGCACCAACCTGCGCGAGGCCTTCGAGACCTTCCGCGGCTCGTTCGTGTCGATCGACGTGCTCCTGACCTGGGGCACCTCGCGCTTCACCCATGTCACCGTCCGCCACGACGAGCGTACGATCGGCACCTCGAACTACACCTTCCGCAAGCTGCTCACCCACGCCATCAACATGATGACCGGCTTCTCGACCATCCCGCTCCAGCTCGCCAGCCTGATCGGCTTCGTCCTGACTGGCTTCGGACTGGCGGTCATGGCGTTCGTCCTGGTCCGCTACGCCGTCGACGGCGACAGCGCGCCCGGTTTCCCGTTCCTGGCCTGCATCGTGTCGATCTTCAGCGGCGCCCAGCTGCTCTGTCTGGGCATCATCGGCGAGTACCTGGGTCGGGCCCACTTCCGGCTGCTCGGCCGTCCCCCGTACGTGGTGCGCTCGTCGAGCACCGATCAAGGACCGCCGTGATCCCGTTCAACCGCCCCCACCGCACCGGCCGCGAGGCGATCCTGGTCGCCGAGGCCATCGCCGGCGATCACTGGCGCGGCGATGGCCCGTTCACCGCGCAGGCGGCGACGGCGCTGTCGCCGGCGGTCGGCGGCGGCAAGGTCCTGCTCACCACCTCGTGCACGCACTCGCTGGAGATGTGCGCGCTGCTGCTCGATATCGCGCCCGGCGACGAGGTCATCGTGCCCTCGTTCACGTTCGTCTCGACGGCCAGCGCGTTCCTGCTCCGCGGCGCGCGCGTGGTCTTCGCCGACGTCGAGCCGCGCACGCTCAACCTCGATCCGGCCGACGTCGCCCGCAAGGTCGGCCCGCGCACCAAGGTGGTGGTGGCGGTGCACTACGCCGGCGTGGCCACCGACCTCGAGGCCGTCCGGGCCGCCGCGCCCGGCGTCACGCTCATCGAGGACAACGCCCACGGCCTGTTCGGGACCTGGCAGGGCCGGCCGCTGGGCAGCTTCGGGCGAGCATCGACCCTGAGCTTCCACGACACCAAGAACCTGTCGTGCGGCGAAGGCGGCGCGCTGGTGGTGAACGACGCCGACCTGTTCGAGCGCGCCGAGATCCTGCGCGAGAAGGGCACCAACCGGGCCCGCTTCTTCCGCGGCCAGGTCGACAAGTACACCTGGGTCGATCTGGGCTCGAGCTACCTGCCCTCGGACGTGCTGGCCGCGATGCTGGTCGCGCAGCTCGAGGGCGCGACCGAAAGCCAGGCGGCACGCCACCACATCTGGGCCCGCTACCACGCCGAGCTGGCGGCCTGGGCGACACGCCACGGGGTGCAGCAGCCCCACCTCCCCGACGGCGCCGTCCACGCGGCGCACCTGTACTGGATGCGGGTCGGCGATCTATCGACGCGCCAGGCCATGATCGCGCACCTGGCCGCGGCCGGCGTGAAATCGACCTTCCACTATCAGCCCTTGCACGTCTCCGACGTCGGGCGCCGCCTCGGTGGCCAGGCTGGCGATTGCCCGGTGAGCGAGCTCGCCGCCGACACCCTGTTCCGGCTCCCGCTGTTCGCCGACCTCGCCGACGCCGACGTCGATCGCGTGATCGCGGCGGTGACGTCGTTCTCCCCGTCGACGCGATGATGAAGTGGGTAGCCATCGCGGCAGCGCTCGCTGGATGCGGCGGGCCATCGCCGCCCACGTCGGTCGGCGGGCCGCCGCCACCCACGTCGGTGGGCGGGCCACCACCGCCCTCGTCGGACGGCGGGCCCGGGACGGCCGACGCCCCGCCGGGCATCGACGTCGTCGATCTCGGCCCCGAGGCACGGACACTCCTGGCCGCCAACGTCGCCGAGGACGTCACCGCGACCCGCGCCTACGTCCGCGTGCGAGGCGCGCTGCGCGTCGTCCCCGACGGGCCGCCCGCGTCCGACGGCCTGGGCAAGGTCGCGGATCACTACCGCTTCGACGGCACGCCCCGGCCGATCGTGGTGGTCGCCGACACGCCTCGGCCCCGCGTCCTGGTCGAGACCGGCGGCGTCCGCCTGATCGCGTTCCTCGATCGCAGCGACCTCCACCCGGTGACGGTCGTGCGCACCGAGCTCTCGTTCGACGTGGCCGCGGGCACGGCCCCCGCCCCGTCGGTCAGCCTCCCGGCCGGAGCGATCCTGACCGTGGATTCGCGACGCACCGGCGGACCTGGTGCGTGGATCACGCACGTCGGCGAGGTGTGCCCTGTGCGGGTGCATGGCTGGGCACCTGCATCGGCGATCGGTCACGTGTTCACGCCCGAACCCGTCGGGACGGCTGCGGCTGACGCCCCGGCGCACGCCGGCACGATCATGACCGAGACGCCGCTCCTCGCCGCACCCGGGGGGCCCGCGATCGGCGACCTGAGGCGCGCGCGCCACAAACGCGCGCCGCCGATCCAGGTCGAGACCATCGGCGCTGCCGCCGATGGCCACCGCCTGATCGCGTACGAGTGTGAGGGCATGCGCGTGCGCGCGTACGTCGATGCCCGCGCCGTCGACAGCCGCGCGCGCCCGCAGGGGAGCGCCGGCAATCACGGCCACGGCGGCTACGGCATGTGCGACGGCCCCATCCCGGCCACCGATGCCGTGTCGCTCGCTCGCGGCACGCTGCTCTATGGCCCCGAGGGTCGCGAGCCCGTCGCGGCGGTGACCAAGACGCACTGGTTCCGCCGACGCGCCGGCAGCGGTGTCGCCGAGCTGTGCGTCGACACCGACTGGGGCGAGCTCTGGCTCCGCGCCAGACCGTGATCGCGCACCTGGCGCGTCGACTCCCGGGGTTCGCCGACCTCACCGACGCCGACGTCGACCGTGTGGTCGCCGCCGACAATTTCCTTCACCCCGTGATCGCGGGCGGGGGTATCCTCACCTCGGACGTGAAAGGGGGGGTTCTCGATGGACAAGGCTCCACGCAGCGTGGACGCGATCGTCGAGTCACGGATGCGGCGCTGGTTGGTCGAGCGCGGGCGGGAACGAGCGTCACCGGCCGAACCCGATCCGGTGATCACGGTGTCGCGCCAGTTCGGCGCCCGGGGGGCGGCGGTAGCCCGCATCGTCGCCGAGCGGATGGAATTCAGCTACTGGAACCGCGAGCTGCTGGCGGCGATGGCGCGTCATGCTCATGTCGATCCGGCGGTGCTGGCGCCGTTCGACGAACATCATCACTCGGTGCTGGACGATCCCATGCGCGGCCCCATGCCAGCGACCACGGGGCCGGGCCAGGCCGACTACGCACACGAGCTGTCGATGGTCACACGCTACCTGGTCCTGCGTGGGCGAGCGGTGCTGGTCGGGCGCGGTCTGGCGTTCCTGATCGAACCGGCGCGGAGCCTGCGCGTGCGCGTGATCTGCCCGCTCGACCAGCGCATCCAGGGGCTGGCCGAGCGCGAGCAGCTCGCGCTCGAGACCGCGCGCGCCACGATCGAATACGCCGATCGCGATCGCCGCGCCTTCGTCCGCGACCTGTTCGGCTGCGAGGTCGACGACCCGACCGCGTACGACCTGATCGTGTCGACGGCGAGGATGTCGCTCGAAGCCGCCGCCGAGATCGTGGTCGCCGCCTACCGAGCGCGATTCCCGACGCGGGCCACCAGCAAGGGCTGAGTCCGGACACGCACGCACGGGCGTGGCCCGGGGCACGACAGCGCCGTGGCCCCGATCAGCGGGTACCGCGGAGCGCGACCAGGACGCCGCCCAGCCCGCCCACGGCGAGGTGGGCGAACCAGAGCGAGAGCGAGGCGGCGAGCGCGTCCTCGGCGGGGAAGCCGAACAGGCGAGCGCACAGCGAGATGAACACCGCCTCGCGGGCGCCGGCGCCGCCGACGGTGATGGGCAGGAAGGTCGTGGCGGCGGCGAGGGGGACGACGAGCAGTCCGGCGGCGAGACCGACCTCGCTGTGCACGGCGTGGAGGAGGACCCAGCCGGCCAGGGCGACGAGGCCCTGGGTTGCGACCGAGAACACGGCACCGCGCGCGAACGCGCCGCCGTCGACGATGGCGGGGACCCGGCCGGCGACGCGGCCGAGCGCCGGCGGCAGGCGGGGCGCCAGCCGGCGCGCAACGACGAGGCCGACCACGATCGCGGCGGCGCCGGTCGAGCCGATGGCGGTCCACAGCCACAGCGAGCCGGTGTCGAGGTCGCCACCGGCCAGGAGCAAACCAATGGCGAGCAGCGCGAACAGGGCGAACAGGCCGAGCGCGCGCTCGACCAGGACGACGGCCAGGTTGCCGGTGAGGCCGTCGTCGCCGAAGGCCTCACGGGTGGCGACGCCGCGCACCACGTCGCCGGCGACCGCGCCGGGCAGGTAGTTGTTATAGAAGAAGCCGACGAAGGACAACCGCACCAGCCGCGGCATGGGAGGCGGCGCGGTGGCGCCGTAGGCGTCGAGCAGGACGCGCCAGCGCAGCGCGCCGGCCAGCACGTTGGCCGCCACCAGCGCGGTGGCGAGCACGAACGCGATCGGCGGGATGCGGGTGAACGCGTCGTCGAGCTTGCCGGGCTCGATGAGGGTCAGGGTGTAGGCGACGCCGGCCAGGGTGCCGCCGATGCGCAGCGCCCAGAGGAGCGCGGTGCGCCGCGGGGAGCGAGCCGGTGCGGACGTGGGTGAGGTCACGGAATGCCGCGAGATACTCGATGCGAAGACGTGGAAGGGCAAGGGCAAGGGCACGGGCACGGCCGGACGTGACCTACCCCTCCTTGCCGAACTGGATTGTCGCGGGCCTGCCGGGGTGGTGGTACACGTGGACCTGGTCTCCATGTCGCCTGTCTTGTCGCTGGTGGTCCCCGTCTACAACGAGGAGCGCAACATCGCTGCGTTCCTCGCGGCGACCACCAAGGAGCTCGAGGCGATCGCCGAGCCCTACGAGTTCGTGTTCGTCGACGACGGCAGCACGGACGGCTCGCTCGGTCTGCTCATCGCCGCCAGCGCCACCGACGCCCACGTCAAGGTGATCAGCTTCGCCCGCAACTTCGGCAAGGAGACGGCCCTCACCGCCGGCCTGGCCCACGCCACCGGCGACGCGGTCATCCCCATCGACTGCGATCTCCAGCACCCGCCCGAGCTCATCGCCCAGATGGTCGCCGAGTGGCGCAAGGGCGCCGACATGGTCCTGGCCGTCCGCAGCACCCGCCGCGAGGAGTCGTGGCCGCGCCGTTCCGCCTCGGGCCTCTACTACCGGATCCTGCGCTGGCTCACCAGCGTCGACATCCCCGCCCACGCCGGCGACTTCCGCCTCATCTCGCGCAAGGTCGTCGACGTGCTCAACCAGATGCCCGAGCGCCACCGCTTCATGAAGGGCATCTACGCCTGGCCCGGCTTCAAGACCGCCACCATCGAGTTCCAGGCGGCCGAGCGCAACGGCGGCGGCGGCAGCAAGTGGAGCTTCTTCAAGCTGTGGCGCTTCGCCCTCGACGGCATCTTCTCGTTCTCCACGGTGCCGCTCAAGATCTGGACCTACGTCGGCCTCCTGTGCGCGACTGGCTCGTTCATCTACGCGCTGGTCACCGTGATCCAGGTCCTGTGGTTTGGCGTCGACGTCCCCGGCTACGCGTCGCTGCTGGCGCTGCTGCTCTTCTTCAACGGCCTGTCGATCATCTCCAACGGCATCCAGGGCGAGTACCTGGCCCGCATCTTCGACGAGGTGAAGGGCCGACCGCTGTACGTGGTGGGCGGACGCTGGGGCTTCGGGGATCACGCCGCCGCACGCGGCGGTAAGCGGCTCGAGATCTCCGACGCGACCAAGAAGACCGACGCGGCGTAGCGCCGACGGTACGAGCACACCCATGTCCCAGCGCGACGCCGGACTGTTCCGCCTGCTCAGCGCGAGCTGGATCTATCAGGGCGTGCAGGACGCGCTCGGCGCCGAGGGGTTCCGCCGCCGCCTGGCCGGCTGGATCGACGCCGCGCCCGGGCAGCGGGTGCTCGACATCGGCTGCGGCCCCGCCGCGATCCTCGAGCACCTGCCTCGCGGCATCGACTACCACGGCTTCGACGACAGCGCGGCGTACCTGGCGTCGGCCAGGGCGCGGTTCGGCGATCGCGGCCACTTCTGGGAGGCGCGGGTGGAGCACGCGACGCTGGCCGAGCTGGGTCGCTTCGACCGCGTGATCGCGATCGGCGTGCTCCATCACCTCGACGACGACGCGGCGGCGGCGCTGATCACGCTGGCCGCGAGCGCGCTCAACCCCGGTGGGATGCTCCTCACCTACGATCCGTGCTGGGCCAGCGGCCAGGGCCCGATCGCGCGCGCGCTCATCGCCCGCGATCGCGGGCAAGACGTGCGCGACGCCCACGGTTACGCCCGCCTGGCCCGCGCCCGCTTCGACGACGTCCGCGCCGAGGTCGTCCG
>SXJR01000423.1 GCA_005779305.1 Myxococcales bacterium
AGCTCGTCCTCGAGCGCCGGCGCGGCCCAGCCGTGTTTGACCACCACCGCCGCGCTGGCGATGCCGTCGCGCGCCAGCTCGGCGAACGCCGCCGCCGCCGCGCCGCGATCGACCGGCACGATCACGCGGCCGTCGGCGGCGGCGCAGGCGTCGACCTCGACCACGCGCTCGGGCAGCGGCGCCGGCCGGACGATGTCGAGCGCGAACAGCTCGGGCCGGGTCTGATCGCCGATGACCAGCAGATCGCCGAAGCCGCGGGTGATCACCAGCGCGGTGCGGGCGCCGCGACGCTCGAGCATGGCGTTGGTGGCCAGCGTGGTCCCCAGCCGCAGCTCGATCGGCGGCGGCGCCGCGTCCTGGCCGAGCCCCAGCACCGCCCGCACCGCCGTCATCACCGAGCCCGCGCCCGACAGCACCTTGGCGGTGCGGACCGCGCCGCTCGCAGGATCGTGGCCGATGGCGTCGGTGAACGTGCCGCCGCGATCGATCCAGAGCTGCCAGCGCGCGGCGTCCTGGTTAACCGTCACCGCCCCGAGGATACGGCGGCGTGCGTGTTAGCGTCTGCCGCCATGCTCCAGCGAATCGCGTTCGTCCTCACCCTGAGCTTCGCCGCGGCGTGCGGCGGCAAGAGCAAGACCACCAGCGGCGGCGGCGACACCACGCCGCCGGCACCGGTGACCCTCGGCGACCCGGCCAGCGAGACCATCGGCGGCCTCGCGCTCGGCGACCCGGCCGCCAAGGTCGAGGCCGCGCTCGGCGCGCCGACCTCGAAGGGCGAGGTGGTCGAGTGGGAGGCCACCGGCGACCGGACCGCGGAGTGGAGCTGGGACGACAAGGGCGTCCAGCTGCAGATGGGCGAGGTCAGCGGCGGCTTCGTGCTCCACTCGATCTACGTCAAGGCGCCGAGCACGTTGACCACCTCGCGCGGCATCGGCATCGGCGCGACCTTCGACGAGGTCGACAAGGTCTACAAGGAGTTCCGCGGCCAGGGTCGCCAGGACGACGAGCCCGAGCAGTGGGACCTCGAGAACGGCATCACCGTCGGCTCGGTCTACGGTGGCACCATGTTCAACTTCACCGACGGCAAGGTCTCGACGATCTTCGTCGGCGCCGCCGCCGAGTGACGCCTCAGCCCCGGGCGGCCAGGCGCGCCATCATGCGCTTGACCTGCTCCTCGCGCACCGCGTACCGCTCGGCGAACTGGGCCCGGACCGTGGCCACCAGCTCGGGCGACGCCTTGCGCGGATGGCCGCAGCCGAACGGCGGCTGCGGGTCGTACTCGAGCGAGAGCTCGATGCCGCGGGCCAGCTCCTCGCCGGCGACCTCGGCCACGACGCGCAGGCCGAAGTCGATGCCCGCGGTCACGCCGCCGGCGGTGATGCGGGTGCGATCGATCACCACTCGTTCGTCGACCGGCGTGGCGCCGAACATGGCCAGCAGCGGCATGAACCCCCAGTGGGTGGCGGCGCGGTAGCCGCGCAGCAGCCCGGCCGCGCCCAGCACCAGCGCGCCGGTGCACACCGACGTCACCCAGCGCGCCTGCCCGCCGCGGGCGGCGACGAAGTCGAGCACCTGATCGTCCTGCATGAGCGCGATCTGACCGCCGCCGCCAGGGATGAACAGGAGATCGAGCTTGGGGCAGTCGGCGAAGCCGCGGGTGGCGACCAGGCCGAGGCCGGTGTCGCTGGTGATCACGCCCGGCTCCTTCCACACCAGGTGCACGGTGGCGCCGGGCAGGCGCGACAGCACCTCGTAGGGGCCGGTGAGATCGAGCTGGGTCAGGCCGGGGTAGAGCAGGAAGCCGAGCTGGAGCGACATGAGGCCAGCATGCCCTGACTGGCCGCTGGCACGAATGACATCATTCGTGCAATTCTTGCCAGGTGCTTACCGTGACCCGCGCCGCGCGCGCCGCCCGCCGCGTCGTCCTCGTCATCCCCGACGGCGTGCAGACCCTCGACCTGGCCGGCCCGGCCGAGGTCTTCGCCGCCGCCAGCCGGCGGGCCGGCCGCCCGCTCTACGAGGTCGTCACCGCCGCCGCCACCGCCGCGCCGGTCCGCACCAGCGCCGGCTTCGCGGTGACGGTGACGCCGCTCGCCTCGCTGCGGCCGCGCCCGCGCGACACCGTGCTGGTCGCGGGCGGCGACGACGCCGCCATCCGCGCTGCCCTCGCCGACGGCCGCGCCGCCGCCTGGATCCGCCGCGCCGCT
Organism: Myxococcales bacterium; assembly: GCA_005779305.1. Classification (GTDB taxonomy): domain Bacteria; phylum Myxococcota_A; class Polyangia; order Haliangiales; family Haliangiaceae; genus UBA2376. The sequence continues at coordinate 2,208 of SXJR01000423.1, forward strand.
CCGGTGGTCGAACGTTTCGGGTCGGTGTGCTCGGGCGCCTTCGTGCTCGCCGCCGCCGGCGTCCTCGACGGCAAACGCGCCGCCACCCACTGGTCGGCGTGTGAACGCCTGGCCGCGTTCGCGCCCCGCGCCACCGTCGATCGCGACGCCATCTTCGTCACCGACGGCCGGCTGTGGACGTCGGCCGGCGTCACCACCGGCATCGACATGGCGCTGGCCATCGTCGAACGCGATCACGGCGCCGCGCTGGTCGACGAGATCGCCGCGCGCCTGGTGCTCTACGCCCGTCGTCCCGGCTTCCAGGCCCAGTGGAGCCCGGCGCTGGTGGCGCAACGCGAGGCCTCGGCGCCGCTGGCCGCGGTCGTGGCCTGGGCCCGTGCTCACGTCGGCGAGCCACTCGACGTCGCTGCCCTCGCCCGCGAGGCCGCCATGTCGCCGCGCACGTTCCACCGCCGCTGTGTCGCGTTCCTGGGCACCACGCCGGCGAAGCTGGTCGCTCAGCTCCGCCTCGAACGCGCGCGCACGCTGCTCGCCACCTCGCGCCTCTCTCACAAGGAGATCGCCGCGCACTGCGGGCTGCGCGACAGCGCCGAGCTCGCCCGCCTGGTCCGCCGTGGCCTCGGCATCAGCCCCGGCGAATACCGGACCCGGTTTGCGAGACGCGAGAAAAATCGAGCAGTTGCACGCCGGCGGGGAGATCGCGGCACCGCCACCCGTACAATGGGGCATGGCCGATCCAGCCGCGGAGCACCGTCCGGAAGCCGAGGACACCCGTCACATCGGTGACGAGAAACTCAAGAAGAAGAAGGTCGGCGAGAAGGCCTTCGGCCGGCTCGGCCTGGCCAAGCAGGCGATCGAGGCCACCAAGAAGGTGATGAACTTCGGCGCCGGCAACCAGAACGAGGCGCTGAGGAAGACGAAGATGAATTCGTACTTCCGCCTCGAGATCATGCGCGACGAGGAGTGCTGGGACATCGCGCCCGAGGTCCAGGACCTCTACGACAGCAACTTCGACGCACAGATCGCGGCCAAGGCCGAGATCGCGCACGGCGGCAACTGCGGCGAACACGCCTGGGTCGCGTACCACTGGCTGCGCGTGAACGCCGCCGGCGAGCACATCCAGGTCGCGGTGAAGTCCGGTCTCGACCACATGTTCACGCTGGTCGGCGACATGAAGGATCCCGACAACGAGATCGCCTGCGCCGACGCCTGGGTGACCAAGCCCACCGCGTGTCTGTGGGAGGACCACTTCGCCTACGAGCCCGATCGCGCCAAGGTCGAGGACTACAGCCCCATCGTCGCCGACGGCAAGAACGTCGCGGCCACCATCGCCTCCGGGCTCAAGCTCTCGGCCAAGGGCCTGCGTTACGTCGACAAGGCCCTGACCGACAAGCAGACCGACAAGGCGATCGCGAACGAGAAGGTCGGCCCCGAGGGCGGCGAGCTGGCCGGCGGCCTCCACGTCTGGAACAACGTCGACTCGGCCTCGGACAAGTACAACTACACGCCCTGAACCACGCCCGAGGGCCCTGGGAGGTGATTTCTGGGGTTAAGCTCGTCAGCGTGAAGATCCAGGACGGGCCCCCGAGCACCGAGTTCACGCGCGGCCCCGCGCTGGTCCCCGCCGACGAGCTGCGCGCCTGGCTCGAGGCCACGCGCTCCGACATCGGCCAGCGCAAGATCCGGCTGCCGGTGTGGTTCGAGATGGCGGGCATGACCGTCAAGAGCACGCGCATCGGCGCCGCCGACGGCCCGGACGTGATCAGGGTGAAGCTGCGCGACTCGGCGCTGGGTGTCCCCCTCGGCGATCGCGCGCGCCGCGCCGCCCGCGACGGCAGCACGCCCGCGATGTGGCTCGAAGGCACGTGGGAGGCCGACGGCAAGTTCTCGGTGACCCGGTTCATCGACGTGATCCCAGCCGACCAGGCCGCCGCCGCCACCTACGTCGAGATCGAAGCCCGTCCGTGACCGCGTGACCTCCGACGCCTGGCCCGCGCCCCTGCCGTTCTTGCCGCGCACCGACGAGGCGCGCTGCGATCGCGCCGACTGTCTGATGTTGCTCGAGCGCGAGCGCCTCCTGGCCGCCGCGCTGGCGTTGCGCGGCGTCGCGCGGGCGTGGGACAGCGGGCTCCTCGGTGAGCAGCGGGTCGAGGGCGCGCCGCCGTACGAGCGCGAGGTGCTGGCGCTGATCGGAGCCACCCAGGGCCTGACGCCGGAGCGCGTGACCGAGGCCGACGGCGCCGTCCAGGAGGCGATGAAGGCGCGACGCGAGATCGACGAGCACACCCGCGGCAAGGTGCGGCCCATCGATCTGCTGACCTCCGACTTCGACCTGGACGGCCTGGCCCGCATGGTGCTGATGCTGGTGGCGGCGCCGCGCTTCTGGGGAGAGGTCGCGCAGCTCTACGGCATCCTGGCCAGCGGCCCGCACCGTCCCACCGTCGACGAGCACCTGCTGCGCCTCCTGCTCGGGTACCGGGTCAACCTGCACGATCTGGCCACCGTCCTCGATCCCGATCAGCCGCTGGTGCGCGCGGGCCTGATCCACGTGGGCGACGGTGAGCGGCCGTTCGCCGGCTACGCCGTCGATCCGCTGGTGGTCCACCGCCTGCGTGGCGACGCGCTCGATCACGATCCCGAGGGTGTCCTCGACGTGCTCGACGCCTCGCGCACGCTGGACGAGCTGCGGCTGGCGCCGATGGTGGTCGAGGCGGTGCGGGCGTGGTCGACGCGGACCACGGCGACGCCGGCGCGGCTGGTGGTGCGGGCGAGGCCGGGCGCCGGTCGACGCACCTTGCTGGCGGCGCTCGCCCGCGCTGCCGGCCGTCGGCTGGCCATGGTCAAGGTCGACCAGCTCGCCGATCTCGAGCGCGGCGGGACCGCGGCGCTATCGCGCGCGTTGATCCGTTGCCGGCTGGCCGGATGGGTGCCTTGTCTCGACGGCTTCGAGCTGTTGCCTGACGACGAACGCCTCCGCGACCGCGTGCGCCACGTGCTCGACAGCTTTCCGGGCCCGCTCACGATGCGACTCGGGCGCGACGCCCGCCCGCTGCTGGCGCCCGGCTACACGCAGCTCGATCTGCCCGAGCTGTCGGAGTCGGAACGGCTGGCGGTGTGGAGCGACGCCCTGGGTGCCCGCGACCTCGACGCCGCGGCCACGGCGGCGCTGGCCGCGCGCTGGCGCATCGGCGCCGGCACGATCCATCGCGTGGTCACCGGCCTCGAGGCGCCGGCCGCCAGCGGCGGCGACGGCGGCGGCCTCAACACCGCCATCGACCGCGCCGTCTCCCAGCACCTCGAGCAGCGGCTCGGCGACGTGGCCGAGCGGATCCGCACCCTGCCGCGGCTCACCGACATGGTGCTGCCGCCCGACATCGAGGACAGCCTCACCGAGTTCCTGTCGCGCATGCGGCTCAACCGCAAGGTCTTCGAGGAGTGGGGCATGACCCGGGTGGCCACCAGCGCCCGCGGCTTGACCGCCTTGTTCCAGGGCCCGCCCGGCACCGGCAAGACCATGGTGGCCGGCGCGCTCGCCCACGAGCTCGGCCTCGACCTCTATCGCGTCGACCTCTCGCGGGTGATGTCGAAGTGGATCGGCGAGACCGAGCAAAACCTGGCCAGCGTCTTCGCCGCCGCCGAGGAGAGCCAGGCCATCATCCTGTTCGACGAGGCCGACTCGCTGTTCACCAAGCGCACCGAGGTGAAGTCGTCGACCGACCGCTTCGCCAACCTCGAGGTCAACTACCTCCTGCAGCGCCTCGACACTTTCGTCGGCGTCGCCATCCTGACCACCAACCTGTCGACGGGGATCGACGCCGCCTTCAAGCGGCGACTGTCGTTTCGCATCACCTTCCCGGTGCCCGACGAGGAGCAGCGCGAGCGGCTGTGGCATGCGCACCTGCCGCCCGAGATCCCGCGCGGCGAGCGGCTCGACCTGGCCGAGCTGGCCCGCAAGTACGAGCTGGCCGGCGGCTCGATCCGCAACTGCGCGGTGCGGGCGGCGTTCCTGGCCGCGGCCGAGCAGCAAGCGCTCACCCAGGATCACCTTCGGCGCGCGATCCGGCTCGAGTACCGCTCGGCCGGCAAGCTCACCGACAGCGGCACGATCGAGTAACGCGCCGCCAGGCTACCCGAGCACGATGCGGGCGCAGCAGCGGGCGCGGCCGGCCGGATCGTCGGCGGCGACGAGGTAACCGGCGGCGCCCAGGCGATCGCCGATGGTGAAGGTGCGCAGGTGGACGCGGACCTTGTCGCCGGCGAAGCTGGGCTTGCGGTAGGCGATGTCGAGAGCGCGGACCAGCGCGCGCTTGGTCTTGCCGCGGGCGGCGAGGCGGCGGAAGGCGGCCTCGGCAAAGAGGCGGGGATAGACCAGCGAGTTGACGTGCTGGTTACTGTCGGTGTGATCGAGGCCGAAGACGGTGACCGCGTCGTCGGGCACACACTCGTCGTCGAGCGGCTCGGCGTCGAAGGGCAGGTCCATGGCGGTGGCCGGCGCCGGGAAGTCGTAGGTGACCTCGGGGACCGGCTTGAACCCCTCGAGCTCGAGGCGGGTGACCTTGCGATCGCCGGGCGCGGCGAAGATGCGGGTGAAGGTGTGCTCGGCGAAGACCCGCCCGGCGACCACGGGATCGCCGGGGCCCTCGGGCGGGACCACGCGGCCGCGAGCGCCGCGGACCTCGACCCACATGTTGAGGAACAGCTTCTCGACGTTGCCGTCGACCTCGTGACGGGCGAGCTGGTAGCCGCCGGTGGCGTCGACGCGCTGGTCGACGCGGATGGGCTCGTCGGTGCCCTCGACGGTGAGCCGCGACAGGATCGCGACCAGGCCCTGGCGCTGCATGCTGCGCGCCGACGGCAGATCGGCGAGGAGCTGGCGCCAGACCGTCCAGCCGATGGCCGGCGGCAGCGCCGTCATCATCATGCGGCCGTCCTGGGCGATGTCCTCGTAGCGGAGCGGGAACGACGCGGTGGCCACCCGCTCCGGCGCGAACACGGGCATGGGCGGCGCGGGGAACGCAGGCGACATCGAACCGATGGTAGCGCCCGGCGCGCGGGCGGGGAGGCGCGGCCACGAGATGTTCGGCAGTGTAAGGTCGCGCGATGCCGGTTCAGCCCCTGCCCATCGACGACGTGCTGGCGTCGCTGGTGGCGGCGGTGCGCGATCGCGGCGCCGGGGTGCTGGTGGCGCCGCCCGGCGCG
>SXJR01000424.1 GCA_005779305.1 Myxococcales bacterium
CACGGCCGGCGGCGAGGTCGCCGCACCGGTCGCGGCCAGGGCGTCGGCCCACCGCGACGCAGGCGGCGCGAGCGCCGGCTCGAGCGTGGCGTCGAGCGCGGCGACGTCGCTGGCCAGCGCGCGGCTGATCGCCCGCAGGGCGTCGCGGGCAGCCTCGGCGTTCGGTCGCTGCGACGGATCCTTGCGCAAGAGCTGGTTGACCAGCGCGACCAGCGACGAGGGCAGGCCAGGACGCAGCGGCGCCAGCGCGGGCACGTCCTCGGTGAGGACCTTGGCGATCACCTCGTTGTAGCTGGTCCCGACGAACGGCGGCCGCCCGGTCAGCATGTCGAAGAGGATCCCGCCCATCGACCACAGGTCAGTCGCGGCGCCGACGTCGCGCGCGCCCCGGGCCTGCTCGGGTGACATGTAGAGCGGCGTCCCCATCACCTCGCCGGTGCGGGTGAGGCTGACGTCGCCGGTGCCGTTGAGCTTCGAGATGCCGAAGTCGAGGAGCTTGACCTCGGGCACCGGCCGCTCGACGAGGAAGATGTTGTCGGGCTTGAGATCGCGGTGGACCACGCCGCGGGCGTGGGCCGCGGCGAGGGCGTCGAGCGCCGCCGCGCAGGTGTCCACGGCCTGCCGCACCGGCAGGCGGCCCAGCCGCTCGAGCCGCTCGCCGGCGCTCTCCCCGTCGAGCCACTCCATGACGATGAACAGGCCGCCGTCGGCCGCGCTGCCGAGGTCGAGCACGTCGACGATGCCGGGGTGACCGATGGCGGCGGCGGCGCGCGCCTCCTGCCGGAAGCGCGCCACCAGCCCCTCGTCGCTGGCGAGGCGGGGGTGCAGCATCTTGAGCGCGACCTTGCGCCCGATGTCGAGGTTCTCGGCGAGGAACACCGTGCCCATGCCGCCCTGCCCGAGGATCTTGTCGACCCGGTACTTGCCGGCGAGCACCGAGCCGAGCTCGAGCGCGATCGCCGCCTCGCTCACGGGCACCTCTCGCTGTCGCAGCCGGGACACGTGTCGGTGGGGACGATCCATTCGACGCTCTGCGTGGCGGGGAGCGCCAGCTCGACGTCGATCGGCAGCCCGGTGAGCGGCAACATGAGTCGGTGACACACGTTCGGGTTGCCGAGCTGCTGGAAGCGCACGGTGATCGGTGGCGAGGCGGCGTCGAGATAGATCCCCAAGGTCCGCACCCTCGCCTCCGGCATGCCCTCCGTGAAGAGGGAGTCGTCGTCGCCGCACACCGCCGGCATCGCCAGGTCGCAGACCTGGGCCTGGACCGGGTGGGTTCCCGGCCGGGTCACGCGCAGGGTGACGTCGGGCTCGGAGACACACGCCGAGACCACCGCCAGCGCCAGCACGGCCAGCTCAGGGCGGATTCCAGTGCACCGGCACATCGGGGCCCTCGGGTCGGGTGGAGATGACATACGTGGTGGCGACGGCGGCGATCACGACGGCCGCGCCGGTCGCCAGCACCCAGCGGCGACGGTACAGCGGCACCGGCGGCGGCGGCAACGCGATCAGATCGATCGTCACCGTGCGTTCCTGACCGGCGTCGACGGTGACCTCCTGCGAGGTCCGGCGATACCCGGGCAGCTCGGCGATGACAGTGTGGCCGCCGCGGGTGAGCTCACCCGTCCACGGCTCGACGCCGACCGGCGCCTCGTCGACGACCAGCGACGCGCCGGCGGGCCGGCTGCGCAGGGTGACCCTGGCCGTGGTCGGCACCACCGGCGCCGGTCGAGGCACGAGGCGGAGATCGGCGCGCTGGCCGGAGACCAGGTCGACGGACTTCTCGTCGGGGAGCTCGCCGTCGCGCGAGGCGCGCACGGTGTGGCGGCCGGGCCCGAGCAAGAGCGGCCGATCGAGCGGGGTCTGGCCCTCATCGAGCCCGTCGACCTCGATGCGGGCCGGCGCGCCCGGGACCTCGACCGCCAGCTCGGCCACGAGCTGGTGGATCTCGGCCAGCTCGGCCTCGACGTCGCGGCGCTTGCCGGCGTCGACCGCGTCGCCGCCCTCGGCGAGGAAGCGCTCGAGGGAGCGCACCGCCCGGCCGTACTGGAACAGGCGCTTCTGGGTCACGCCGATGTTGAGCAGCACCTCCCAGCGGCCCGACAGCTTGTGGGCCGCCTCGAACTCGGCCAGCGCCGCGCGATCGTCGCCGCGGCGGACCAGCTCGACGCCGCGATCGTAGCGCCGGGCCGCCTCCTCGAGCGGGTCGTCGGCGCGGGCCGGCCCGGCGAAGGCGACGGAGGCGATCACCACCAGCGCGGCGAGGACGAGGACGCGACCGCCGCTCACTGGACCTCGTGGGCCCCGATGTCGGCGGCGAGGCCGCGCACGCGTGGTCCGCCGAGGAGGTCGGTGACGCGCGTGCTGCCGTCGAGGCGCGTGCCGACGATGCCGCGGTTCACGCACGGCGAACCGGCGGCGATGCGCGGGTCGGGCTGCGGGAACGCCAGATCGAAGCAGCCGGTGGTGCCGCCGTTGATGTCGCCCTCGGCGTCGGGCACGCCGGTGGCCGCGGTGGCCAAGGCTGCGACGTTCTCATCGGAGCCGATCGCACCGCCCCGCACGAAGTAGTTGTGATCGAAGACGTCGGCGTCCCCGCATCGTCCGCCCGCGACGACGTTGGTGGCGGTGGCATCGCCCGCGTCGAACAGGTTGCTGGAGAACAGATTGAGACTGGTGGTGCCATCGCAGTACAGCGCGGTCGATACAGACTGCGGGCCGATCCCGCCGCCGTCGATGGTGTTGCCGATGATGCGCAGCCGGGTCGCGTTCTGGGTCCGCAGGCCCATGCAATCGGTGGATGCGGCCCGGACGCGCAGCCAGCTGTCGTACAGCTCGAGCGACGCGCTAGCCGTGATCTGCCCGCCGTGTGCGGTCGTGGTGGTCGTGAGATCGCCGTCGACGCGGAAGCGGCACCGTTCGATGCGTGCGACCGTGGTCAGCCCGCTCAGGTAGAAGCCCACAGCCGTGGTGGCCTGCCCCGGGACCTGGAACGTCGCATCGGTCGCCACGACGGGAGCGTTCTCGACCACGAGGCCCTGGGTGGAGAGGCTCGCGAAGGGCACCGCGCTGGTGGTGTACGTCCCGCCGACCAGGCGGACCACGCCACCAGTCACGTCGCGGATCCAGACCTGGACGTGTCGGTGGCCGCCCATGCCGCTGGTCGCGTTGTCGTCGAGCACGATCTCGCCATCGGGACCGTCGACGAGGTAGCCGATCGTGTAAACCGCGCCCCGTTCGGGTGGAAAGATCACCTGGTTGCCGCTCAACGTGCCGGACGCGTCCTCGAACCAGTAGCCGACGTGGAAGTTTTGGACCTCGCTCAGGAACGGATCGAGGAAGCCAGTCCCGTCGACGATGCTGTCGGCGATCGTCACCGCCCCGCTCCGGTAGGCTCGCACCGCGCCCACTATCGCGCCGGAGTCATTGAACACGGTCCGGCCGGTCACCCAGCCGAAACGGCCACCGGTGACCGTCACCGGCTGCACGGGCGTGTCCTCGATCAGCACGCCGTAGCTCGACGAGCCGACCGCCCACGTCCCGGTGGTGGGCGCGTCGACGGTCACAGGACCGGCGGCGGAACGCACGCGGACGCCGAACACGCTGAACGCCTCCGAGACCGTCGTGATCGCGGCGTTTCGGACCAGCCCCGACGACCGATCGACGTCGACGAGCGTGAACGTGAAGTTACCGCTCAGGAGCGGCAAGCGCATCCCGGTCAGGGTGACGCCGAGGCTGTTGACGACGTGGACCCCGGTCGCGGCCCCGGCGGCCGGCGGGTCCAGCTCGAACGTCAGGTCGGTCAGGGTCAGCCCCGGCGCGAAGACCGCGTCGATCATCGTGCCGTTGACGCTGGGTAGCTCCTCCTCGAGCGTCAGGCTGCGCAGCACCACGCCAGCTCGCGGGGAGGTGAGCGTGCCCGGCACGGTGAACATGCCCACCCCGCCGGTGTGGCGCACGCGCGACGTGGTGAGGTCGGCGCTGTCGCGCACCCAGCGCCGCGGGCTGCAGGCGAGGTACCCACCCTGGACCCGCACGCCGGCCGGCAGCTCGATCGCCGCGCCGCCGGTAGGGTGGGTCTGGCCGCCACGGAGCGCGACGACCTCACCGGGCAACCGCCCGCCGATGGCCGCGGCCAGATCCGCCATCGCCCCGTCAGGGGTCAGACCGGTGCCGCTGGCGGTGACCGAGACGTAGCGCGTCGGCACGCCATCGGGGACACAGTGGCCGCCGGCGCAGGTCTCGCCCAGCTTGCACTGACAGGCCGAGGTGCACAGGTACGCGCCGGCGGGCGGATCGAAGGCGGTCGTGCGCGCCACACACGTGAGCAGCGGGCCGCAGATCTCGGCGGGTCCGCAATCGGTGTCGTAGCCGCACGCGCCCGACGCGACGCACTGACCGAGCTGGCAGGCCTCGAACGTCCCGCAGTCGGTGTCGAACTCGCACTGGGCGACGCACACCATCTCGACCGGGTCGCACTCGAGGTTGCCCGGGCAAGGAAAGCTCAGGTCGCAGGCCTGTCGGCACAACCCGCCGGCATCGCAGGTCTGTCCGCTGGGACAGGTCGCCGAACACGGCAGGATGCAGGTCCGGGTCGGGACGTCGCACACGCGGCCGCCAGTGCACGACGCGTCGCTGGTGCAGGCCGGCGCGCACAGCCCGGCATCGCACCACTGGGTCGACGCACAGTCCGCGTTGTCGCGGCAGGCCACGCAGGCGCCGCCGATGCAGAAGGCGCCGGCGCAGTCGGTGTCGAACATGCACTGGGCCAGGCAGCGGCCGGCCACGCAGGCCTCGCCGGCATCGCAGTCGACGTTGACCAGGCACTCCTGGCACACGCCGATCGGCACGTTGCACACCCGCTCACCGCCGCAGCTCAGGGTGGCGGAGCAATCGACGCAGCTACCGTCGAAGCACACCTGATCCCCGCACTGCGAGCTGGTCACGCAGCCCACGCAGTGGCCCTGATGGCAGATCAGGTCGTCCGGACAGTCCTCGCTGCCTTCGCAGAACCGGCAGGCGTCGCCGACCCCGTTGCCGACCGAGTCCTCCTGATCGTCGTTGGGGACGCTCGGGCAGTTGTCGCAGACGTCGCCGTCGCCGTCGCCGTCGCCGTCGGCCTGGGCCGGATCGGCGTCGTCGGGGCAGACGTCCTCGAAGTCGAGGTGGCCGTCGCCATCGGTGTCGGGCGTCGGGTTGTGGGTGTCGACGCCAGGCCCCTGGGTGGCGAGGTCGGCGCGATCGCCGAGCCCATCGCCGTCGACGTCGCGGGTCTCGGCCGGATCGTAGGGGAAGGCGTCGGCGTCGTTGGCCACGCCGTCATCATCGATGTCGGGGTCGTCCGCGTCGGGCGTGCCGTCGCCGTCGAGGTCGCCGCCCTGGGCCAGCACCACCAGCGGCACCGGCATCCGCAGCGGCAGGGCGCTATGTGGAACCACCGACGGGATGATCGCCGTGATCGGGTTGGCGCCGTCGCGCGCGCGCACCGCGAACACGCCGGGCGTGGCATCGAGCGAGAAGTTGCCGTCGTCGCCTGTCGTGACCGAGGCCTCGACCTCGCCCGAGACCGCGTCGACCAGCTCGACGGTGAGGCCGCGGTGGCCGTCCTCGCCGCGACCGTCGCGCACGGCCCGCCCCTGGATCGGGCCGAGGTCGCCGACGGTGGCGGCGAGATCGAAGTCGACCCCGATCGTGGTTCGATCGGGCGCGACGTCGACGCCGGCGCGGACCACGGTGCCGTCGGCGGCGATGGCAACGACGTCGTGCCGGCCCGGAGGCGCGCCGATGAGCAGGTAGCCGCGGTTGGCGTTGGGCGTGGTCACCACGCCGTAGGCGGGCAAGGCGACGATCACGCCGCCGAGGTCGCCGCCGCCGAGAACCCGACCACCGATCGAGCCGGGTTGCGCCAGCCGGATCGGGCCCAGATCGGTGACGAAGCCGCGGTTGGCGCCGACCACCAGTCGCTTGCCCGGCAGCGAGAGCGGATCGTCGCTGACGATGCGCAGATCCCAGCGGCCCGGCGGGACGCTGCGGATGTCGAAGCCGCCCGACACGTCGCAGATCGCGCCCAGCGGCGAGCCCTCGAGGAGCACGCGGCAGCCACTGGCCGGGATGTCGGCCGAGGTCTCGACCCGACCGATGATCTCGCCCGGCGGAACCCCGGCCACGTCGGCGGGTTCACCGCCGCACGCCGCGATGGTGCACGCTGCGGCCGTGATGCCAGCAGCGCAGATGAAAACCATGGATGCGTGTCGCATCGGCCCCCCGAGCGACGATAGTACGCTGGTTCGGGAAGCGGTCACGCAACGTTTGCGGGGGTATGGTCGGCACATGCGTGCTCCGCTGCTCGCGAGCCTGCTGGTCACCCTGGCGGCCGGCTGCCCGAAGAAGGATCCGACGACCACCACGCCGGCGACACCGCCGGCACTGACCCGCGACGATCGCCTGCAGGTCGCGCGGCTCGAGGGCCAGCGCGAGGCCGGCGTCTCGCGCCTGACCGAGCTGGCGAAGGACAAGCTGGCGGCGCGTCGCGCGCTGGCCCTGCGCGGCCTCGGCCGCGTCGCCAACCCCGAAGCGATCCGCGCGCTGCGCAGCGCGCTCGCCGGTGACGACGCGGTCGTCGCTGCGGCCGCG
>SXJR01000425.1 GCA_005779305.1 Myxococcales bacterium
CGCGGAAGCGCTCGAGGTCGCTGGTGGCGCCGGCCTGGGCGCGCTCGTACCAGCCCTGAGCGCGCCCGCGGGCGCCGAGTCGCGCCCAGCCGTCGCCGAGCCACAGCGCCGCCGCGAACCAGCGCGGATAGCCGGCGCTGCGATCGAGCAGCGCGCCCAGCGCGTCGAGCTGTGGCTGCGGGTCCGCCGCGCCGGCCGCGGCCCGCACCAGGCGATCGTGTTCGGCGGCGGTGGCGTCCCAGCGGCCGTCGCTGCCGCCGGTGACGGTCAGCTCGTCGAGCCGCGCGGTCGCCCGCCGCGCCAGCCGGCTGGTCGGATAACGATCCAGCAGCCGCTTCCACAGGGTGCGCGCGCCCGCCAGATCGCCCTGACGCTCCGCGATGCCCGCGGCCTCGGCCAGGGCGTCGTCGGCCCAGCGCCCGTCCGGTGCCGACGCCGCCAGCGCCTCCAGCGCCGCTCTCGCCCCGGTGAGATCGCCGTCGCCCAGCTTGCGCGTGGCCTCGGCGAACGCCAGCTCCTGGGCGCTGTCGCCGACCAGGGCCGGCTGCCCCCGCGCCACCGAGGCGACCGCGACCAGCATCACCGCGACCAGGAGCGCGACGGGTCTCACGGCGTGGGGATCATGCCTCACGGCGTGGCGATCGTGCCTCACGGCTTGGTGATCGTGAACGTGTCGATCGGCGCACCCGTGGGATCGAAGGCGTCGAGCTGGAGCATGGTGTTGCGGATGCGCAGCGTGAGCGCCGAGTGAACCGATGTCGAGAACGCGGTCCACGCTTCGGTGCCGCTAGCGTACAGGCTGGCGCCGGCACCGCCCGAGACGATGTAGATGGTGCCCTCGGCCGGCGTCGGCACCACCTTCAGATTGTTCATCGGGAAGGTGCGTTCGTAGTTGTGATCGTGGCCGGTGAGGACCAGGTCGACGTGGTGCCGATCGTAGAGCGGCGCCCACGCCGCCTGCAGGGTGGGATCCGAGCCGTGGTTCGAGGCCGAGTACACGCCGTAGTGGTGGTTGACGAGCTTCCAGCGCGCCGAGGACGACGCGGCCAGGTCGTCGCGCAGAAAGTCCTGGATCGACGAGGTGAGATCGCCGAGCTCGGGCGGCGAGGTGTCGAGCACGGTGATATGGGCGTGACCGTAGTCGAGCGAGAAGTTGGTCTCCTCACCGGGCATGGCGAGCTGCGCGTAGAAGTTGATGGCGTGGATCTCGTGGTTGCCGTGGGCCGAGAGGATCGGCACCTGCGACAGAAGCGGTTCGCCGGCGGTGAAGAACTCGTCCCACTCGTCCTGGAAGGGACCGATGGTGACGGCGTCACCCGAGAACAGGACCAGATCGGGCGTGCGCGTGCGCAGCTGCTCGACCAGCATCGCCCACACCGCGAAGCCATCACGGCTGTCACCGACGTTGGCGATGATGACCTCGGCGTCGGGGTCGGTGGTGATGTCCGGTGCCGTGCGGAACGTGTACAGCGGCGAGACATGAAGCTCGTCGGACACGATCTGATACTGATACTCGGTGCCGGCGGTGAGTCCGCACAGGTGGGCCTCGTGCACGCGGACCGGCGTGCCCAGGCCGCCGATGCCGCTCTGGTACATGTACGTGATGGCGCGGGTCTCGGCGGTGAGGCCGCCGACGCCGTGGCGGACCACGCCAGCCCGGGTGTCGTCGTCGGCGGTGCGCCACATCACCACCATGTTGCTACGCGGATCCGCGGCCAGCCCGAGGTGGACCTGGCGAACCGTCGGATCGAGGCCGAGATGGTCGTCGGCGAGCAGCGGCGCCTCGGCGCCTTCGCGCGACGTCACCAGATACCCGCACCCGGGCGCCTCGATGGTGCCACCCTGCAAGGCCGGCGGCAGCGGCGGAGCGTCCTCGGTGCACGCGGTGAGCCCGCCAGCGGTCACGACCACGACAGCGGCGAACAGACGCATCGCCCCGAGGTTCGTACGACCCGGCGGCCCGATCAACGGGGATCGTCGATCAGAATGCGGCGCCGAGCTGCACCGTGATCGTCACCGCGTCGTTGACGTCGACCAGGGCGCCGCCCAGGCCAGCCGGGCGCAGGCCGCGGGCGTTGACCACCGAGACCTGGGCCTGGGTCCGCCAGCGCTTCCACATGCCACCGGCGACGCCGCCGGCGACCTCGGCGATGTCGTCGCCCTTGCGGTCGACCGAGGGGTTGAAGTAGGAGGCCAGCGCGAACGGTTCGACGTACTTCTTGTTCTTCTTCTTGCCGCCGAGGCGCCAGCCGGCGGCGGCCTGGGCGGCGACGAAGGTGGTGCGCTCGCGGCCGGCCGCGGCGGCGCCGAGGTGGCTCTGGCCGCCGATGACGTCGGCCCACAGCCGCAGTCCGCGCTTCACCTCGGCCAGGTCGACCTCGAGGTCGGCGCCGCCGGCCCAGTAGCGCCGGGCCGTGCTGCCGTCGATGACCTCGCGGTTGGAGGCGAACAAACCGACGCGGATGTCGGGACAGAAGTCCTGCTCGGCCCGCACCGTGGCCGCCACGCCGGCGCCGTCGGAGATGGCGCGCGCCGGATCGAGCCCGTCGGTGGACAGCGACTGCGAGAGCGCCACCATGACCCGCGGACCACGCTCGCCCTTGGCCCACGTCGCCTGGATCCCGTCGCGCCGACCGGTGAGCGTCACGCCGTCGCCGAGCACGTCGGCGACGGCGCCGCGATCGATCGTCGGCAGCGTCCACGCCGAGGCCTGCTCGAGCGCCGAGAGGGGGAGCTTGAAGCGGCCGGCCTGCACGGTGAGGTGCTTGGCCACCGCCAGCTCGATGAACGCGTCCTTCACCTCGACGCCGCCGGCGGCCTCGATCGAGACCTTCACCCGCGCCTTCTGCTTCCAGTCGTAGTTGACCGCGAGGCGCGCGCTGTCGAGCAGGAGCTCGCCCTCCCAGAGCTCGCTCTCGATCGACTGGGCCACCGCGCGCACGAAGACGCGGCCGGCGAACGAGAGCGGCTCCTTGCTGTCCTTGTCGGGCGCCTCCTCCTCCTCGGCGTGGGCGGACGTCCACCCCGCCGCCAGGATGGTGGCAGCAACGAGACAGGTCGTCGATCGCATCGTCACTCCTGGCCGTGCGGCCGTGCCTGTTTGATGTAGAGCTGCGGCGTCTGGCCGGGCAGCCCTTCGAACTTGAACTCGATGTCCATCGCGTACCAGGCGCCGGGCGTGGCGCCATACGCGACCCGGAAGTACTCGTGGATCTTGTCGAGCGCGTCGGCGAGCGCGAAGAGCTGGGTGGTGGTCAGCACGTTGGTGGCGGGCGCGGTCAGGTTGGAGTGCTTGAGGTAGACCACCGGCTGCCCCTGCTGCTCCCAGAACACCAGGATCTGGTCGGTGGTGACGCCGGCCGGCGGTAGCACCACCGACTCGCCGCCAAGCTGCACGTTGATGTAGAACGCCGGGTTGAGGCCGGTGGTGTCGTACGGGTTGTTGGTCAGGGCGACGCCGTTGCTCTCCTCGTCGGGGAAGGCGCGATGGCTGAGCAGCGCCATGCCGACGGCGAGGTGATCGATGCCGCGGTAGCTGCGCTCCTCGAACGCCTTGAAGTTCCAGACGCTGGCCCACACGCCGCGGACGGCGTCCTCGATCGGATCGTCGGGGTCGGCGAGCTCGCCCGAGAGCGAGGTGTAGAGCCCGGCGCCGGTGAATCCGTCGAGATCCTCGGCGTTGGTGCTGGAGCGGAAGCGCATGCGCGTGGCCGGGTAGTCGGCGTTCAGCTTGGCGGTGAGCAGGGCCAGGAACGCGGCGTCGATGGGCGCGACCTGCATGTCGGCGCGGAGCTGGGCGAGCTGGCGATCGCGCACCGCCGGGTCGTTCTGGAAGGCGGGGTCGGCGATCATGGTGTTGACCCGCGCGTCGAAGCCGTTCTGCTCCATGAACTGTCGGTAGTAGAAGAGCGGGACCGCGAAGCCGCGCGGCATGGGCACGCCCTCGACCATGGTGAGCGCACCGAAGTGGGCGGCCTTGCCACCGTAGGCGCGGGTCGACGCCTTGACCGCATCCTTGAGGGTGCCGGTGCCGACCACCACCAGATCGACGTCGTCGCGCAGGTCGGTGGCGGACAGATCCATGCCTGGCACCTGGATCGCGGTCGGGCGATGGTCCTCCCACCATGCGTCGGCCTCGGCCTGGGTGACCTCGACCAGCTCGTAGTCGAAGAGGTCGACCTTCAGCCGCACCCACCGGCCCTCGAGGGCGCGCAGATCGGCGTGGTCGAAGGCGCCGCGCAGCGCCATGTTGGGGGTGCCGCGATTGCGCGACAGCACGTTGACGTGAGAGAGGGGGGTCTGAAAACCGCCGGTGATGATGCCCATCGCCACCGAGATGTCGTTGGGGACCTCGTCGAGCACGGCGATGTCGCGAAAGCTCAGGTACTTCGTGCCCTGGGACAGCTCGTCGGCGGTGAAGAAGCGGAGCTGACCGTAGCTCTCGGCCACGTTGAGGGGCTGGTAGGTGATGCCCTCGTAGAGCTGATCGGTGGTGATGACGTTCACCGACGCCGGCAGCGCAGGGACGATCGCCGCAACCGCCTCCGAGGTCGGATGGAAGTAGAGGTCGTCGCCGACGAAGGTGGACCGCGCGATCGCCGCATACGCCGTCGCCACCATCTCGGCGTCGGCGGTGTCGTAGGGCGAGATCTCGTAGACCCACTTGTCGGGCTGCTCGTAGTGGGTCAGCGCGCCGAGCAGGAAGCGGCGCGATGGCGTGAAGTACTCGGTGGTGTTGAACTCGGCCAGCATCGGGACCACCGGCAGGCCCATACCCGACAGGTGGGTGGACGCGAACTGGTAGTGGGTCTCGAAGGTCACGCTGTTCTGGAAGTGGAGCGTGTCGTCGTCGACGCGATCGACGATGGTCTTGACCGAGCGCGCACCCGGGATGGTGGCGTCGAGCGGCCGCGAGGCCAGGGCCTCGAAGTCGGCGGCGCAGCCCAGCGTGGGCGAAGACTCGGTCTCGGCGCCGAGGTTCAGACACACCGGCGCGTCGTCGCCGCCACACGCCACCGCGCCCGCGGCGGCCACGGCCATCCCGACCAGGTGGGACAGGGTCCTCCCCATCACGGCACCGTGAACGCGGTCAGCGTCTCCACCGCCTCGCCCTCTTCCCGGATCTTGCCCACGCCGAGCGCGAACCAGTAGCGCTTGTTGGCCGCCCCCGAGGTGACCTTGTTGACCTTGAGGCAGCTGAAGGTGCCCGCCGCCGTGGTCACCGACTCGTCGAGCGCCTCGATCGTCCAGGTCTCGTCCTTGGAGACGGTCCGGGTGCCGAGGACGGGATCGACCTCGACCTCGGTGTAGGCCGTGGTCCAGGTCGCGCCGACCCTCAGGTGGTCCGGCGTCTCGTCGACCCGCAGCTTGGACGGCACGTAGAACTGATCGGTGAGCAGGACGTCGTTGATGTCGTAGTTCTGCTCGCGGTGGCGGATGATCGAGGTGCAGCGATCCTCCTGCCAGCTCACCACGTCGCCGACGGTGCTGCTCTTGGCAGTGCGGATCCGGTAGGCGATGTTGCCGGCCTTGCGCTCGCCCACATCTTCGAGGATCTCGACGGTCGAGGTCTTGACCACGGTGGGGCCGCCCATGTCGCTGGTGGCGTAGGTCCAGCTGCGGCCGACCTCGAGCGGCAGGTAGCGCTGGGCGGCTGGGGTCTCGCAGGCGACGACGCCGCTGTCCATGTCGTTGGGCGCGTCGTCGCCGCAGGCGGCGAGCGCGGCGATGGCGCCGGCGACGGCGAGCAGGTTACGCGGCATCACGCTTGGACTCCTGGGCAGGACTCGGCCCCTTGTAGAAGACGGTGATCTCGGCGGCGTCGCGCAGCATGTCGATGCGGTGGATCTGCACCCGCACCACCTCGAGCCCGGTGCGCTGAGACAGATCGGCGAGCAGCGCGTCGTGGCGATCGGGGCGCAGGTTGGCGAGGTTGTCGTAGAGGATGGGCCGTGAGCCGTGCGTGCGCGACGCCCGGGGCAACTCGAGCAAGGCGGTGATCCCGACGATCGCGCCGTTGACCAGCAGCAGCTCGGAGGTCGAGACCTTCTTGTTGGCGACGCCGTTGATGACCCCCAGGCCGATCATGATGAAGAGGTACGTGAGATCTCGGATGCGGATCTCCTCGGTCCGGTAGCGCAGGATGCCGAACACGGCGAACAGGCCGAGGGCGAAGCCGAGCTCCATGGGCACCTTGCGCAGGAGCACACACATGGAGAACGTCATCACGTTGAAGATGTAGTAGGTGAACAGGAACTCGCGGTTCTTGTAGAGGCGGTAGTAGACCACCAGGAGGATCAGGGAGGCGAAGCCCAGATCGAACGCGAGCCGCGTGGACAGGCGCATGAAGTCGCCCGGGTCCATGAACTGCTCGGTGCCGAAGAAGTCGTCCTGGTTGAATGGCAGGGTCATGCGCCCATCCTCTCGATCGCTCGCAGATCGGGCAACAACCGGTTGCGCCGCAGCTCCGGCCGGATGAAGGCCGTGGCGATCGTGTATTTGCTCATCGACTGCTCGCGCAGCCCGAGATCGTGGAGCACGCGCATCACCGGGGTGCGCACGCAGAACGGCGACTGCTTGATCTCGAGCACGACCCGATCGCCCGCGCTCCAGCGCGCGCCGTCGAGGGCCTCGACGTCGAGGTCGGTGTCGATGGTGACCCGCTCGGCGGTGGCGAGTCCGACCAGGCTCAAGCGGCGGAAGTCGATGCGCATCACCGGCCGCAGATCGTCGACCGGCAGATCGACGATGCGGTTCAGGTAGGCCAGCTCATCGGGGCCGAGCAGCTCCTCGCGGAACGGCATCGGGCGACGCCGCTTGTCGGTGATCGCCTCGTTCTTCTTGGTCTTGACCTCGAGGTAGCTCAGCATCCGGTCGGGGTAGTGGCGGATGCGGACCTTCTGGCGCAGGCGGCGGCCGCGGCGGTGGTCGTGGTAGCAGCGCAGATCGGCGGTGTCGAAGTACAGGCTGCGGTAAGTGGCGATGTTGCCGGCCACCGGCAGGGCGGCGTAGTGGGGAAGCAAGGCCTCGATCAGGGCGGTCGCCTGGGCCCGTGAGCACAGGTACTTGGTGTCGACCCGGCGCAGCAGCTCGCGTTCACCGGTGAGCTGGGCCGTGGCCGTGGCGAAGCGGGCGGCGGCCGCCACCAGGCGATCACCCTCGGAATCCGAGGGTGATACGGTCGATGGCAAGGGGGCGGGGGCGCGATTCACGGCGGGGGGGGCGTTGTCAGCGTCGGTTACGTTCTGGTCGCAATATGGTGGCGCTTCCGTAAGAGAATCTTAAGCCTGGTGCCCGAGAGTTGGACAGGCCTTACCTGACTCCCCTGGACATGGAGTGACGTAGATGACGATCACGACCCGGCTGCTTGCTCTCTCTCTCGTTCTTCCCATCGCCGCGGCATGCGGAGGCGGTGACGACACCGGCGGCGACCCCGACGACGGCGGCGGCGGCGGCGACGACGGTGGCACCACCATCGACGCGCCCGTCCCCATCGACGCCCCCGACGTGCGGTTCAGCTTCTTCGTCACCAGTCTGGCGACGATGCGGGCCCAGTCGGGAAGCCAGGACGGCTTTGGCGGCAACCTGGGCGGGCTCGCTGGCGCCGACGCGATCTGCCAGACGGCGGCGGCGGCCGTGGGGGGCGGCGGCAAGACCTGGCGCGCCTTCCTGTCGACCTACAACAACGGCACCCCGATCCACGCCATCGACCGGATCGGCCAGGGCCCCTGGTACGACAAGAACGAGCGGCTCATTGCCCAGAACCTGGCCGGCCTGACCACGGGCAACCGCCCGGTCGGCGACGCTGCCACGATCAACGACCTGCCCGACGAGAACGGTACCCCGCTGACCACGTTCGGCGACTCCCACGACATCCTGACCTCGTCGACGACGGCCGGCCGCTTCGAGGGCAGCAGCGCCGTGAACTCGTGCAACGACTGGACGGACGCGGGCGCCGGCACGCCCAATACTGTCCGGGTCGGCCACTCGTGGCCAGCGCAGAGCGGGATGCACTGGATTCGCGCCCATCAGACGCGGGGGTGCTCGCCGGGTGTCAACCTGGTGCAGAACGGTCCTGGCACCGGGACCAGCGTCGGCGCCGGCGGCGGCTGGGGCGGCTTCTATTGCTTCGCGTTGACGCCATGAGGAGTGCAGATTCGCCCCTCCGACACTCGCTCGGAACGGCGGGAGCAGTCCTGGTCCTCATGGCGACCTTCCTCGCCTGCGGCGGTGGCGACGACGGCGGCGATGACGACGGGATCGACGTCTCGGGGCTGACCTATGCGCCGTGCACGGCGAGCACCGGCGTCGGCGGCTTCGACGTCATCCTCGGCGACGGGTTCACGGCGGTGCAGGGCCAGGTCTACAACGCGGTGCAGCCCAGCCGCGTGGTCGATGTGCTCGGCAGCAGCGGCACCTGCTCCTGGGTCCGTGCGCCCATGCTGGTCTGCAACCCGGGGTGCTCGACCAGTCAGACCTGCGGCCCGGGTAACACCTGCATCGACGCGCCAGCGGCCCAGGACGTCGGGACCGTCGTGGTCGCCGGCTTGCTCGCCGACGTCTCGATGGCGCCGCGCCCGCCCGCCTACTACTACAACTTCACCGGCACCCTGCCCCACCCCGGCTTCACCGCCGGCGCCGGGATGAAGCTCACCGCCCCCGGCCTCGAGCTCCTGGGCTGGGGCATTGACCCGCTCGTCGTCCCCGCCGACACGATCGGAGTGCAGGCCGGCGCCGCCGTGCCGGTGAGCTGGACCGCGCCCACCATGACCGGCCCGGCCAAGATCGAGCTCACCCTCAACGTGAATGGCCACGGCCTGGTCGGCAGTCACGTCGACTGCGTGGTCGACGACACCGGCTCGTTCAGCATCCCCGAGCCACTGGTCACCAGCCTGCTCGGCGACGGCCTGTCGGGCTTCCCGACCCTGACCGTGCGTCGCACCACCACCGACTCGGTCGACACCGCCAGCGGCTGCGTCGAGCTCGACGTCGAGAGCGCGATCACCATCGACGTCATCATCCCTGGCCTCCAGTCGTGCAGCGGCGATGAGGACTGCACGCCGCCCCAGACGTGCCAAGCTGATCTCACGTGTGGCTAGCGACCCCGAACACCTGAGTCACTCTTGAACGCTCGCTGATCGCTCGCCAGGCCCATGCCCGAACGCATCTTGCTCATCGAGGACGATCAAGAGCTCGGCTCCCAGATCGTGGAGAGCCTGAAGAAGGCCGGCTTCGAGCCGACCTGGTGGCGGACCGGCCGTCACGTCGAGGCGCAGCAGCTGCCCGGGTTGGTCCTCATCATCCTCGATCTGATGCTGCCCCAGACCTACGGGCTCGATATCCTCAAGGAGCTGCGCTCGACCGGCGCCGAGGTCCCGGTGCTCGTGCTGTCGGCGCGCAACGACACCGCCGACAAGGTCCGCGCCCTCAAGCTCGGCGCCGACGATTACATGACCAAGCCGTTCTGGCCCGAGGAGCTGGTCGAGCGGGTACGGGCTCGCGTGCGTCGCCCCGCCATGCAACGCGGCGACGCGCTCGAGATCGGCAAGCTGCGCATCGATCTGGCCAGCCGCGGCGTCTCGGTCGAGGGCGGCGCCATCGAGCTCACCCGGGTCGAATTCGACCTCCTGGCCGCGCTCGCCCGCCGTCCTGGCGTGGCGGTCACGCGGGGCTGGCTGGTCGAGCACGTGCTCGATCCCGATCGCGAAGGCAACGAGCGCACGCTCGACGTGCACGTGTCGCGGCTGCGCAAGAAGCTCGGCGCCGGCGTGCGGGTCGAGACCGTGTGGGGCATAGGCTACCGGCTCGGCACCGAGGCACCGTGAAGCTGCGCTTCCTGGGCGGACTGCGCTCGCGGCTGGTGATCGTCACCATCCTGGTCACCGTGCCGATGGTGGTGCTGCTGATGTGGCTCGACGGACGCGCTCGCCACCGCGCCGCTGCCTACGCCCTGTCCGACGGCATCACTCGGCGGCTGCAACACCCCGAGGAGCGCACCCGCTGCGAGGCGTCGCCGTCGACCTGGGGGCGACCGCGACCACACGGACGACCTCGGCCGGCCGACGTCCCCGACGGCCCGCCGCGGCCGCGCCCGAGGCCGCCGCCGCCGATGTTCCCGATGGGCGCGCCGCCGGTCAGCTACGCCTACGACGAGCACCTGGTGTCGGCCAACCCTGCGGCGCCGCTGCTGACGGCCGCCGATCGGCGCAAGCTCGACGAGAGCTCGATGGCCGTCCTCGATCGCCCCTGGTACGGCGACGACGTCGACGTCCTCGTCCGGACGCCCTGGGGCAGCGGCCCGTGCAGCTTCGTGCTGGTCCACGGCACCACCACGCCGGGCTTCATCGGCGCGCTCCTGCCCGCCAGCCCGATCTGGCTCCTGCCCCTGGCCGCGGTGCTCCTGGCCATCCTCATCGCCGTCGGCCCGATGGTGGCGCGCATCCGCCGCCTGACCGCCGCGGTCCAGCGCTCGGCCGCCCACGGCTTCTCCGGTCGCATCCCCGCCGACGGCCACGACGAGGTCGCCGAGCTCGCCCGCGCCTTCGACGCCGCCAGCCGCGAGGTTCAGGCCCAGCTCGCCGCCAAGGACCAGCGCGAGAAGACGCTGCGCGAGTTCCTGTCGAACACGACCCACGACGTGATGATCCCGCTCACCGTGCTGCACGCCCACCTGACCACGCTCCGCGAGGCTCACGCGTCGGGCCGCGCGCCCGATCCACTGATCCTCACAGCCGCCATGGACGAGGCGCACTACATCGGCGCGCTGCTGCACAACCTCGCCATCGCCGCCAAGCTCGACGCCGGCGCGCCCGGCATGATCAAAGGTCCGGTCGATCTCAACGCGCTGGTCACCCGCGTGGTCAGCCGCCACGCGCCGATCGCGCGCCAGCGAGCCATCGCCCTCGAGCACGCCATTCCCGAGAAGGCCCTGGCCACCGAGGCCGACGTCACCATGCTCGAGCAGGCGGTCAGCAACGTGCTCTACAACGCCATCCGCCACAACCGCACCGGCGGCCACGTCGCGCTCATCCTCGAACCACGCTCGCAGACCCGCTTCCGCGTGCGGGTGATCGACGACGGCCCCGGCATCCCGCCCGAGCAGCTCGATCGCGTCGCCCAGCGCGGCGAGCGCGGCCACGCCGCCCGTACCCGCGCCCCCGACGGCCAGGGCCTCGGCCTCGACATCGCCCACCGCGTGGCCAGCCTGCACGGCCACAAGCTCAAGTTCGCCGAGTCAGAGTACGGTGGGCTCGAGGTCGAGATCGAGGGTGATCAGATCGACCCGAGCTCCTTGCGCAAGGACTCGATCACCTCGGCGTAGCTGGTGCTCCGCACCACCTCGGCGAGCTCGGTGGTGTAGCGGGTGACCAGATCCTGGCGGCCGCGGGCGATGGCGTCCTTGCGAGCGTGCGACAGCATCACGAACGCGCGCTCGGCGTTGACGAAGTACTCGGCGACGGCGATCACCGCCCGCGCCGCCGACGACGTGACCGAGCGCGACTCCTCGGAGAACTCGAAGCGTCGACCCTCGCTGTTGACCACCGCCACCTCGACCTTGGCGAGGGCGTCGAGGCCGGCCTTGCGCCGCTTGGTCTCGATCACCGCCGACACGTGAAACCCGGCGAACGTGAGCGACTTGAGCGACTGGTACTCTCGGGCGTAGCGGCCGATGAGCGCGCCCCACAGCGCGTCGATGGGACCGACGCCTTCGCCCTCGATGGTCTGGACCTGGCCGCGCTCGGTGACCTCGACCGTGACGCGCGACGCCAGCTCGGGGACCTCCTCGGTCTGGAGCTTGGCCAGGCGCAGCTCGAGGTAGCCATCGCCCAGGATGCGACGGATGAGCTCTTGGTTATCAGCGGGGATGGTGGCCACGACCCGAGGATAGCGCACCCCGCTGTTCCCGGCCGCCCCATGTGCTCGGTGCTGTTGTTGTGATCGAGGCGGCATTGCATAGTGCGGTGCGTGACATCCGGCTCGCTCCGAGTGCTCGAAGATCACGTGGCCCAGCTGCGGGAGTGTCGGCGCTGCCCACAGATGAAGGGACCGGTGGTCTCCGGCCGACCGGTGCTGTCGCCGGTCATGCTCATCGGCCAGGCACCCGGCACCCACGAGGGGCCGGCCGGCAAACCGTTCGCCTGGACCGCGGGCAAGACCATGTTCAAGTGGTTCGCCGACCTGGGCCTGGACGAGGAGAGCTTTCGCAGCCGGGTCTACATGGCCGCGGTGTGCCGCTGCTTTCCCGGCAAGGACATCAAGGGCTCCGGTGATCGCGTGCCCGCTCCCGACGAGATCGCGCGCTGCGCCGACCACCTCGCCGCCGAGGTCGCCTTGCTCCAGCCGCGGCTCGTCATCCCGGTCGGCAAGCTCGCCATCGTCCAGGTGCTGCCCACCGCAACCCAGCTCGTCGACGTGGTCGGCAAGACCCACACCGTGACGTTCCACGGCGTGACCACCGACATCGTGCCGCTGCCCCATCCGTCGGGAGCGTCGACGTGGCACCGCACCGAGCCGGGCAAGACCCTGCTGTCGCGGGCGCTGGCCGCGCTCGGCCGGCACGAGGCGTGGAAGCGCTTGCTTTCTCCGCAAGGAGCGCGCGCGTGAGCCCCGCCGTCGTCGAGTTGCTGTCCGAGCTGGTCGGGTTCCCGACCCAGCAGTCGTCGCCCGATCGCGGGCCCGGCGACGAGCTGGCGCTGTGCCGCCACGTCGCGCCTCTGCTCGAGGCCCGCGGCGCCGACGAGGTGGTGGTGGTCGACGCCGGCCGCGGCGCCGACGATCAGGGCCACGGCGGCTACGTCTACGCCCGCTGGGGCCAGCCGACGCTGGTGGTCAACGCTCACGTCGACACCGTGCCCGCCAACACCGGCTGGTCGCGCGATCCGTGGACCGCGACCGTGGTCGGCGATCGCCTGCATGGCCTGGGCGCGTGCGACACCAAGGGCGCGATCGCCGCCGCCATCGTCGCGCTCGACCGGGTGCGCCCGCGCGACGTCGCGCTCCTGTTCTCGGGCGACGAAGAGCGCGGCACCGCGTCGATGCGCCACTTCCTGACCTCCCCCCGCCGCCGCGGGCTCGAGCGCGCCATCGTGTGCGAGCCGACCGCGCGCGTCGCCGGCGTGCGTCACCGCGGCGTGCTGGCCTACCGGGCCACCACCCGCGGCGAGGGTGGACACTCGTCGCGCGCCGATCACATGCAGCGCCCGGTGGCGACCCTGGCCCGGCTCGCCGTGCTGCTCGACGATCTGGGTCGGGCCCGGGTCGGTGACGGCCCCGCCGACATGCCCGGCCTGTGCCTGAACGTGGCGGCGCTGGAGGGCGGCCTGGCCTTCAACGTGGTGCCGACCTCGGCGGCGCTGACCTGGTCGGTGCGGCCCTGGCCCGGGTTCGATCGCGCCGCGTGGGACCGCGAGCTCGCTGCCATGATCGCCAGCGTCGAGCGCACCACCGGCGCCACCATCGCGCTCGAGTTCGTCACCGACCACGCCCCGTTCGGCGTCGACGACGCGGCCCTGGCCGCGCTGGTCGCCGGCCACGCCCGGGCCCTGGTCGGCCTCGACTTCTGGACCGAGGCGGCGCTCTACCAGGCCGCGGGCATGAGCGCGATCGTGATCGGCCCCGGCGACATCGCCCAGGCCCACG
This sequence comes from Myxococcales bacterium, assembly GCA_005779305.1. Taxonomy (GTDB): domain Bacteria; phylum Myxococcota_A; class Polyangia; order Haliangiales; family Haliangiaceae; genus UBA2376. The sequence goes on from SXJR01000425.1 coordinate 13,639, forward strand.
CCGCCGACGAGTTCGTGACCCTGGCCGATCTCGACTGGGCGGTCGAGCTGTTCACCCACGTCTACCAGTCGAGCCGGCGCGATGGCTGACAACAGCGACCACGGCGATGTGGTCCTGCGCTTCCTGTCGAGCATCGGCCGCCCCGCCGAGGCCCAGCAGTACCTGGATCTCTTCCGCTCCGAGCACCCCGAGCGCTTCGCCATCGTCCACGTCGCCGACGCCGTCGTCCGCCACGCCGCCGACGCGCTCGCCGTCGAGCTGCGCTACCTGGTCGAGCTCGGCCTCGAGCCGGTGCTGGCCTTCGGCGCCATCGAGCCGCGCAGCGCCGGCCGCAGCGCCGAGCGCCTGGCTCAGGCGCTCGGGCCGGTCGCGTCGCGGCGCTGCCCGGCCGATGCGTCCGAGGTCACGGCCGCCTGCCGCGACAACGCCATCCCGCTGGTGACGTTCGAGCGCGAGGACGGCGGCGCCGACGCGCGCTTCGACGCCATCGCCGATCTGGCCGGGGCCCTGGGCACGCGCCGCATCGTGTTCGTCACCCGCCGCAGCGGTCTGGTCCCACCCGGCGGCCGCGCCATCTCCATCATCGATCTCACCACCGAGCGCGACGGCTGGCTGACCGCCGGCGCCCTGCCCAGCGAGCCGCAGAAGCTCTTGCGCCAGATCGCGCGCGTGATCGACCGGGTGCCGCACCGGATGACGGTCAGCGTGACCTCGCCGCTGGATCTGTTGCGCGAGCTGTTCACCGTGAAGGGCGCCGGCACGCTCATCCGCAAGGGCTCGCTCATCACCCGCCACCTGGGCTGGGACGGCGTCGACAAGCCACGGCTGCTCGGGCTGGTCGAGGAGTCGTTCGGCCGCGCGCTGATCCCCGGCTACGATCAGCGGCCGGTGCTCGCCGTCTACGTCGCCGACGAGTACCGGGGCGCGGCCATCGTGTCGCCGGCGCCGCTGGCGCCGTACCTGTCGAAGTTCGCGGTCGGCACGGTGTCGCGCGGCGAGGGCGTGGGCCGCGATCTGTGGCGGGCGATGGAGGCGCAGTTCCCGCGCCTGTTCTGGCGGAGCCGCGCCGACAACCCGATCACGTCATGGTACCGCGAGAACTGCGACGGCATGGTCCGTTTCCACCTCGGCGGCGACGCGTGGTGGGTGCTGTGGCGAGGCCTGGCGCCGCTCGAGATCCCGCTGGCCATCGAGCACTGTCAGGCGCTGCCGCCCGACTTCGGCTGAGGGGCTGCGGCTCGCAGGCCCCCGGCGTGCGCACCTCGTCGCTGATCAAGCTGGCCATGTACGAAAGGTGCGACGAGTGCGGCAAGCCCGAGCGCACCGCCGACGTGATCGCCCCGGGCTCAGGTAGCCCGAAAACGCCGACGGCGCCCACGTGGGCGCCGTCGTGTACTCGCCAGTTCGGGTCAGCTCACATCGGGATGCGAGCGGGGCCGCAGGTGCCGGCCGCCTTGGAGGCCATGGTCCGGTCGTACAGCTGCTGCAGCGTCTGGAAGGCCGCGTCGTTCTGGTTGGTGTTGAACGAGGGGTGCTCCTGGTGGGGCACCTGGCGCAGGCCGACCCGCTGGAAGTTGGTGTAGTTGGGCACCATCTTCGCGTTGGCCAGGTTGGGGTCCGAGATGTCGGGCGCGAAGTACGCCATCATGTAGTACTTGTTCGTCGACAGCGTCTCGTACATGCCGGTGTTGTCGTCGTTGGCCTTGAAGCCGTAGGCACCCGAGACGTGGCACTGCTCGCAGTTGCCCTGGTTGGAGCCCTTGTTGGCCCACGAGGGTCCAAAGTTGAGGGCGGTGAAGTCCGTGAGCTTCAGGCAGCCCGACCACTCACTGATGATGCGAGCCGTCGCCTGGGCCGGCGTCTCGCCGCCGCCGCCGGTGCCGCCGTCGCTACCACCGCCACCGGTGGTGCGCTCGGTGACTTCCTGCGCCAGCCACCCCGTGATCTTCATCTGCTCGTCGGCGGTGTAGGTCCGGGCCTGGTGCGGGCCCGGGACCACCTTGTTGTAGATGGCCGCGCCGGTCGTGGTGTAGTTGCCGACCACCGAGTCGAAGCCGACCGCGGTGACGTATGCGGTGCCCACCGCGGTGGCCACGAAGGGAGTCGACGACGAGCTCGTGGTCAGGTGACAACCGGCGCCGCACTTGGCGGAGAGGATGGGGAAGACGTCGCGCTCGAACATCTGTCGCGCGACGCCGCCACCACCACCACCACCAGCGTCCGGGGACACGTCGTCGTCACCGTCGTCGGCCACCGGCGTCAGGTCGCCGACGCAGCCGCCCGCGAGCAGGACCGCGGTAAGGAGGTAACGGATGGACATGGTCTTGTTCTCCGTGGCGTAGGTTGAGATCGGTGGGGAGGGAGGGGGGATGAGGCGGGGGTCGTTCACTCGGCCTTGCGGCTGCGGCGGCGGAGGGTCAGAGCGAGCGCCAGGCCGAGGCCGAGCAACCCACCACCGTTACCAGCGCCCGTCGAGCAACCACCCGACGCGAAGCCGTCGCTGCCACCGGGGGTGAGGGGGTCGGGCTCCTCGGGAGCCGGGTCGTCGGGCTGGTCGTCGCCGGGGACGTTGTCGTTGTAGCCACCCTGCGGGTCGGGGGCGTCGGCGGTGAAGGCCACCGGGAAGAGCGAGATGTACAGCGAGGGCTTGATCTGCGAGTCGGTGTGCATCGGCGCCTTGCCGGTCACCGCGTACGCGGTGTAGTGCGTCACCTGGCTGTTGGGACCGACCAGCGGGTTCTTGAAGGTGTCGGCGCCGGCGAAGTTACGACCCTGGTTACCGGGGTTGTTGCCCAGGTAGTTCGAGTAGAGGTGGCGGTCGTACGAGGCCGCGGCGTTGTGCTGGCCGAGGTTGAGGATGGTCTTGGTGGCCGGGTCGTAGCCGATGGTGCGGATGTCCGCGTCCTGCTGGAGACCACCGGTCTGCGAGCCCTGGAGCTGGGTGAAGCCGGGGATGAGCGTGTCGCCCTTGCCGAAGACGGCCTCGGTCATGCTGATGTGCGTGCCATCGAGGCCGAGCAGCATCGGGCTGGTGCCGAGGTTGATGGTCGACATCGGCATCGTGAACGTGTAGCCCTCGCGGGTGGTCTTGAGGACGGCGAAGTCGATCGCGTCGGAGCGGCCGCCCTTCTTGTCGTTGTTGTTACCGCCGCGGTTGAGCGTGTCCTGGAAGATGATCTCGTCGGTGGCGACCAGGCTGCCGTCGGCCTGCTTGGTCATGATGCGGCCGTGCTGGGCGCGCATCGCGTAGTACTCGCGGTCCTCGCCGTTGACCTGAAGGGTCTGGCGGTAGTTCAGCCGGTCCTTCCAGAGCAGGCGGTTCTGGGCGTTCTCGCCGTTCTGGCCGGTCGTGCTGAGGTCGACGGCCGCGATCCAGGTGCCTTCACGCTGGGGCTGGTTGTTGCCCTCGGTCCAGGTGCAGACCGCGAACGACTTGTCGGCGCCGCCGACGGTGCAGCGACCGCGCGAGCGCTCCTCGCGCTGGGCGAGCGACAGGTCGAACAGGCGGCGGATGGTGCACTCGGTGGCGATGTCGCCGCCGAGGCAGGTGATCTCGGTGGCGCGGAACCAGCCGTCGTCGCGGCCGTTGCCGTTGCAGCCGTCCCACGAGGCGTAGCGGGTGGTGCCGCCCGCGTCGTAGTAGGCCAGGCCGTTCTGACCGGCGCCCGACTGGTGCATCGAGCAGTCGTCGTTGTTCTTGGCCATGACCTGGATCTGCTTCTGGGTCTGGCCGTTGGCGTTCTTGAGCACCGGCACCACCGCGACTTCACCGGTCGCCGTCGGCCAGTTGAAGACCTTCATGTAGCGGCGGGTGTCGTTGGTGCCGTTGGGCTGGTAGTTGAACTCGACGGCGAACTGCTTGCCGCCGTTGACGAGCAACACTTCCGGCTTGTTGCAGTTGCGGTACTCGTTGCCGTTGTTGTCGGTGATGAACATCGAGTAGGCCGACGTGGTCGCCTTGCGGAGCGCGAGGGAGCCATCGGCGCCGGCGTAGGTCTCCATGATCGTCAGCGCACACTGCATGCGATTGACGGGGCGCGCCTCCCGAGCGGTCCCTTCATTCAGCACGCCGGTCCACATGGCGGCCACAGCGATGAACTTGCCGTCCGCGCTGACCTTCAGCGAGGCCTGCTCGTTGGTGAACTCCTCGTCCGTCTTGCGGAGGCGGCGGATGCCGTCCTCGTACGTACGGGTGGGAGCCAGGTCCTGGGTGGTCGATGCGAGGATGACCTCGAACGCCGTAGCGGACCCGAGGTCCTTGGACAGCTGGGCGTCGGCAGAACCCGGGAGGAGGGTCGCAGCCAGAGCGCCGGCGAAAAGGGTGGTGGTCAGCTTCTTCATTGGAGGTCGCCTCGTGGGTGGGGAGGAGGTTGTTACCTGCCTGTCATCTGTGCAGGGTCCGTACCGTTCTCTGCCGCCACCTAACCACCTTGAATCACTCGACCGGGATCTCCTGGAAGTGGGGGGTCGGCTCCCAGGCGGGAAGTCCCACTCCCCGCAGCGGGGAGTCCCATCCTCTCGGGGGGTCGCCCCAGGGAGGTCTCTACAGCTCCTCGGGATCTGGCGCAGGGACCTGATTGATCGCCACCGGGTGCGAGCGAAGGATGATGCTCTGCGCCTTCATCTTCTTCTCTCCGAGCTCGAGGTGACCCTTGGCCTGCGGGCTGGCCTGGAACCAGAGGGCATCGAGCTCGGCCCGGGTCAGCTTCTCCTGCCACTTCTCCTGTCGGACCACCCAGCCCTCGACCACGGTGTCGAGGTTCACGCCGCGCGAGCGCAGGTAGTCGGTCAGCTTCCACTGGCCCTCGCCGTCGGCCGCCGTCTGCTGGGGCTCGGGCAGGTCCTGGCGCTTGATGTAGGCGACCAGACGATCATCCATGTAGACGCGGACGCCTCCGCGCAGGGGCGTCCCGAAGTAGGGCACTCCCTCCTGGAGCTCGCCATCGAGCATGAGGCCGACGTTGCGCTCGAGCACCGGCGGCGCCTTCTCGATGTAGATCATCACCGACGCGATCTTGTCCGGGTTCTTGCCGTTGCCGAAGCCCTCGGGGACGTCGGGGATGGCCTTGCCGCTGACCGAACCGCCGAATCGGAAGTAGAAGTTCTGGCCCAGCTTCGAGCGCAGCTCGGCGCCGGTGGCGATGATGGTGTTGGAGAACTTGGGCCCGTAGACGTGGATCTCCTTCACGGTGGCGAGATCGATGCCGAGGCTCTCGACGAGCTCGCTGAAGCGATAGCGGCGCTCCTTGGCCCAGCGCCAGCCGGTGTCACTGGTGCCGTAGCGCTTGGGCGCCGAGGCCTTCACCTTGAGCCACACCGGCTCGAGCGAGAGCGGGAGCTCGGCCCACGCCAGGAGCCCCATGAACTTGCCGTCGACGTAAATGCCGGTGTCGCGCCAGCGATCGGCGCCGGCCTTGAACTCGGCGGGGACGTACTCGTCCTTGTCGTAGTCGTCGCCCTTGAGCGCGCTGTCGGGCGCGCCGGCGTCGACGGCGAGGGCGACCTGTGGCTGGGGCGCGCCGTGCGAGTCGTTGCTCTTGCAACCTCCTGCCGGAGCGGCAGCGAGCGCCGAGACGGCGAGGAGGACCAAGCAGCGCGACGATACGAGCACCCGAGCGTGGAGCATCCCCATGTTCTCTTGCACATGGTATGCGCACGCGCTCCTCCGCGGCAACGCGACGTTACGTGCGAGACCTGGGGTCCCCAGACGGGAGTCCACACCCCACAACAGCAGGGTCACACGCCCGCAGTGGCGTGCTGGTACACTGTGATCCAGAGGGCTTGGCCGTGGCACGAGCGTTGCTCGTGCTTGCCATCGCCGGGAGGCACTCGATGAGAACGCCAACGCTCAACCCGATCTTCGCTTCCATCCTTGCCGTCGGATCGCTCGCCGCGCTCAGCGCCGGCTGCGATCCCGGCTCCGTCGGTGGTGATGATGACGGCGTGGTGCAGGACGAGCTCCTGTGCCAGGCCGCCCTGACCATCACCGGCACCTTCACCATCGGTACGCCGAAGCCGGTGGAGATCAACGGCTGCTGGCCGATCGGTACGTGGACGTTCACCGCCGCGGTCGGAGAGCACGACTGCGCCGCTGCGCCCACGCCGCTGCCGAGCTACCAGATCCGCGTCGATCGCGACACGACCAGCGAGGATCCGGACTACTCGTGGCTCTACACCTACGTCACCGATCCCGCCGACGAGACCGCCGAGGTCAGCGTGACGTCGGGTGGCGGCGGGCTGTGCGAGGGCATCGTCATGGTGTACTCCGCCGACGGCAAGACCGTGTGGAACATGCACCCGGGTCTGTACGCGGACAACACGTTGCTCGGCACCGGCGACTACGAGGTCCACACCGCCAACCAGGTCCCGTCGTCCGGCCCATGAAGTGGCTCGCGGTCGCCGCCGCGCTGATCGCCGCCGCGCTGATCGTGCTGTGGTACGAGGCTCGTTCGTCCGGCCCGCCCGCGGCGGCCGCCGCACCGGCGCCGGTCGCCAAGGCGGCACCGGCGCCGCGGGCGTACCTCGGCGCCCCGATCGAGGAGACGCCCGGCCGCATCATGGACGACCGGCCGCTGCCGCCCCACGTGCGGCCGGCCGGCGTGATGGCGCCCGAGGACGACGCCGAGCCGATCCGCAAGTACTCGGACGAATTCTGGGAGCGCGTCGACGAGACCTACTCGCGGCGCCTGCTCGGCTTCGCCGCCGACTGCTACCAGGGCGGCAAGGAGCGCAAGCAGAAGCTCAAGCTCGCCTTCCGCTTCGACATCGCCGGCGGCAAGGTGTCGGTCAAGGACGTGCGGATGGTCGAGTCCACCCTCAACGATCCCGCGCTCGAGGCGTGCATGACCCGGGCGGTGGCGGGGGCGACGTTCGAGGACAAGAACATGCCCGACTGGGCGTCGCGGCCCGACGAGGAGGAGACCCTCCTGGTCCGGATCGAGACGCTCAAGCGGTTCATGCCGCAGTCGGATGACTGACCGGCGACGTGGTAAGCCTTTGCCGCCATGAGTGAAGCCTCGCGCGGCAAGGATTTCCTGCGGACCATCGTCGACGAAGATCTGGCGGCCGGCCGCCACCAGCACGTCGCCACCCGCTTCCCGCCCGAGCCCAACGGCTATCTCCACAGTGGGCACGCCAAGGCCATCTGCGTCGACTTCGGCATCGCCCAGGAGTATGGCGGGACCTGCAACCTGCGCTACGTCGACACCAACCCGACCAAGGAAGAGGTCGAGTACGTCGACTCGATCGAACGCGACGTACGGTGGCTCGGCTTCGAGCCGTCGCGGGTGCTCTACGCGTCCGACTACTTCGAGGAGATGTACCAGCTCGGCCAGAGGCTCATCGAGAAGGGCCTGGCCTACGTCGACGATCACGACGACGAGCAGATCAAGGCCCACCGCGGCAGCCTGTCCGAGCCCGGTCGTCCCAGCCCGTCGCGGTCACGGAGCGTGGCCGAGAACCTGGAGCGCTTCGCCGCCATGCGCGGCGGCGGGCTGCCCGACGGTGCGTGCGTGCTGCGCGCGCGGATCGACCTGGCGGCGGCCAACATGAAGATGCGCGATCCGCTGCTCTACCGGATCCGCCACGCCCACCATCACCGGACCGGCGACGCCTGGTGCATCTACCCGATGTACGACTACGCCCATCCCCTGTCGGATGCGTTCGAGGGCATCAGCCACTCGATCTGCACGCTCGAGTTCGAGAACAACCGCGAGCTCTACGACTGGGTGATCGAGGCGACCGAGGTGAAGCCCCTGCCCCACCTGAGCGCGGGTCGGTCGGTGGGCGGCCCGCCGCGCCAGTACGAGTTCGCGCGCCTGGCCCTCGACTACACGATGATGTCCAAGCGCAAGCTGCTCAAGCTGGTGCAGGACGGCATGGTCGCCGGCTGGGACGATCCGCGCATGCC
>SXJR01000061.1 GCA_005779305.1 Myxococcales bacterium
CACACCCGCGGCAAGCGGGTCGTCGCCGAGATCACCCTGCCCGCGGCGCTGGTCGAGGAGCAGATGCACGTCTCGACCGACAAGCTGCCCGCGACCGGCGCCGATCGCGCGACCGTCATCGAGGCCCTGGGCCGGATCGCCGACGCCTCGGCGCTGCCGACGGTGGCGAGCGCGCTCGGCAGCGCCGATCCGGCGATCGCCGTGGCCGCCGGCGTGGCTATGGGCCGGCTCGGCCGCGCCAAACACGCGCTCGACGACACCACCGAGCTGGCCGCGATCGGCCGCACCAGGGACGAGGACGCCGGCGTGCGCTACGCCGCCACCTACGGGCTGGCCCGCGCCTTCGTCGATCCGGCCGCGCCGCCGCCGGCGGCGACCGACCCGGTGGTGCGCGCGCTGCGCGACCGGCTCACCGATCAGGACCCGCTGATCCGCGCCGCCGCCGTCGCCGGCCTGGCCACCCGCAAGGCGGTGCCGGTGACCACGCCGCCGCTGCTCGATCGCCTCGACGACACCGACTGGCGGGTCGGCGTCGAGCTGGTACGCACGCTGGGCGGCCCCGCCGGCACGCCCGAGACCCGCAAGGCGCTGGTCGCGTACCTGGCGCGCGTGCAGAGCGAGTGGATCGCCGGGCGCGTGCCGCCGCCGTTCGCCCACGTCCTCCTCGAGGGCCTGCGCCAGCTCCCCGACCGCGCCACCGACGTGAAGACCCGCGGGTTCCTGGTCGCGACCGCGCGCGGCTACGCCGATGATCCACCGAGCGGCCGCCCACAACCGCTGCAGCTCGCGTCGGCGTGGGCGAGCTGCCTGGCGCTGGCGGCGCTGGCGCGGCCGCTGCCATCGGCGTCGACCGGCGACGCGCTCGGCGATCCCGAGGTCGCCCGCTCGCAGCTCGAGGGCTGCGGCGCCGGGCTCGTGCCCGATCACGAGGTCCGCAAGCTGGTGCTCGACGTCACCGCCGCCCACGGCGGCAGCGACGCGGTCAAGCGGCTCTCGCTCGCCGCCGGCCACGGCGACGTCCGCATCGCCGGACACGCGGTCGGGCTCCTGCCCGGGCTGTGGGAAAAGGCGTCGGCGGCCGATCGACTCACGCTGGCCGGCGCGCTGACCGACGCGGTCAAGCGCAACGACGCCGCCGTCGCCGGCTCCGCCGCCGAGGTCGCGGGGCCGATGCTGGCCGAGCGCGGCAAGGTCGGTCCGCTGGCGCCGCTCGCCGACGCCGTGGTCGCGCGCCTCGCCACCGCCGCCGGCGACGCCGAGCTGACCGCCGGCCTGCTCGGCGCCATCTCGGCCGCCAAGCTCGACGCGCTGCCCGCATGCCAGGCCATGCGCGGCGATCCCAGCCCGCCGCTGCGCACCGCCGCCCGCGACTGCGTGAAGGCGCTGGTCGGTGAGGATCCCGGGCCCGCGGTGGCCACCAAGTCTCCGCCGTCGCCGCCGGTCGATCCAGTCGCCGGCCTCAACGCGCGCACGTGGAGGCTCAGCACCACCCAGGGCGACATCAGCATCGCGTTCGCCGGTGAGCTGGCGCCGTGGCACGTGGCGGCGATCGCCGAGCTCACCCGCAAGGGCTTCTACGACGGCACGTTCTTCCACCGCGTGGTCCCCGACTTCGTGGTCCAGGGCGGCGATCCCACCGGCTCGGGCTGGGGCGGCCCCGGCTTCACCCTGCCCGCCGAGCCCGGCTCTCGCCTCGACGCGCCCACGCCCGAGTACGCGCCGGGCGGCATCGGCATCGCCGACGCCGGCAAGGACAGCGGCGGCTCGCAGTGGTTCGCGATGCACGGCCGCGCCCCCCACCTCGACGGCCGCTACACCTGGATCGGCAAGGTCACCGAGGGCCAGGACGTCGTCGACCGCCTCCAGATCGGCGACCGCATCGTGCGCGCGCGCGTCGAATGAGCGCCGCCGACTTCCAGCGCTGGCGCGCCGGCGGCAAGGTCTACCGTCACCGCGGCCACGCCATCTTCTACCGCGTCGAGGGTGATGGCCCGACGCTGCTCACGCTGCACGGCTTCCCCAGCGCGTCGTGGGACTGGTGGCCGATGTGGCCGGAGCTGACCAGGCGCTTCCGCGTGGTCGCCGCCGATCTGATCGGCTTCGGCTGGTCGGCCAAGCCGCGCGACCACGGCTACTCGATCCTCGATCAGGCCGACCTCAACGAGGGTCTGATGCGCGAGCTCGGCCTCGAGGACGCCCACGTGCTCGCCCACGACTACGGCGACACGATCGCGCAGGAGCTGCTCGCGCGCCACGAGGACGTCGCCGGCCGCCGGGCCTCGACCGGCGGCGGACCACGCACGCTGCGCCTGTGCTCGGTCTGCTTCCTCAACGGCGGCCTCTTCCCCGAGACCCACCGTCCGCGTTTCGTGCAGCGCGTGCTGGCCAGCCCGCTCGGCGGGGTCATGGGTCGTCTCAGCAGCAAGCGTTTGTTCCGCTCGGGGATGACCGCGGTCTTCGGACCGAAGACGCCGCCGTCGCGCGAGTTCATCGACGAGCTGTGGACGCTGCTCCGCCACGACGACGGCCACCGCGTGCTGCACCTCCTGATCGGCTACATGGCCGAGCGCCGCCGTCACCGCGAGCGCTGGGTCGGCGCGCTCCAGCGCACCCAGGTGCCGCTGCGCGTGATCGACGGCCCCGTCGATCCGATCTCCGGCGCCCACATGGTGGCGCGCTTCCGCGAGCTGGTCCGCGACGCCGACGTCGTCGAGTTGCCCGGTATCGGCCACTACCCGCAGATCGAGGATCCGGCCGGCGTCACCCGCGCGTTCCTCGAGTTCCACGACCGGCTCGAGACGAAGTCACGCTGAGCGGCATCGTTCCCGCAGGACGTTGCTCCGGATTCCACTCCGGAGGACATTCGAAGTAACCGCGGGGGGAACACATGGACGAGCGGAATCAGAAGCGTGACCTCGTGCTTGCGCCGAGCGAGTACGCCTACATGCAAGACGTCACCAAGGGCATCATCAAGACGTACACCGGCCCGACGGTGATCAACCCGACCGCGCAGGAGCGGCCGGTGGTCTTCAATCCTCAGAACAAACACTTCGAGGCGTGCACGCTCGAGCAGGCGGTGCAGCAGATCGCCATCGCGCCCGAGGGCTACTACGTCACGCTCAAGAACCCGTCGGCGAAGAACGATCATCCGGCGTCGGGCGGCGTCTACCCGTCGCCGGATCTCGAGGTCGGTCGCAAGATCAACATCACCGGCCCGTGCTCGTTCGCGCTGTGGCCGGGACAGATGGTGAAGCTGGTCCCCGGCCACCACCTGCGCTCGAACCAGTACCTCGTGGTCCGCGTCTACAACGAGGACGAGGCCCGCAAGCACTGGAGCCAGGCGGTGATCAAGCCGGCCGGCGACGGTCCCGAGAGCACGGCGCCGATGGGCGGCGCGCCTCGCGACCTCACCGTCGGCAGGTTGTTCATCATCAAGGGCACCGACGTCTCGTTCTACATCCCGCCCACCGGCGTGGGCGTGGTCACCGACGAGAGCGGCTCGTACGTGCGCGACGCGCTCACCCTCGAGCGGCTCGAGTACTGCATCCTCGTCGACCAGAACGGCAAGAAGCGCTACGAGCGCGGCCCCCAGGTCGTGTTCCCCGAGCCGACCGAGACCTTCATCGCCCGCGACGGCGTGCGCAAGTACAAGGCCATCGAGCTGCAGGAGATCCAGGGCCTGCACGTCAAGGTCATCGCGCCCTACACCGAGGCCGGCCGCAGCTACCGCGAGGGCGACGAGCTGTTCATCACCGGCAAGGAGACCGCGATCTACTTCCCGCGCGAGGAGCACTCGATCGTCCGCTACGACGGCAAGGACAAGCACTTCGCCGTCGCCGTGCCGGCTGGCGAGGCCCGCTACGTCATGAACCGCAAGAGCGGCGAGATCCGCATGGTGCGGGGCCCGGCCATGCTCCTGCCCAACCCCGTCGACGACGTGATCGTGCGCCGCGTGCTCACCGATCGCGAGTGCGGCACCTGGTACCCGGGCAACGACGCCGTGCTCGCCTACAACCGCTCGCTGCGCCAGCTCGAGAGCGCGGCGCCGGTCGGCCGCGCCGGCGTGGTCTCGGAGAACGAGATCCAGAAGCAGCAGAAGAAGGCGCCGGCCGCGCAGCAGGTGGCGATGGGCGCCGCCGCGCCGGCCTCGCAGCAGGTCGCCGGCGAGGTGCTCGAGCGCGGCAACCAGTTCACCCAGCCGCGCACGGTGGTGCTCGACACCCGCTTCCAGGGCGTGCCGGCCATCAACGTCTGGGTCGGCTACGCGCTGATGGTGGTCGACAAGCAGGGCCACCGCCGCGTCGAGCAGGGCCCGGTCAACCTCCTGCTCGGCTACGACGAGACCCTCGAGGTCATCGAGCTGTCGACCGGCAAGCCCAAGTCGACCGACCGCCTGCTGCAGACCGTGTTCCTGCGCGTGCTCAACAACAAGGTCGGCGACATCTGCGTGGTCGAGACCAGCGACCACGTGCAGGTGACGCTCGAGTACTCGATGCGCGTCAACTTCACCGGCGACGCCAACCGCTGGTTCGAGGTCGAGAACTACGTCAAGTTCCTGTGCGACCACGTGCGCAGCGTGCTCAAGGGCGCGATCAAGAAGGTCTCGATCGAGCAGTTCTACGCCGGCTCGATCGACATCATCCGCGACGTCATGCTGGGCAAGGCCGAGAAGTCGGACAAGCCCGACAAGCCCGACGTGGTCCGGCCCGGCATGCGGTTCCCCGAGAACGGCATGCACGTCACCGACGTCGAGGTCCTCGAGGTCTCGATCGACGACGAGGCGATCTCCAACCTGCTCGGCGACGCCCAGCACGACGCCGTGCAGTCGAACATCAAGCTGATCGGCGCCCAGCGCGGGCTCGAGGTGGTGAAGAAGCAGGAGAACATCGCCCGCGAGACCGCGATCGCGCAGGCCGAGACCCGGCGCAAGCTGGCCGAGCTCGAGATCGAGGCGATCGCGGCCCGCTTCCGGGTCGCGCTGGCCGGCGTGCAGGGCGAGCTCGACGAGGCCAAGGCCCGCGAGGGCGCGGCGGTCGCGCGCAACGCCGCCGTCGACGTCGATCACAAGGCCAACCTGCGCCGCAGCGACGAGATCGAGGCGGCGGCGCTGACCACCGCCCGAGGCCGTCAGACCCTGGCCCTCGAGGCGCTCGCCGCCGAGGTCAGCGCGGTGGTCCAGCGCTTCGAGGCCGCGCAGGGCGGCTTCAGCGAGGCGCTGCTCGCGCTCTCGTCGCGCGAGACCCTGGCCAAGGTCGCCGAGGCCATGAGCGTCCAGTCCTTCGTCGGCGGCAAGACCCTCACCGACGTCATCGACAAGGTCTTCGCCGGCACGCCGCTGGCCGGCCTCATGGACAAGGTCAAGGACCGCGTGGTCGGCGGCAACGGCGAAGCGCCGCGGTTGCCGGGCGCCTGAGCCGCAGCCGCACCCGCAGCCGCACCCGCACCCGCAACGGGTTGGCCAATTGGGGTGATGAGTCAGCCCTCCCCCGCGGTCGTCCGGGGCCCGCTCACCGTCGACGTCGAGTGCGCCGTCGGTTCGCAGCCGTCGGGTCCGCTCATCAAGCTCGAGTGAGTCAGCGGTACGGCCCGTCGCCGTCGCCGTACTCGATCAGCTCCGTCATCAGGTGGGGATCGATCGGGATCTTCTCGACGTCGACGCAGTACCACTCGGTCGCGCCGCACCCGCGGCAGACGTACACCTCCAGGAGGCCGATCCCGGACTCCTCGACCGCGACCGGTTTGACCTCGCTGCTGAAGAAGCCGCGATACGTGTCGGGCATGTGGGTGACGTACATCGGTGCCGAGACCTGCGCGTTCCCGTCGCCGACACGCGTGGTCGAGTGCTCGCGCGGGATGACACGAATGAACGACGACTTGTTGCAGCGGTCGCACGGAGCCCGCGGCCGGCGAGACGGAGGCATCGGGATCAGTCCGATCCGATCGGCGCACACCTGACACGCCCGCATCGCCTGCTCGGCGTCGGTGGACAGTTGATGGGTGTTGCAGAGCTCGCAACGCGGCGTGGTCATGGCCGCAACCCTACACCCGTGGCGCTACGACACGTCGTGGCCCGCTTGTGTGACATCGCGCTGCTGATGCTGGCCGGATGTGGCGACGGCTCGTCCGGTGACGCGGACAGCGCGGCCGGCGTCGACGACGGTGACGGCGGTGCCGCGGCGGGCGACGTGGCGAGGTCGGGTCGCCGGCCTTGTATCCGTATCGACTCGCGCCGCTCGAGCTCGAGGGGATCGCGCGGCGAACGGGCGGCTCCCTGGAGGGGCCGCATCCGCTTCACGACACCGCTCGCCCGCGATCGAAGCCTGATCGTCGCTAGAAGATCGGGCCCGGCACGCGCGAGGCGATGTCGAAGAACGTGAAGGCGAACGTCTTCTCCTGCGGAGACAGCGTCCCGCCGCCGCGGCTGTCCGGGTCGTCGCCGTTGCCCGGTCCGCCAGAGACGTGCATGTCGGCTCGGCGAGCGCGGCGCATCGCTCGGGGTCGCGCGCCAGCTCTAACGGCGGGGCGTCACTCCGGCTGCTGACACTGCGTGGGCTTCTTGCACACGCCGTTGCAGCGGATCATGCCCGTCGGGCATCGCGGCGGCATGGGTGGTGGCGGTGTGTCCGACAGCGTCGAGCCGTAGGCGTCGGGCGCGCATGCGCGTTCGTTGACGTCGGCGCGCAACGCGCACACCGAGAACGTCTGCGACGACGACGGTGGCAGGTTGCCGAACGTGATCCCGCTGTGGTCGGTCGGCATTCGATACGACTCGCCGCCGTGGCGGGTCACCTCGATGTCCGTCGCCTCGCTGCTGCGGTCGAACGTCCACGACACGTTGAGCTGACCGCGGCCGACTGCCGTGACCGACACGTTGGTCGGCGCGGCCAGCGTCGGGTACGGCGGCGGAGTCGTGCCGGTGTACCACTGCACGCGGAACCCCTCACCACGGACGGGATTGATGACGCGGAACCAGGTCGGCTCGGTGGAGCCATCACGGTGGGCCATCTTCGCCCAGCCGTTGGTGTTGTCACCGCGGTGCAAGAGCCGGCTCGTGACACACGCCATCGCGTTGGCCCAGTGGGTGGTGTCGTTCAGGCACACGGTTCGCGCGTCGCATTCCCACGTGAAGACGTCTACCTGTTCGCAGGATCCGAGCGACACCGGATAGCTCCGCTTGACGCGAAGCGGCTGACGGGCCTCGTCGTGCTCGATCGCCCACAGCGCGAGGCCGCCGGCATCGCCGAGGTCGTCGTCATAGGAGCCGCGGCAACGAGACTCGAGGAGAAAGAACGCGTTGGGTCCGCGGTTGCCGTTCCAGAAGAGGATCGATCCATCGACCTCGGCGCGCGGATCCTGCGCGCAGTAGAGAAGCTTCTCGCCCGAGGGCGCCGCCGTGATGTCGACGAGATCCGGGCGCAGCCAGCCGAGCTGCATCTTGTGCCACGGATCGAAGTGGCGGGTCGCGGTCGACATTCCTGCGCCGATGGTGCCGCCCATGATCGTCGTCGTGCCGTGGAGGGGAGCGCCAGGCCACTCGCCGTACAGGTCGATCGCGCCAAGCGTATGCCCGAGCTCGTGGACGAGGGTCGCGAGGTTGACGCCGTCGTCGGCGATGACGCCAGAACCGCACAGCTTGTTGCCAGCCGCCGTGATCACGCAGCTGTCAGGCACCGCGAGGCCGGAACCGACAGCACGCCGTTGTCCACCGATGCCGCCGTTGTCGTGCATCACGAGGATCGTCAGCTCGTCGTTCCAGATCTCTCCGTCGTGATTGCGATCGTAGGCGCGTAGGTCGACGGCGAGGTTCTGGAGCGCTGTCGTGATCGCGGGCCCTTCAGTCAGGTTCGCCGACATCTGGGTGACGCACACGCCGGGCATGCCGGCGTTGGTCCAGCGAAAGCGCCCCGACGAATTCTCGAGATAGAAACCGCGAACGCTGCGGCCACTGCCGAAGAAGACATCGGCGATCGCGGCCGGCGTCCGCGCGAAGCCGGTGTCGCTGAACGTGCCATTGCAGCCCTCATCTGATCGCACGATGAGGAGTGACCGCTCTCGCGGCGCGGGGGGATTCCCGGCGGTCGGGCCGAATCCCGCCGCGTCGGCGAGCCCCTCGAACCCGAAGCGGTAGGCGGCTTGTCGGTACTGCGCATCGAACTTGTGGTGCCACTGGTCGAGCGCTTGCGCTTCGCTCGACGATGACGGTGGAGGGGCTTCGTCGAGGCAGCCGGCGGCGGCGGCGACAACAGAAACGAGTAGCGGAACGCGAAATCTCATGATGACTCCTGGCATGACGGCCGGGAGTGATCTTGTCGCTTCACGCGCGATCGGTCGCTGGCAGGACTCTACCCTCATCGGCACGCTGCGGAACCGCGCGCCGATCCGATTGCCACACTTGTCCTTTCACAACCTCCGGCGATCGTTCTCGCGATCGGTCGATTCTTTTCCGTCGAACGTGACAACAAAGATCTGAGCGATCACCAGATATGAACCCACACCAGTCGTGCTGGCTGCGTCGGACGCATGGACAAGGTCAAGGACCGCGTGGTCGGCGGCAACGGCGAAGCGCCGCGGCTGCCAGGCGCGTCGACGCAGGAATCGTGAGCAAGGACGAGCGGGGGTGACGCCAGCGCCTGGCTGACGTCACCCCTTCCCGTCATCCGCCACCCGCCACCGTCATCCGCCGCCCGCCACCGCCCACCCGTCATCCGCCACCCGCCGCCGCCACCGCCACCCGCCCTCAGTTCCCGCTGGCACCAGCGCTGGCGCTGATGTCGGCGCTGACCTCGATGCTCACGCTGACGCGGGCCTCGATCTGGGCCGTCGCGGCGAGGGCTGCGGCGAGCTGGATGCCGACGCAGACGCCCTTGTCGCCGATGTCGCGGGCGAGCTCGCCCGAGGCCTTGATCAGGCCGCCCAGGGTCTTCACCCAGGTGCCGAAGGCGCGGAAGGTGCCCTCGGCCTTGGCGCCGACCTGGAGAATGGTCGGCATGCCGGCGTCGATCGCGCGCATCGCGGCCTGGAACTTGGCGTCGTCGACGACGGTGACCGTCTCCTGGACGACGCGCACCTGGGGCTCGGTGCACTCGGTGCGCAGGCTGGCCCGGAGCTCGGCCGACGCCTTGCATTCGAGCGACGCGTCGACATCCGCGTAGCCGCGGCAGTCCGCCGAGCAGCTACCGCGGCAGGTGCCCTGGCAGACGCCGTTGCACTCACCACCGGCGCCAGTGGAGCCCTGGCACGTGCCCTCGCAAGCGCCGCTGCAGGTGCCGCCGCACGAACCTTCACAGCGCACCGAGACGTCGGCCTGCACCGAGGCCTCGCACTGGGCCACGACCTCGGCGGTGAAGCTGACGTCAGTGGTACAGACCGGCGGGTCGTACTTGGTGACCAGGCGGGTCTCCTGGCTCACCGAGACCTGCAGGTTGGCCTCGAGCGCCGCGGCCGCGGCCTTGCACACCGTGCGGGTGTCACCCTCGGGAGAGACGCCGAGCTCGGTCGCCATTCTCCGGCATGCCTCGAGCACCGAGTTCTCGAGCTCGTAGGTACTGCGGTCGAGCTCGGCGGACGCAACCAGGAACTGGTAGGCCTTGCGCCCGACGGCGGAGGTGGAGATGTCACCGCAGGCGTCGGGATCGACAGCGGAGCCACCGCCGCCGGGACCACCACCGCCCTTGGGCGGCGGTCCGCACGAGATCACGGCAGCGAGCGACAAGGACACGATCAACGCGCGAACCAAGGACATGTTGCCTCCCGGAATTGAGGGCGGATTATGCCGGAAACCGCGCCGGGGGTGTGGTGTCGTACCGATCGTGCGACATCACCCGCTGCCGGTCCTCGCTGCCTCGCTGGTCGCCACCCTCGCCGCAGCGCCGGCCGCCGCCGACGAGCTGCAGAGCGCGCTGGGCGAGCCGCTGTTCGAGGCCTCGCATTCGGTCGACGTCGCCGTCAAGGACGGCGTCGCCATCTACAAGGTGCGGCGTGTCTTCGCCAACCCGGGCAAGGTCGCCGACGAAGCCCGCCTCGACATCGATCTGCCCTACGGCGCCGCCGCCACTGGCCTGCGCATCCGCGCCCGCAGCCAGTGGTTCGAGGGCGAGCTGATGGAAGCCGAGAAGGCCGCCGCGCTCTACCAGGAGCTCACCGGCAAGGGCATCTGGAAGCCGAAGGATCCGGCGCTGCTCTACTGGCGCTGGGCGGACAAGCTGGCGCTCCAGGTCTTCCCGGTGTTCCCTGGCTCGACCAGCACCGTCGAGTACACGCTGACCGTGCCGACCCGCTACAGCGGCGGGCGCGTGTTCCTGTCGTATCCGCATCAGTCCGAGGGCGCCGCCGAGAACCTGGCCACGCCGGTCATCAACGTGCGACCGGCGTGGGCCGACGCGACGACGATGATGAAGATCGACAGCGTGCGCTCGACGACCGACGCGCCCATCGTGCTCACGCCGCCGTCGGTCCCGGCCTGGATGACGACGATCACACGCTCGGACGGCGCCAGCTACACCTCGAGCGTGATCGAGGTCAAGGACACGCCGGCGACGCGCAAGGCCTTCACCACGGCCAAGCTCACCATCGACATCGAGCACACCTACAAGGGCGACCTGCGCGTCGACCTCTACACGCCGGCCAACGAGGAGATCAGCGTCTTCGGCGGCGCCGGCGGCGGCGATAACGACGTGCGTGGCACGTTCGACCTCGAGCTGCCGGCCAAGACCATGGGGCCCGGGGTGTGGCGACTGGTGGTGTCCGATCACGCCGCGCTCGACGCCGGCACGCTCGGAAGCTGGACGCTCCAGCTGGGCGACGGGACCGCGGTCAAGGTGGCCTCGAGCGACACGCCCATCTTCATCGCCGACGCGCCCGAGAACGAGTCCGACGGCGGCATCGCCATGATCGAGATCGCGCCGCCACCCATCGACACCGTGACGGCGCGGCTGGGCAAGGTGGTGGCGTCACCGGCTCACGCCTTCGGCCGCCTCGAGCTCGACGCCGCGCCCCAGCTCCGCCCGCTGCCGGTCAAGGCCCAGGTGGTGTTCGCCATCGACGGCTCGCACTCGATCGGCCCGGACGGCATCGAGCTCCAGCTCGCGGTGGTGCGCGCCTACCTGTCGCACGTGCCCGACGCCGAGGTCGAGATCGTGGTCTACCGGCGCTTCGCGACGCGGCTGTTCGGCAGCTTCGTGAAGGCGACCGAGGTCGAGGCCAGGCTCAAGGCGGCCGCGGCCGCCGGCAAGCTCGCCCCCGGCAACGGCAGCGCGCTCGACGAGGGCGCCAGGCTCGCCAGCGCCGCGCTCGCCGGCCGCAAGGGCCCGCTGCGCGTGGTCTTCACCACCGACGATCTCTTGCGCGATCGCTGGGCCGACAAGGACGGCCTGGCCGCGCTGACGTCGCTGCCGGCCGCCGCCGTGGTCCACGTCGTCGACACCAACCCGCGCGGCGGCGGCGATCCCGAGCTCGAGCGCACCGACGACCATCGGCTGGCGCCCCTGGCCTCCGCCCACCACGGCATCGCCGCCACCCTCACCGGCGGCGTGTCGCAGGGCAAGGACCTGCCCCGGATCGTGCTCTCGCTGGTCCGGCCGATGCGCATCGACCACTTCGTCATCAAGGGCTTCGATCTGGAGAAGGGCCACTACGATCAGACCGTGCCCGCGGTGCTCGAGGAGGGCGCAGGCGTCCGCATCGTCGTCGGCCACACCGACGCACCGGCCAAGGTCCAGCTCGAGGGCATAATCTGGGGCGACGCCTTCCGCCGCTCCGTCTCCGTCGACGCCGCCTTCTCGAAGGCGGCCGCGGCCTGGGTCTTCTCCGAGGACGATCACGACGACCTGTCGGCCGAGGAGATGATGAAGGTGGCGATGATGGGCCGCGCGGTCTCGCCGGTGACCTCGTACCTGGCGGTCGAGCCTGGCACCCGCCCTTCGACGATCGGGCTCGATCGCGCCGGCCTGGGCGGCAGGGCCGGAAGTCGCAGGGCCATGATCCCGATGGTGCGGATGGGCTCGCCCAGCGGACGGAAGAAGCCCGACCCCATGGTGTTGCTCGAGGAAGGGATCAAGCAGTGCGTCGCCACCCACAAGCCGGCCACCGGCTGGAGCGCGGGCCTCACCATGGAGAGCACCTACACCGAGGTCGTCGACGTGATCGTGAGCAGCGGCGACAAGCTGCCGATCACGACGTGCCTGGTCGAGGCGGTGTGGGCGCTGCGCCTGCCCGGCTCGACGTACAACCTCCGGCGCGAGACCTTCAGGCTGGCGTTCAGGTAGACACGCGCGGGCTCTTGGCGGCGGCGCGCGGCGTGGTGCCGCGCCAGAACGTGTAGGCGCCGACGAGCAGCATGGCCACCGAGAACACCGCGCACATGCCGCCCCAGAACCAGTAGGCGCCGCCCATGGCGTTGGCCATCTGCTGGCTGTCGGAGGCCATCGGCCCCTGCGCGGTCTGGGCGTACTGCTTGAACAGGTAATCGCCGCGCGAGAACACCGACAGGCCGAGCTGCACGGCCAGGAACAGCAGCGTGGCCTGGGCGAGCTGGGCGCCGCCGCGCACGGCGATCAAGAGCGAGCCCGCCGCCAGCACGCCGCAGAACACGGCGCCGAAGCTGTTGCGCACCACCAGCACCAGCGCCAGCGCCAGCGCCGCGCCGAACCCACCCAGAGCGTAGCGGGCCCACTTCAGATCTTGCGCCGCCACCACCATGCCGGCCGCCGCCACCGCCGGGCCGCACAGCCCACCGGCCGAGATGAAGGCGCGGGCCGCGTCGGAGTCGGGCACGGTGTGCATCGCCACGCCCGAGCCGTCCTTCCACATCTTGAACTCGATGAAGTCGGCGCCGACCAGGACGGCGGCGATGCCGTGGCCGAGCTCGTGGACCAGCGTCGAGATGAGCAGGAGGGGATAGACGACGTAGCCGCCGTAGGGCACCAGGTAGAGGCCGAAGGTCACCGCGGCGCTGCCGGCCAGCGCCCAGCGGGCCCGGTGAGACAGCGGCATGGGCGCACGATTCGCGGGCATGCCCCAAGCGTAGCAGCTCGCGGACGGCGCGGACGACGCGGCGACCGTGGCTACTGGAAGCAGACGGCGCTGACCACGCCGGTGTGCGAGCAGTGCGTGTCGGGATCGGTCGAGGCCGCGGTCATGTGATAGATGCGGCAAGCCAGGGTGTCGCCACCCACGTCACCGGCGTCGTATCGCTCGGCGGCGTTGAAGCCCTGGCACGCCGACTGGCACTCGGCGATCGAGTTGTACGGCGGGTTGGGGTGGTCGACGCAGATGTCCAGCGTCGCGGCGCAGAAGCTCTCGCAGTTGGTGCCGCAGGTGCCGTCACCGCCGGGGCCGGCGCGGGTGCACGCGTCGGGGTTACCCTCCGCGATCGCCGCCCAGAAGGTGCGGCAGGCGATGGTGTTGCCATCGCGCGCACCGGCGGTTCCCACGTCCATGGTCTGGCAGGTGGCCACACACTCCGACTGGCCGGAGAACTGAGCGACCGCGCCCTGGCAGTTGCGGGTGACGAGGACGCAGTAGTCCTCGCACGCGTTGTCGACGGGATCGACCTCGGTGCCGCCGCACGCGGCGAGGCTCAGACCCACGACCACTCCGATGAGTCCCCGGGTACGCATCTCCGCGCATCCTATCACGCCGGTCACGCCGGTCACGCCGGTCACGCCGGTCACGCCGGTCACGCCGGTCACGCCGGCCCGGCGTACCGCGCCAGGTAGCCGTCGAGGGAGAGCTTGCGCTCGGCCGCCGCCGACGACATGTACCGGATCACGCCGAAGATCGGCCGCTCGGGCGCCCACGGTCGATCGAAGCGGCCCAGGGTCCAGAAGATGCCGCTGTACGAGTTGGGATCGCGGCCGTCGACGGCGTACTTGTTGTTGAGGTCGATGAGCACGGCCAGGGCGGCGCGCGGCGACGGCGACCACTCGAGGATCTTCTTGCCCCACAACATGCGCAGGTAGTTGTGGATGCGGCCCTCGCTGACGAGCTGGCGCTGGGCCGCGTTCCACAGCCGATCGTGGGTCGTGGCCGCTTCGAGCGCCGCCGGCGAGTACTGGTGCGGCCGCTCGTCGCCGGCGTGGGCGTCGAGGCTGGCCCGGGCCCACGCCGGCAGCGACTCGTAGCGATCGTGATCGTCGGGGCGGTGGAAGGCGAAGCCGTGACCCAGCTCGCGCCAGGTGAAGATCTCGTCGACGAACGACTCGGCCGCCGGGGGAAGGCCCCACCAGCCGTCGCGCTTGCCGCTGGCGCGGGCAGCGACCCGCGACGGATCCCAGTCGGCCTGGCGCCACACCGCGTGCAGCACCTGGTGGGCGCCGACATGCCCGAAGTGCAGATACGGTGACAGGCCGCTGGCCACGTCGGCGTCAGGCTCGGAGCGCTCGTCGGCGTAACGCTCGAGGCGGCGGGTGAGGAACGTGCGCAGGGTCGCCGCCGCCGCCGCCGACCCGCCCCGGTAGGCCACGGGCGTGACCGTGTGATCGATGGGCAGCGCCGCCAGCGCCCGCGGCGCACCCTCGAGGAGCGCCGCCTTGGCCGCCGGCCATCGCCGGGCCACACCGCCGGGCAGCTCGGCGTCGCGCACGGCCGGTGGCACGGTCGCCAGCGGCGACGGCGTCGGCGCGTTCAGCAGGTGGGGATGGATCACCTTCTGCCAGTGCCAGCGAAACGCGGCGGCGGTGGCGAACGGGCGCTCGCTGGCGCGCAGCGGCAGGAGGCCGTTGCCGTCGACCTGCTCGACCCGCACGTCGAGCCGCGCCGCCGCCGCGGCCACCATGCGCGGCACGAAGAAGCACGGCCACTCGTCGGTGACGACCAGCGCGGCCCGGGCGGCGAGGGCCTCGACCAGGCCGCGACCCGCGCCCGGCGACGGCTCGACGTAGGGCACGTAGGTGATGCCGGCGTCGGCGAAAGCGCGGGCGTTGTCGGCCATGCCGTCGAGGACGAAGCGGTGCAACCGGTCGCTGGCCCACGGATACCCGGCGCGCAGCGCCTCGAGCACGAGCAACGGCTTGCCCAGCTCGGCGGCGCGGGCGAGCGCGTGATCGAGGCCGAAGCTCCACGATGTCCGCCGCGCCGCCACCATCCAGTAGAGGACATGGGTGCCGCCGGCGCGAAGACCCGAGCCGTTGAGCGCAGTCACGCGCAGCGCGGGCGCGGTGCGCGGTGCGGTCTTGCGAGGACGGCTCACGATCGGTGGCTCGGGCGGTGCAGCCCGTCGGCGGCGCGACGCAGCGCGCCCGGCGCGTCCGCGGTCACGATGCTGCCGTGGCCCGGCACCACCTGGGTGAGGCCGGGCGTGTCGGCGAGGCGGCGCAGGTGGGCGGCGTAGGCGGGCCGGTCCTTGACGATGAACCACCTGGCCGTGCGCGTGACCTTGGGGCCGCCGGTCGAGCCCATCAGCTTCACCATGAATCCCTTGAAGCCAGGCAGCGAGTCGGGGAGGTTCATGAACGCGTCGTTGAAGACCGCGGTCACCGCGCCGTCGGGCGCGCGGTGGAGGAACACGGCCTCGGCCGGCACGCCGTCGAGCGCCTGCCAGGTGACGGCGCCGCCGGGCAGGAGCGCGTAGTCACCATCGACGGCGGCGCGCATGGCCACGCGCTTCTGCGACGCCGGCATGGCGATCACCTTGGCCTCGGGGTACCGCGCCTTCCAGCACGGCGCGTCCATGCGGTGATGGCCGCTGGGCACGATGATCCAGCGCACCGGGCCGAGCGCGTCGATCGCCGCCATGGTCGCGTCGTCGCAGCACACCACGCTGTGCACGGCCAGGCTGCCGTCTGCGACCTTCATCACGACCATGCGACGTCCGATGGGCAGTAGGTCGAGCGCTGCATCCACGTGCCAGAGCCCATCGGCCAACGCCGCCAGCGGTGTGTGCGATGCTTGGGGCCATGGTTCGGGTTTCGCCATCCGGCTGGGATGTTCGCCGGGTAGCATTCGTTGCGCCAGTCGTCCTCCTCGCGATCTTCGTCGGCGACGTGGACGCTGACGACGGTGCCGACGACGGCGCTCGCGATCTGTTCGGCCTCGACGAGCCCGCGGAGACCGCGCCGACCTGCGCCGACGCCCGCAGCCTGCCCTGCCCCGGCGCCGACGAGCGCGCCCCGGCGACCTGGCTGACCCGGATCACGGCCGAGCGCCTGGCCCGCCTGCCCCTGGCCGCGGCCGATCTCGACAGCGTCGCCGGGCTCGCCGTCGGCGCCGGCCGCGACGACCCGGGCGTCCACTACGCCGGCGCTACCTCGGTCGACAACCGCTGGCTCCTCGACGGTGCCGCCATCGACTCGCCGCGCCTGGGCACGCTCTCGGTGCGGGTTCCGCTGGCCTTCATCGAGGAGGTGGTGATCGCCACCGGCGGCTTCTCGGTCCGAGACCGCGCCGCCACCGGCGCGGTGATCGACGCTCGCCTGCGTGAGGGCGGCGACCAGCACGACGCCCGCGCCAGCGTGTGGATGGGCGCCGGCGCGCCACCACGCCTGACCGAGCGGGTGCGGGGCGAGTATCGATCGTTCCAGGGCCGCATCACCGATCAGCGCAGCCTCGACGCCGATCTGGTGGCGACCGGCCCGCTCGGTCGCGCCGGCGGCGCGCGGCTCTGGTACGCCGTCGGCGTCGCGCCAAGGCTGTGGGACGCGAGCCTGGTGCGCGACGCATGGCGCCGCACCGACGTCGACGGTGACGGCCGCGCCGACGAGGACGCCGCCGGGCTGATCGTGCACGAGCGCCTCGGCGACACGCTGGAGCGCGACGCGCTGGCCTGGTCGGTGCCGGTGATGGCCCGTCTGGGCGCGCGCTCGACCCATCATCAGATCGCGGCCACCGCGCTGGTCGCAAGCGCCGGTGACACTCGCTGGACCGTCACCGCCGAGGAGTCGGCCGCCGGCGTCGACCGTCGCGATCTCGACGCCACGCTCTCGCTGTCGTGGCGCGGCACCTGGGCGACGACCCGCGCCCGCGCGCTGGCGAGCTGGATGCGCGACGCGCGCATCGAGTCGCCGCACACCGCCGGCGGCAACGCCGCCGACATCGGCCTGGCCTACGTCCCGTCGCCCGACCCCGCCGTCGAGGGCGGCGACGCCGCCGTGCGCAACGGCTGCGAGAACGACACGCCCGGCGATCCTTACCCCGGCTTCTTCAACTGCCCGTTTCCGACCGGCTACTACCACGTCGGCGGCGCCGGTCAGATCGGCGACGTGATCCAGGATCGCCCGGCCGTGCTCGGCGAGATCGAACACACCGTCGGCGATCACGCCATCGCCGCTGGCGCCAGCGGCGAGGACGGCCGGGTCGTGGTGCGCACGCGCTACACCGGTGGCTTCCTGCGCCGGCAGCTCGGCGACGCCGCGTACATCGACTACCGGCTGGTTTCGATCGGCGCCGGCTTCCCCGACTCGTGCGGCGACGCCGTCTCGTGCAGCTGGCTCGCCGAGCACGAGCGCACGATCCGCACCCGCAACCTGGCCGCGTGGCTGGCCGACACCTGGCGGCCCGGCGACGACGTCGCGGTCGAGTACGGCCTCCGCCTCGAGTCGAGCCAGATCGGCGAGTCGGTGCAGGTCCGCGACGCCCTGCCCCGGCTCGGCGCCTCGTGGGACTTCCTCGGCGGCGGCCGCTCGCGGCTGTTCACCGGCTGGGGCCGGTACGCCGCGGTCCTGCCCGCCGCCACCGGCGAGCGAGTCTTCACCGGGCCGACCATCTACCAGCAGATCAACTTCGGTGCGACCACGTCCCACGCCGTGTCGTCGAGCGGGGAGGTCCCGATCGATCCCGAGCTGCACGGCGTGCGCGTCGACGAGGTCCTGGCCGGGATCGAGCTCGGCGCCGCCGACGTGGCGCGGGCGACGCTGGTGGCGCGCCACCGTCACCTGGGTCGCGCGCTCGAGGATCAGGGCGGCATCTTGACCGTGGTCGGCTCCGGCGAGGGCAGGGCGGCGGCGACCCGCGACTTCAGCGAGATCGGAGTCTCGCTCGAGAACTCGCCCGGGGCGGGCGTGCACGTGCGCGCCGGCTACGCCTGGTCGCGGTTGCGCGGCAACTGGCCCGGCCCCTACGATCCGACCGACGGATTCGGGATGTACCTGTCGTCGCTGTTCGATCGCGATCCGGTGAACGCCACCGGCGCCCTGCCCAACGACCAGCCCCACCGCTTCTTCGCCGAGGTGGTCGGCCGCGGCCGCCGCTGGGGCCTGGACCTCGATCTCGGCGTGCGGGCGACGGCGTCGTCGGGCCGCCCGCGCAGCGTGCGCACCACCGGCGGGCAGTCGTTCCTGATCCCGCGCGGCGCGGCGGGGCGGCTGCCGACGGTGGCCCAGACCAACGCGCGGATCGCCGCCCGCCGCGGCCGGGTGACCGTGACCCTCGACGTGGCCAACCTGTTCAACCGCCGAGGCACCGTCGCCGTCGACGAGGTCTACGTCCTCGACGACCTGCCGCCGATCGCGGGCGCCGACGCGAGCGATCTGGTCTTCGTCAAGGACAACGTCGTCGAGTCGGATCCGGCGCGGCTCAACCGCCGTTACGGCGCGCCGAGCCGGTTCCAGACCCCGTTACTCGCTTTCCTGGGCGTGCGCGTCGAGCTCTGACCCGCGCACCCGCGCGACGGTCAGCGCCGGCGGCGACCGGAACCGGCGCGGCCACGGGCGCTGCGACCACCACCGCCACCACCGCCGCCGTGCCCGTCGCCGGCCTTGCGCTGCTCGAGCTGCCTCCGCTCGTCGCGGCGACGCTGCATCAGCGCCTGGGGCGACGGCGAGCTGCCAGCCGGCGGTCGACCGCCACGCAGCTCGTACGGATGACCCTCGATCACCGGGATCTCGCGGCGGATGAGCCGCTCGATCGCACGCAGGAGGTCGCCCTCCTCCTCGTCGCAGAACGAGAGCGCGAAGCCCGACGCGCCGGCGCGCGCGGTGCGGCCGATG
>SXJR01000062.1 GCA_005779305.1 Myxococcales bacterium
GCATCGCTCGCGTGCCGGTGAACCAGCTGGTGATGCACAAGCTGCTCCTCAACCAGAGCATCGCCGCCCAGGGCCTGTACTCGACCCAGGCGCTCGCCACCTACTTCGACGGCATCGCCCGCCACACCGCCGAGGGCTACGGGTTCCAGCGCCGGGCCATGGAGTCCGGGTTCCGGACCGCGGTGCGCGAGCGCGACGAGCCGTTCGGCGACGCCGGCCCGTCGACGTTCAAGGGCTGACGGCGGCGCGAACCGTGACGTGCTGGATCAACATGCCGGCGGTGGCCGCGACCACGAAGACCAGCGCGCTGTCGGCGCCTGAGCCGAGCGAGACCAGCGCCGGGCCCGGGCAGTAGCCGGCCAGGCCCCAGCCGACCCCGAACACACCGGCGCCGAGGAGCAGCTGGGCGTCGAGATCGGTGCGCTTGGGCAGGACGAACGCGCTGGCGAACAGGGGCGTCGTCCGCCGGCTGGTCAACCACAGGCCGCCGATGTGGGCCGCGATGGCGCCGGCCATGACGAAAGCCAGCGTCGGATCCCACGCGCCGCCGATGTCGAGGAAGCCGATCACCTTGGTCGGCTGGGTCATGCCGGCCAGCACCAGCCCGACGGCGAACACGGCGCCGGCGAAGAACGCCACCACCGCCGCCTTCACGACCAACCTCCAGCCACGCGTACGATCGCCACCGTTATCCCGCCGGTGATCATGAAGGTCATCACCGCGGCGAGCGAACGTCGCGAGAGGCGCGACAGCCCACACACGCCGTGGCCGCGGGTGCAGCCGTTGCCCATCCGGGTGCCGTAGCCGACCAGGAGACCCGCGATCGCCACCACGGCGAGCGGCGCCGGCGAACGGGTGATCGACGTCGCCTCCACCATCGACGCTGCCACGCCGGCGGCGAGCATCCCGGCGACGAACGCCAGCCGCCAGGCCCGATCGGCCGTTCCGGCCTGCAGGAGACCGCCCCACACCCCGGCGATCCCGGCGATGCGCCCGAGGCCGAGCCAGACGATCGTCGCGGCCAGACCGATCAGCGCGCCGCCGCCAAGGGCGACCAGGTACGAGGAGCTGAACATCCCGGAGGTTTAGCGCACCGCCGCCGCGGCGTCAGCCTACGGCGACCTGCACCCGCTGCCGGCGCTTGATCGGGTTGCTCTGGTTCATCAGGAGCCGCTTGCGCGACACGAACTCAGCCCGCCGGCCGACGTTGAGCACCAGCCCGACCAGGAACATGGTCACGATCAACGAGGTGCCGCCGTAGCTGACTAGCGGCAGCGTGATGCCCTTGTTGGGCACGACGCCGAGGACGACGCCGACGTTGAGCAGGGCCTGCATCCCGAACATCATCGTGATGCCGAGCGCCATGTAGCCGCCGAAGGTGTCGCGCGCGCCCAGCGCCGCCCGCACCCCGCGCCACACCAGCACGCCGAACAGGGCCAGCACCAGCGCCACGCCGAGGAAGCCGAGCTCCTCGCCGATGGGGGCCAGGATGAAGTCGTTGTGGCCCTCCGGCATGTAGCCCAGCGACTGGCGCGAGTTGCCGAGGCCGACGCCGGTGAGGCCACCCGAGCCGAGCGACACGTGGGCCTGCACCATCTGGTAGGCCTCGCGGTCGCTGAAGGCCTCGGGGTTGAAGTAGGCCATGAAGCGGCGCAGGCGCCACGGCGTGCCGACGATGAGCTGGTACGCCATCGGCGCCGCCGCCAGGATCGCCATCACGATGTAGGAGACCCGCGCGCCGGCCACGAACAGCATCACCAGGGTGGTGGCGCCCAGAATGAGCGACGAGCCCAGGTCGGGCTGGAGCAAGAGGATCATCATCATCGCGGCGCACACCACCAGGTGGGGCACGAAGCCGACGGTGAAGGTCTTCACCTTCTCGGCCTTGCGCGACAAGGACGCCGCCAGGTAGGCCACCAGCGCCAGCTTGGCCAGCTCGACCGGCTGGAACGAGAGCGGCCCCAGGAGCAGCCAGCGCCGGGCGCCGTTGAGCGACGGCATGGCGAGGGTGGCGGCGAGCATCAGGATCGACGCGGCCAGGAGTGGAAAGGTGCGGCGGCGCAGGATGCGGTAGTCGAGCGTGGCCGCGACCCACATGGCGATGCCGCCCAGGACCAGGAACACGACCTGGCGCTCGAGGAAGAAGGCGGCGTCGCCGCGGCGGGCGGCGGCCTGGGCGGCCGTGGCGGCGTAGACCTCGACGGTTCCGATGGCCAGGAGCGCCAGCACGGCCCCGATCAGGATCAGGTCGTAGGGCCGCTCGGAGACCTCGGCCAGCGGGGCCTGGGTGATGACCGACGGCGGCGGCTGCGGCTCGGCCGGCGCCGCGATCGGCGGCGGAATCGGCGCGCCGGTCGCAGGGCGCGCGGATGGACTGACGCTCGGCGGGAGCACTCCCGGCACAATGCCGACGCGCTGGATCAGGGCCAACTTTTCGGCCGCCGACCCGTCACGTTGGGCCGCGCTCAGCGCCCAGGCGCGACGGTGGCGACCACGCCACCGGGCAGGCCGGTGAAGGTGTCGCGCGGCAGGAGGCCCATCCACTGGTCCTCGGCCGGCGTATGGAAGACGTTGGCGTAGACCCAGGCGTTGACCTCGGCGAAGGTCGCGTCGCCACGCTCGAGCTGCTCGATCAGGTGGGCGCGCACCTGCGGGCGTAGCCGCACCTCGTTGATCGCGGTGTCGCCGGCGATGCTCTCCTCGAGCTTGTCGATGATCGCGGCGCGGGCGCCGGCGTCGAGACGCTCGCCGGTGGTGGAGACGGCGAGCATGGAGTCGACCAGGTGTCGGCTGCGGGTGTCGATGACGGTTGCCAGCTTGCCGTCGGTGGCGTCGGTGGCGTTGCCCATGAGCTGGCCATAGATCAGGACCCACAGGGCGATGTCGGTGGGTAGCTGGCCGGGATCGACGCCGAGGTCGACGGTCTGCAGGATGGGCACCTCGATCCGGGCCTTCGAGACCGTCGCACGCTGGGCCAGGGCGGCGTGCTTCGCCATCGCGGCCTTGTCCATGATCTGCGGCGTGCCGTTGAGCATCACGATGGCCGGCAGCGCGCCCCATCGGGCGTTCATGGCCTGGAGTTGCTCGCGGTGGTGGGCGACGAGCAAGGCGGTGCGATCGGGCCCGCGCTTGCCGGCGAGCGCTGCGGCGACGGTGAGCGACACCTCGAGCTCGCGCTGGAAGACCTTCGGCGAGTAGAGCCCCGGCAGGACATCGATGAGCCGGCCGTCGGCGTCGAGCACGTAGTGGGCGCTGTTGCCGGTGACGGTCGACTGGATGGTGCGACCGTCGCCGAAGTCGACGGTCACGCGCGGCACGTTGCGCTCGCTCGACCAGTGCAGCACGAAGCGCTCGTGCAGGAGCTTGGCCACCGCCACGTCGGGATAGAGCGTGGTGCGGAAGAAACGGCTGTTGGCGCACGACAGGTCCTCGTCGAGGCGGCCCAGCATGCGCAGCGACAGGATGGGTTTGCCGCTGGCGCGGGCCGCGGCCTTGGCGGCGCCGAGATCGTCGTACCAGAACAGCCGGGACACCGTCGCGTAGCGCTGGCCGGCGACCTTGTCGATCGCTGCGGCGAGCGGTGCGCGTTCGGCGCTGTCCGGCGGCAACCGGTCGTAGTCGGCGAGCAGGCGCTCGAGCTCGGCCGGCGAGCGAGCACCGACTGCGGCCTGGGTCACGGCCCCGCCTCCGTGTTGCGCTTCACCCGCCGGCGTCCGGCTGCCGGACGACATGGTCGAGCAGGCCAGCAGGAACGTGAACGGGATCGCCAGCGATCGGAGCTTCATGCTCTCGATCTACGCACGAGCCGGCGACCTCGCTGTCAGGGGTTGGTAAGTCCCTACTTCTTGGGCGCCGGCGCCGGCATCACCAGCTCGAACTCCTCGAGGGCGTCCTCGAGCTGGACCCGCATGTCGAGCTTCTTGGCCTCGAGGTCGGCGAGCTGGGCGCCCAGCTTGTTGCCCTCGCTACCGAACTCGTCGAGCTGCTTGGTCCACTTGTCACGCTGTTCGCCGGCGCGCGGGTTCTTGGCGATCGCGGCCAGGTTCTGGCGCAGCTCGCTGGCGCGCTGGTCGAGCTTGTTGCGGCGCTCGGTGAGGCCGATGAGCTGCTCGTCGAGCTTGGCCACGGCGCGGCGCTTGTCGAGGATCGGCTTGAGCTTGGCCTTGGTCTCGCGGTCGACCTCGGTCGAGAGCACCAGCTTCTCGAGGATGTCGAGGGCCGGCGAGTTCCAGATGCTGATCTGGGTGCGGGCCGGGGTCTGCTCGATGACGGTGAGCGTGCCCTCGCGCGAGCCCTTGGCCACGACCAGGCGGACCAGGTAGGCGTCGGGAAGATCCTCGGTGCCCTCGGGCTTGTTGGCGAGGACGTAGGCGCCGCCGGCCTTGCTGTGGCGGACCAGCACGGTGAAGCCGTCGTCCATGGCCTGGGCCTTGGCGGTGTAGACGGTGGTGCGGCGCGCGAACTGCTCGACCTCGAGGATGCCGCGCGACATCTTGATGAGGCGCTGCTCGTCGCGATCGTTCTGCAGGTTCGACGTGACCATGATGCCGGTCTCGACCGCGAACGGGATGGTGGCGCTGGTCTCGGCGCCGACGGTCTCGCTCAGGCCCTCGCCGACGAAGCTGCCGCCGGCGTAGATGCCGATGGGGCCGGGCTCGAGCACGAACGGGGTCGAGTTCTTGAAGCGCACCACCCGGTACGGGTTGACCTCGTAGCCGTAGCCGGCGCCGCCGGGCCGGAACAGGAAGGTCTCCTCGCCGTCGACGTCGGCGTTGACGATCGCGACCATGGTCGACGTGCCCTCGGGCACGGTCACCCGGTCGGCGAGCTCGAAGCGGGTCTGGCCCGACACGGTCTGGGCCCTGGCCTGGGCCAGGGTCGAGCGGCGCAGGCTCTCGGCGTCGATGGTCGGGGCGTCCTCGGCCTCGGCGTAGCCGCCATAGTCGCCGTCGCTGCCGTCGTATTCGTCGGCGGCGACCGAGCGTCCGTAGCCGCCGCCGCCGCCGCCGCCGCCGGCACCGGCACCGGTACCGGCCCCGCGGGTCGCGGTCTTGCCGGCCGGCTTCTTGTCGTAGGCGCGGGGCGGCAACGGGCGGTTGTACGGATCGGCCGCCGCCACCGCCGGCGGAGGCGCCGCCGGGGACTCGGTGTAGGTGGTCTCGCCAACCATGGCCGTGGCCTGGCGGTGCACGCCGACCTCGGTCAGATCGGGTCGCGGGATCTCGCGCGGGGTGTGCAGGTCGTAGCGGAACGCGATCGGCGCGCCCGAGGTGAGCGCGAGGTTGACGTCGCGCCACTCCTCGCCGCTGGTGTTGTCGACGACGGCCCAGGCCTGGAGCAGGGCCTTGCCCTTGCCTTCCTTGGGCAGCACCACACGGTAGGTCGGCTTCCACATCGGCGCCGCAACCACGTAGCTGACCAGGAGGTCGTGGGTCTTGGCGCCGACCAGGCGCACGCTCACCGAGACCTGCTGGAACATGCCCTCGCCCGCCGAGGCGTCGAGGGTGCGGTTGAACTGCATGGCGAGATCGCCGTCGCGCAGCACCACACCGGTGACGTCGGTGAGCTTGACCACGCGCAGGTGATCGCCGTCGAGCAGGCTGACCCGGTGGTCGATCTTGACGTTGCCGTCGTCGCCGGTGGGCTCGGTGATCTGCTCGACCATCGCCACCCGTCCGCTGACCGAGCCGCCGGTGGTGCGGAGCGTGACCAGGCTGCCGCGCAGCGAGTCGAGCACCTGGGCCAGGCTGCCCTGCCCGGGCCGCAGCGTGGCCAGCGCGGCGTTGGCCCAGGTCTGCGGGTCGAGCGGCATCGACACGCTCACGGCGCGCCCGCTCTTGCGCTCGACGATGGTGAGGCTCTTGAGCAGGTCGTTGACCTGGTCCTTGCGCACCTTGAGCGTGAGCACGTCGCCGGAGACGCGGCCGGCGCGTTCGAAGTAGCCCACGCCGTTGCGGTAGAGCACGACCCGCTCGAGATCGAGCCCGGCGTCGGTGGTCGGATACTTGAATCGCTTGTCACCGCCGCACGCTCCCTGGACGAGCACGGACGTCGACAGCAACGCGAGCGCGAGCAGCTTCTTCCCCATGACGGTAAGATGCCACGCGGAGGACGACCCTTGGGTGCTCCGACCGCATTCAAGTCAGCAACCGCGTTGCGGCTGGCTCGAGAAGAATCATGCCAACGCGACCGAGAGGGACACGGCAGCGGAAGAGGTGACCGTCAGCTCGCGTGGGCGACGCTCACTCCTCCGGCTGCCCCCAGATCGGGCGACTGATCGAGATCCCGCCGCGGACGCCCAGGCCGGTGTCGGTCGGTGCGCCGCCATCCATCGTGGCGTAGAACGAGCGCGCGGCACCCACGGTCGCGACCACGTCGAGATCGGCGATCTTCCGCCCGACCGTGAGCTCGCCGCCGCCGGTCCGCGCCTGGTAACCCGGGTCGGCCATGGTCGTCCACCACCTGGTGTCGGCCACGAAGCCCGACAGCGCCAGCGAGGTCCGGCCAGCGCGCACGCTGATCGACGCCGAGGCTCGATCCTCGATCGTCAGGTCGCCGTCGAGGCTGACCCAGCCGGCGCGGCGCCACCGCGCCTCGAACCCGGCGCCCCCGACGGGGCCGTGCAGGCGCGCGTCCCACGCGCCGACGAAGATCTGGGGTAGATCCTCGGAGGTGATCGTCTGGATCGGCTGGTCGTCCTTGGACACGGTCATCGAGCCGGTGTTCGTGAGGCCGCCGGCCGCGACGTCGAGGCCGAGGCCAAGCCCGACCGGGACGCCGGCCAGGCGCAGTGGATAGAGCTCGTGGATCAGGGCCTTGTCCACGCCCGTGACGCCGGTCGCGTTCCACACGAGAGCATCGATGCAGAACGGTGATGCGGTCCCCGCGCGCACCCGGCAGTAGTAGTAGACGCGGGTGTCGAAGTGGTGCTGCTGCAGCACGCGGTCACCTTGCTGGGTCAGCGCGCCGCCCAGGCGCGACTCCCAGAAGGCGTGGCGATTGCGCCCGCTGCGGTAGTAGATCAGCGGGACGCGGACGCTCGCGGAGGCGCTGGTCGAGGCGGCGCGCAGGCCGTTGCGCGGATCGGTCAGGGCCGGGCGACGCTCGAGGTCGTACGACGCCGTGAGCTCGAACGGCGCGACCTGATCGGCGGCCTCGGGCTCGAGCATGCCGCGGATCGTCACCGCGCCCCCGCTGGTCGCGATGCCCCTGAGCTCGCCGCGACGGCTGATCGTGTAGCCCAGCTCGGCGCGCGAGCTGGCGTCGATGGCGAACGCCGTCGGCACATCCTGGATCGAGGTGTCCCACCACCCGCTGTAGGCCGCGTCGAGCCCGGCCCGGCCCAGCGCGCCATCCTCGGCGGCCTCGGTCGCGGCCCAGGCGGCGAGCCAGCGCGACGTCGTCGCGACGCTCTGGTCGATCGCGGCGTCGATCGCGGCGGTCTGGGCCCCGGCCATCTCCAGCGCCTCGGCCAGGTCAGCGCCGGTCGGCTCCGCCGACGCGACACGTGGGGCGACCAGGAGCACCGCCAGGGTCAGATGACGCCGAGCCATGGCCCGGCCATCGAGCAACGCGCGAGCCGGTTCGACCGCCGAGTCGCATCACCGGGTTACGGCGCGTGCTGGTGGAGCCTCACCACCGGGTGTGTCGAAGTTCGCGTCGACCGCGGGGTTCTCAGGAAGATGGCCGCAGGCCGGGCTCGACGCGGGCGCTGAGCTCGACGGTCGGCGGGCCGCCGAGGCAGGTGCCGAGCGCGGTCGGGATCGTGCTCACCAGCGAGAACGAGTAGTCGGCGCTGCGCACCAGGTACTGGTCGCGCCACACGTCGTAGGTGACCGTGCACTGCGCGACCACGGTGCCGGCGCCGTCGACCAGATCGACCGGCACGGCGAAGCCGCTCATGAGGTGATCGCGCGCGAAGGCATCGACGCGGACCGGCGGATGCGCTGGCGTGACCGGCGTGGTGGTCGAGCGCGACGTCGACGACCCGCACCCGACGGCGGCGGCGACGAGGACAGCGAGATCGACAGGGGTGCGCATATGCATGATCGACGAACCCCGTGGCTCGCCGATT
Organism: Myxococcales bacterium; assembly: GCA_005779305.1. GTDB lineage: Bacteria > Myxococcota_A > Polyangia > Haliangiales > Haliangiaceae > UBA2376. The sequence goes on from SXJR01000062.1 coordinate 8,075, forward strand.
CAAGCGGCCAGCTCGGCGTCCCGACGACAACCCCGGGCGTAATCCCTCAGAAGATGGCGGCCGGGCGCTTCTGCAGCGGATCAGGCCTGGGGCCGGGCGCGACCCGGGCGGTGAGCACTGCCGTCGGCTCGGCGGCGAGGCAGTAGCCGAGCGCACGCGGCACGTCGGCCGATCGCCCCGAGACCACATGGCGGCGCTCGACCACGTAGACCTCGTCCCAGAGGTCGAACGTGATCGTGCAAGTCGTGGCGATCGATCCGTCCGACTCGACCAGCTCGATCGGCACCGCCAACCCGCTGCTCAGCTTCTCGGTCACGCCGGGGTGAACGGTGATGCCGGGCGTGGGTGCTGCCCGCGCGGGGGGCGGGGAGGGCGCGCGTGCCGAGGATCCACAACCGAGCGCGTTCGCGCCGAGGACCGTCCCGATCAGGAGAGGGGCGAGGAGACGCATGTCGGTCAAGCTGACACGGCGCTGGCTGGACGCTGCTGGAGCAGCCCGAGGTGTGGGGCACGCGTCACGATCAGATGCGGGACGCGTGGTCGCGCGAGGTTGTGGATCATGGTTCCGGCAGGTCGAGGCGGCGTGCGCCGATGGCGGCGACGGCTTCTCGGAAGACGCGACCGCGGTGGCCGTAATTCAGGAACATGTCGTAGCTCGCGCAGGCGGGTGAGAGGACCACCGCATCACCTTTGCCGCACAGCGCCGCGGCTCGAGCCACGGCGTCGTGCATGTCGGCGGCGTCGATCACGGGATACGAGGCGCCGTGGGCCTCGCAGGCGGCGCGGATGAGCGGGGCGGCGGCGCCGATGAGGACGATCCCCTTGCAGACGCCGTCGAGGGCCTCGAGCATGGGCGCGTAGGTGCCGCCCTTGTCGACGCCTCCGGCGATCAGCACGAGCGGACGGGGGAAGCCGCGCACGCTGGCCGCCACCGAGGCCACGTTGGTGCCCTTGGAGTCGTCGTAGAAGCGCAGGTCGTCGCGCTCGCCGATCCACTCCATGCGGTGGGGTAGGGGCCGGTAGCTGCGAGCGCCGGCGCGGATGGCGTCGACGCTCACGCCGCACGCACGCGCCGACAGGTATGCGCCCATCGCGTTCTCGAGGTTGTGGTTGCCGACGATGACCAGATCGTCGACCGGGTAGCGCTCCTCGGCGGCGGCGCCGGGCACGCCGCGCAGGACGATCTCTGTCCGGTCCCCGGACAGACAGGCTCCGGCCGCGACGTCGGCGCCCGGCCGGGAGTCGAACCACAGGAGCCGCGACGGGATGCCGGCGGTCTCCGCCACCACCCATGGATCGGCGGCGTTGGCGATCGCCACCTGATCGGCGCGCTGCCAGTCCCAGATCCGTCCCTTCATCTCGGCGTAGCGCTCCATCGTCCCGAATCGATCGAGGTGATCGGCGGTGATGTTGGTGAGCACCCCGGCGTCGGCGGCGAACGAGGTGCAGTTCTCGAGCATGAAGGCCGCGACCTCGGCGACGATGAGGCCGCCGTCGCCGTTGGCCGGGTGATCGACCGCGTCGATGAGCGGCATGTTGCCCAGGTTGCCGCCGCAGAAGCTGGGCCGGCCCGAATGCGCGCACAGGGCTCCGGTCAGCGCCGTCGTGGTCGACTTGCCGGTGGTGCCGGTGATCGCCATGAGCTTCGCGCCGGGATGGAAGCAGCGGTACGCCAGCTCGATCTCGGCGATGACCTCGACGCCGGCGGCGCGCGCGGCGGTCATCTCGGGCAAGGTCGGCACCCCCGGCGACATGACGACCAGGTCCGCCGAGGTGAACGTGGCCAGGTCCATGCCGCCCAGCTGCCAGGTCACGGGCACGCCGTCGAGCTGGGCCATGCGCTCGGTGAGCTGCTCGGCCGGCTTGCCGTCGGTCACCACCACCCGGGCGCCGCGCCGGTGGCAGAAGCGCGCCACCGCGATCCCGGTCTGGGCGAGGCCGACGACGATGACCTGCTTGCCGCGGAGGTCCATGCCTGTGCTCAGCGCAGCTTCAGCGTGCCCAGCGCCGCCAGGGCGAGCACGCCCGACACCAGCCAGAAGCGCACGATGATCTTGGGCTCTTCCCAGCCCTTGAGCTCGAAGAGGGGGTGGATCGGCGCCATCTTGAAGACGCGCTTGCCGCGGGTCTTGTACGAGCCGACCTGGATGATCACCGAC
>SXJR01000426.1 GCA_005779305.1 Myxococcales bacterium
AAAATCGGGACTGAGAGCACAGATTGAAGATGACAGCAAAGCGCACGAAAATCAGTTCAGAAAAATAAGGACCAATCTAGAAGACCAAAAGAAGCAGATTGAGAATCAGCGCAAGTACCTGAACGTTTTGCAAGCATTGACTCGCCGAGCGCGAGCGTGCCGCCGCCGGCTCGCGCGAGCTGATGACCCACGCCGAGCTGACCGAGTCGCGGATCCACCTGCTGTGGGAGCTGGGCCGCGTCGCCGAGGCCGGCGCGGCGGCCCGCGACTTCCGCGAGCGCCGCGGTGCGCTGCTGTCGGCTGGGACCGAGGACGACATCCGCATGCGGATCGAGACGCCGGGCTTCGCGCTACGCGCCGCGCTGCGCGCCGGCCTGATCACCAAGGCCGAGCTGCGGGCCGAGCGCGACCGCTTCGTGGCCGAGTGGCGGCCGCGGCTCGGCCCGGGCTACCTGCCGTACCTCTGGCTCGACGCTTACGCCACCACCGTCGACGATGCCGACGATGCCCGCGAGGCGCTGGCCGCGCTGCCCGCCTTCGGCGGCCTTCCGCGCTTCTACTACTACGACCCGCTGCAGGATCTGGTCGGCCGGACCTTCCTCCTCGCCGGCCGTCTCGACGAGGCCGTCGCGTGGCTCGAGCGCGCTGCTGCCGCCTGCGAGCTCCCGTTCAGCACCCGGCCGGTCACCGCCCGGCTCCTGCTCGGCCAGGCGCTCGAGCGCAAGGGCGACCTAGCCGGGGCCTGCGCCGCCTACGGCGCCGTCCTCGTCCGCTGGGGCGAGGCCACTCCGAAAAGCACGACCGCCGAGGAAGCACGCCGCCGGGCGCGCGACCTCGGCTGTTCGTGACCTCGGCTGTTCGTGATCGTCGGTGCTACGGGATCAGGTTCTTCTCGAGCCAGCGCAGCTCGACGGTCAGATCGCGCGCCAGCTCGAGGAAGGCGTCGGGCGCGGGGTCGGGCATGCTCAACGGCAGGAAGAAGCCGGGGTCCTGCCACAGGTCGGTCATCACCGGATCCAGCTCGAGGCAGAGGTTGTTCTTCACCGTGCCGATCACGCCGAGCATCGACGGCCGCGCGTCGGCCACCAGCGGCCCCCGCGCGTCCACCGACAGCGTGCCGGTGAAGCCTGGGGCTCCGCCGATCGCATCGAGGCGCATGCTGAAGGGCAACCGGATCGACGTCCCCTGGCGCAGCTCGACACGGTTGCGGGCCGGCGTGAACGTCACGCCGCTGACGGGGTCGCGCTCGTAGCGGGCGGCCAGGGTGTAGTCGATGCCGCGGCTGAGCTGTCCCAGCTCGTACGCCTCGTCGGCGGTCCGGGCCACGCCGAGCGGCTGGTTGATGGTCACGCGCCCGGTGATGGTCCGCGAGGGCACCGCGCTGCCGTCGACGTAACGGCAGATGTGCGTGGCGTCGAGCTCGACGGTCGTCCGCGCGCCCGGGAAGCTGGCCTTGGCGCTGGCCGGGAGGCGCGCCATGGTTCCGGAGAAGGCGTCGAAGTTGCCCTCGAGCTGGCGGGCATCGCCGAGCCCGGCGTAGGCCGCGCACTGGGTCGGGCGCAGCTCGAACGCGAAGGTGTCCCAGGTGGGCAGCGGGCGAAGCCGGCAAGCGGCCTCGGTCGCACGCTCCTCGGCGGTGAAGGTCGCGCACACCTCGGTTCGCTGCTGGTTCTCGGCGCGGACGGCCTCGATCGCCTCGCCGAGCTTGACCAGGAAGTCGGCGTGATCGGCCATCGAGGGGTTGTTCAGCCGGTAGTCGACCGCGAAGAAGTTCTGGCCCATGCGGTGGCGCGGCGACTTCGCGCGCAGGGTCGGATCCGTCGGCGCGCAGCGGGCGTCGCTGGTCATGGCGAACGACTTGTAGTGGCGCAGGCCATCGTCGTCGTCGTCGGGCGCACCGTCCTGCGAGACCGTGGCGCAGACGTTGGCGCCCGCGCCCTCGAAACGAAGGACCTTGACGCCGACCGGATCGGGGATCCCGATGATGACGCAGTAGTCGGGCTGGGGCGTGAAGCCCTCGAAGCGCACCAGGCCGTCACCGACCCGTGACGCCCGGAGCGTGAAGCCGATGTTGTAGCCGATGCCGATGTCGGCCAGCTGGAACGCCATCTCCGAGTCGACCACTTCGAGATCGAGATGATCGATGGTGCCGGTGCCGCGCGCCGACGGCCGCGGGATGATCGATCGCACGGTGTCGCCGGTGCCGGGCACGGCGGGGAAACGGGCGGCGGTGGCGGCGCCGAACACCTGGGCGCAGTCGCCGTTGCTGCCGCAGTCGAGGTGAAGCCCGGTCAGGCGCATGCGTCGGTAGGCCCCGTTGATCGCCTCGGCGGCGGGATCGAACTGGGCGGAGGCGGTGCCGGCGGCGGCGCCGACCAGACCGGTGACGAGGGCGGCGGATGCGAAGGTTCGGCGCAGCGGGCGAGGACGGAGGGCGGACGAGTTCATCGAAGTTCTCCTGGCAGGGGCGGTGGCGAAGGCGGGGTGCCGTCGCGTTCGTTCGGGGGGCGTAACGCCCGAGGCAACGGCGTTACCGGTCGCCGCTGATGGGCGCCGGTCGCCGCGCCGGTCGCCGCGTGCGCGTCGGCGCGGTAGCATCGCGCCGATGCCAGAGAGGTCGTTGCCGGCGGTCACCCGCACGGCCGAGGACGGACCGGCACGTCCCGCGGGCAGCCAGCCGTGCCTGGCCCGGGTCTTCATCGGCGACCGGCCGACGGCGCCGGCGGTGCGTCATCCGCTGGGCGCCGTCCACCAGGTCACCATCGGCCGCGGCCCCGACGCCGCCGAGGTGGTCGCCGACGGCCGCGTCCGCCGTCTCGAGCTGCGCCTCGCCGATAGCTGGACGTCGTCGGCCCACGTCGTGATCGAGCGCGCGCTGCAGCGCTGGGTGCTGCGCGACGCCGGATCGAAGAACGGCACGATGATCAACGGTCTGCCGGCGCAGCGCGCCACGCTCGCCGACGGCGACGTGATCGAGGTCGGCCAGACCTTCTTCCTCTATCGCGAGGCGCTCGCCGGGCTGGGCGACGCCCCGGCCGCGCGCACCCTGCCGCTGTCGCCGACCTTCGACGACGTCGAGGACGCCGGCCTGGCGTGCGCGGCGGCCCTGCGGCGGCTCGGCCAGGAGAGGGTGCGGTTCCTGCCGTCGGCGGCGCGGCTCCTGATCGGCGCCTGGCCGGTCGATCTCGATCGCTGCCTGCGGTCGGCGCTGGCCGCCGCGGCCGGTGCGGCGATCGCCCCCGCCCACCTGCCGTCGCAGCTGCCGCGGACGAACCCGGCCACGGCACCGAGGTTTCAGCTCGAGGGCGAGGTGTTCGCGATCCGCTTCGGCGACACCACCGCGCGGCTCAAGGACGTCGACGGCTTGCGCTACCTCGCCTATCTGGTCGAACGGCCCGCCGTCGAGGTTCACGTCCTCGACCTGATCGCCCTGGCCCGCGGCGGGAAAGCGTCAGCCGACGCGCCGCCGGATCGTTCCGGCGCCGCCGGTGACGCCGGACCGCTGCTCGACGCCGGCGCCAAGGCCGCCTACAAGCAGCGGCTCCTCGATCTGCGCGAGGTGCTCGACGAGGCCACCGACCACAACGACCACGGCCGCGCCGCCCGCGCCCGCGACGAGATCGAGGCGCTGACCGCCGAGCTGTCGCGCGCGGTCGGCCTCGGCGGTCGGGACCGACCCGCCGCGTCGTCTGCGGAACGCGCCCGGGTCAACGTGACCCTACGCATCCGCGGCGCGATGAAGCGGATCGCCGAGGCCTGCCCGCCGCTCGGCCGGCACCTCGAGGTCTCGCTCCGCACCGGCACCTTCTGCAGTTACCAGCCGGTCGAGCTCGCGCCGCCCGCGAGGTGATCGCGCAACGGCGTTACCGGCCGAGTAACGCCTTCCTGGCACAACCCCCAACCAGGAAGAATCACATGCGCACCGTCAACGCCTTCTGCCTCGCCGCCACCCTCCTCGCGTTCGCCTCGGCCGCCGACGCCTCCCCCGTGGTGTCCGCGCACGTCCACAACCCCGACTTCACCATCCCGACCGCTGGCACGGCCCCCGGCGACGCGGTCATCACCGGCCCCTTCTCGACGGCGATGGGCTGGTACTCGGCGTCGGCCGGATGGACCACCTGGGCCAACACTCCGGGCACCGAGCACGTGTCGTGGATCGCGACCAGCGTCGACGGCATCACCGCCAACCTGTTCTCCGCCGGCGGTCCCGGCGGCCTGGTCCAGGTGTTGAGCGACCCCGCCGGCAACCTGATCGGGCAGGACACCCCGACCGACGTCAACCGCATCACCATCTACGTCAAACTGCTCGCAGGCCGGGTCGGCCTGCAGCTCGGCAACGGCGGCGAGGCTGGCGGGCCCGCCGTCCTGTCCAGGCCGATCGTCGGCTGGCAGAAGATGTCGACCTGCGGCCGCGGCGACCGGCTCAACAACGAGGTCACCATCTACGCCGGCGGCGCGCCGGCGGTGTTCTACGTCGCGCGCGCCGACGTTAGCTACGACCCGCGCTGCGACGCAGCCACGGCCAAGTAGGGGCGCCGTGCGGGTTCAGGGCTCGACCGGATCGCGCCGGCGGCGCAGGCGCTCGAGCGGGATCACGCGCTCGGGCATGGGCGCGGGAAGCTTCTGCTCGAAGTCGAGCCAGACCCGCGGGTCGGTGCGGCAGTCGAAGTGGCGGCAGTCCGTCCCGCTTCCGTCGTGAATACGACCAGCGTTGGCCATCCGCGAGCCGCAACGTCGAGCCATGCCCGAGCGCGATCGGGGACGTTGCGAGTCGCGCCGGCTCGGTCGCCTCGGCGTGGGCGACGCCGCTCCACGCGATACCCGCGAGCAGGACCCACCCCCGCATCGGAGCAGGATATCACGCGCCGCGGTCACCGTCGGACGGGTCGTGGAACACGACCTCGCGACCGGGGCGGGCGAGGGTGTCGAGCAGGCGGCGATCGATGGCGGCCTTCACGCTGATGGACTTCAACCCCGGCCAGGCGATCGGAACCTCAGACCTCGTTGCGTCGGACCGACCAGATGAACCCGTCCCACCAGAAGTGCATCAGCGAGACGACGATGGTCAGCGCCCAGAGCGTGTTGATGTCCGGGTCGAGCAGCTCGGCGCCGAGGCCGTAGAGCCCGACCGCACCGAAGAAGACGAACGCGGCAGCGCGTAGGCCGTCGCGCCCGTCGCCCAAGCGCCTGGCGAGGGTCTTCTTCTCCATCGCCCACACCAGGGCGAGGTACTGCACCGCGTGGAAGAAGTTCATGATGAAGAACGCCTCTCCCCACGTGTTGAAGCCCCAGGTGTAGATCGAGCACAGCCCCGTCGTCGTGAGCAGGAACACCTTGAGCGGCGCGACGCGATGGCCACGGCGGTGGTAACCCACCTGGGCGACCACGTACGCGACGAGGAAGATCGTTCCGGCCGCGAGGATGCCCCAGGTGAGATAGCGCTGGTGTCCGGTTGCGTCGGCGGGGATGCTGGTGAAGAACGCGGATCCGACGTCCTTGTAGTTCTCGAACGCGTCGATGTGATCGACAAAGGTCGCGCCGGCGAGGATCGGCCCGGCGTAGAGGAGTTGACTGAGCCAGTAGTCGAGGCGGCGCCCGGCGTCCGTGGTGTTGCCGGCGTTGCGGTCGTAGATGCGCGCGAACCCGAAGGTCTGCGCGCCCGAGTGCCAGACGTCCCAGAAGGTGGCGACGACGGTGGCGGTGATCGCGACCCACGTGGAGCCGACGATGGCGAGCCACAGGAGGATCGGGACCAGCACGAAGCGAAGCTTGTAGCGGGTGAAGATCGTCGCGTTCACGTGGCTGCGGAACACCACCGCCACCAGGTGGGCATGGACGAGGCTTCCGATCGCGATCGCCGCCATCGTCGTGCCCTGGCCGAGCACGAAGATCTCGTGATCGGTGAAGCGGGTGCCCGCGATCAGGATCCCGATCACGAGGGCGTACATCGGCGCCAGCAGGAAGAACGCCCAGTCGTACGCGGGCGAGACCAGGAACGGTGACCGCGGCGTCACGGAGCGGCTTCTTCGCGTTCGTCCCAGCGCGCCGCGAGCACGAGCAGGAACCAGCTGGCGCCGACGAGCTCGAGGGTCTCCTCGATCCAGTCGATCAGCGCGTAACCGGCGCTGTCGGCGCCGTAGCCCGCGGTCCACCATCCAAGCGGCAGCTCCATGAAGAGGGCGCCGCCGAGGTACAGCGCGCCCGCCACGAGCACGTCGCGGCGCCGGGGCGCCGGCAGGGCGCGCAGGAACGGTACGAACGCGGCTGCGATCGCGACCACCGCGAGGCCAGCAGGGATCACCCAGTCGAAGTAGATCAGGTCGCCGCCGTCAACGATGCCGTACAGATCCTCGTGCAGCTCGCTCGCCTCGTCGAGCGACATCGCGGCGAAGCCGGCGCCGAGCACCAGCCACGCCAGCGCAAACCTGCGATCGCGTTCCCGGGCGTCATTGCCGATCGCGACGAGCAACCCCGCGCATGAGAGCAGCAGCGACGACGCGTACCAGGTCGGAAGGTTCTGCTCGTAGCTGAGCGAGAAGAAGGCGACGAGCCGTTCGACGGCATCAGCGTGCGAGCCGAGGTGAACGAGCTCGATCGCGAGCCCGAGCCCGCTCACGGTCGCCGTGCCGATGGCGACCGGCGCTGCGATCCGCGCGCGCAGGTTCATCGTGCCCATCTTACGTCAGGCGAGTGTAGGCCTTGCGCCCACGGGGGGCGGTCGCGTTACCGTGAAGCCATGACGATCGGCAGGCGAGCGCTCCTCGTCATCTTCCTCATCGCGGCCGTCGGCCTCGCGGCGTGTGTCGTGCGTACGGTTCCGGCGCATCGTCACCACGGCGCGCATCCGGCGCAGAAGCACAAGCCGCAGAAGCACAAGAAGCACAAGAAGCACCGGAAACACAACGACTGAGGCCGGAGGCGCGGAAGCCCGCTGTTGAGGCTACTGCGCCTTCTTGCCGTCGAGGGTCAGGTTCCCGAGCACGACCGTGAGTTGACCCTGGCACTGGCTGACGTTGGCCCTCGCCGACTTCCCGGTCATGGCGCGGCCGCGATCCTGATGGCGCGGGCGGCGCGGAGTGCATGGTCGAGGACGGTGGCGGGGCGACCACGGTCGCCGATGCCGACAGCATCCTGCTGTCGGCCCGCCGCGCGGCCGAGCTCACCCGTGATCTGCTCGGTTCGCGCGCCGCGATGCCTACCGCAGGGGAGCAGGTGCGCCCGGAGTCGCTGATCACGTCGGTGGTGTCCCTCGTGTCGCGGACCCTGCCCGAGGGCATCAAGGTCGAGACCTCGTTCGGCGACGAGCTGGCCGCGATCGAGGGCGATCCGGCCCAGCTCAGCCACGCCCTCGTCAACCTGTGCATCGACGCCGCCGACGCGATGGACGAGCACGGCGTGCTGACGATCGGCGCGCACCGGCGCCGCGGCGGCGACGGCGACGCGGTCGCGAGCGACCACGTCGTGCTGTCGGTGACCGACACCGGCGCCGGCATGGACGTGGAGCAGCGTGGGCAGCGGGTCGACGGCTCGACCGACGCCGGGATCTCGGCCTGACGCGCGGGCCCCGGGCGGCTCACATCCGGCGAGCGGGGGCCTCTACATCACATGACCATGGCGACTCCTGACGGTCGTGGGTTGGCCAGCCTCACGTACCGGTTGATGATCCTCGGGATGGTCGCGGGGGTCGGGTGTGAGGACGCGCCGTCGACGTTCGCCGACGCGGCGGCGGTGGGCGATGCCGGCGCCGCCGACGCCGCCATGGATGTCGACGCCGGCGCCGCCGACGCCGCCATGGATGTCGACGCCAGCGCCGCGCTCGACGCCGGGGACGACGCCAGCGCCAACCTCGACGCGTCCCTCGACGCCGCGGTCACGTTCGATCGCTTCGTCAGCCCGAGCGGCACCGACGCCGGGAACGACTGCACGGTCGAGGCCGCGCCGTGCCGGACGATCGCGCGCGGGGCGACGCTGGCGGTCGCCGGCGAGACCGTGTGGTTGCTCGACGGCGCGTACACCTCCACGAGCCAGGGCGCCTCGGCCGTGCCGGTCGCGGGCGACGTGATCCGTGCGCGCAACCCGGGCCTGGCGATGCTGCGCATCTCCCTCGATCTCACCGACGCCACGGTCATCGACCTGTCGATCGAGGGAGGTGCGCTGCGAGCGGTGGGCGGGACGTCGGTGCTCGAGGGGATCCGGCTGGTGGGCGCGTTCACTTCTTCGGCGCAGGCGATCACCGCGTCGGGATCCGCGGTCGTGACGTTGCGGCCCGGGACTGTCGCCAACTACGCGGCCGGCGCCACCGGCGGGACCTTCGGCGCCGGATCGCTGATCGCCGTCAGCGGGACGGCCCAGCTCGTCGTCGAGGGCGGCACCTTCGCCGGCCCCGGCGTCGGCGGCACCGGTCAGTCGGCCGGCGGGGGCGGTGCCATCGACGTCTTCGACGACGCCCGCGTCACGCTGACCGGCGTGACCATGCGGGTCAACACGCGGGGGATCACCCTGCGCGGGCGCGCCCGCCTCACCATGTCGGGCTGCACGCTCGAGGCGGCCTCCGTCACCAGCACGGCGTGGGGGATCCTCGTCTTCAACGGGAGCGGCGACGTCGCGAGCGTCACGCTGACCGACTCGACCGTGCGAGGCTTCGCCTACCTCGGCTCGTCGGCGCCGATCCGGGTGGCCGACCTCCAGGGCACCAACCAGCCGCGCGCCGCGCTCGTGCTCACCAACACCACCCTCAGCCAGAGCTCGCTCGGCGTCTACGTGGACGGTGCGTCGACCGCGACCATCGACGGCACCGGGCTGCAGATCCGCGACAACCTCTTCGGCGGCGTCCGCGCCGACGGCGCGCTCGACCTCGCGATGACCGGCGGCGCGGTCACGGGCAACGCCTGGTACACGACCACGGGCGTCGCGTCGTTCCACGGCGGCATCTGGCTGGGCGCCGCACGTGCGTACGCGCTGCGCCTGCGGGGGGTCTCCATCACCGACAACCGCAGCACGGTCGCCAACGGCAACGTCGACAGCGGCGGCATCACCGTCGCCGGCACGGCGGGATCGGCGTTCGACCTGGGCACCGCGGCTAGCCCGGGCGGCAACACGATCACAGGCAACACCACGGGCGGGGTCACCACTGGTCTCAGCGTCAAGCCCAGCGCCGGTGTGATCGTGTCCGCGGTCGGCAACACCTTCGCGGCCGGCGTCCAGGGGGCGAACCCGTCCGGACAGTACGTGCTCGGGAGTCCACCTTGCGGCGCAACGGCGTGTGATCTGTCGTCGGGGACCGGGGAGAACTACCGGGTCACCAGCGGTGTCGTGCGCCTCGCCCAGTGATCAGCTGCGCTTGGGGGCCGACGCCGCGCTCTTGGCCTTGGGCTCGCCCCGGCCCCATCGTCGCAGCGTGCTCGAAGTCATGACCGAAGCGACCTCATCGCCGAGGCGCTGCCCGATGGCCGGCTCCGCCCTCATGGGTCGATGTCTCCGGACGCCATGCATCTCGGCGGGTCCCGTCACGCCGGGATGACCAGGACACCGCGCTGAGCGTGGCGCCGGGAGTCGCGGTAAGCTGGAGCAGGAGGTGGTCATGACCGACGACGAGCGAGCGCGGCTGGAGCGAGCGAAGGCACACCCGGCGTGTGTCGAGGCGATGGGGCGGGAGCCGGCCGACTACACGGTGCCGGCGCTGGTCCTCGGGTTGTTCTACCTGCTGATGCCGATGGTGGTCCTGGCCCCGTTCCTGTTGCTGGCGACCGGCGAGGTGAACGCCCTCCTGATCCTGGCGATGAGCGCGGGGTACGCCCTGTGGGCGGTACCGTTCTTGATCGCCGCGGTGCGGCTGTACCGGCTGCGCGCGCTGCCGGTGGCGCGGTGGCTGGGCGTGGTCTCGGCAGATGCGCCCGCGGGTCGGCGCGGTCGCTGGATCCGCCTCGAGCGGCTCGACGGTGGGCCGATCGAGCTGTGCCTGCGCATGCGCGCATACCTGGAGGCCACGGGCGGGGCCGCGGCCCCGGGCAAGATCGGGGTGGCGATGTGCAAGGGCGACCATGTCGTCGAATGGGTGGTCATTCCCGACGTCGTGCCCGACGCGCTCGAAACCGCGCCCTGACCGCGGCGCGCACGCGGGACCTGGGCCGACGGATATGGGGCACACTGGATATAGGGCACACTGATCGACATGCGGTTCACCATCCTGGCGATCCTTCTCGCGGTAGCGGCGTGCTCCAAGGACCCCAAGGCCTGCAGGGACGCCTGCGACAAGCAGCACGAGCAGGCGCTCGCGGCCTGCGGGTCGTCGGACGACCCGAAGATCACCGATTCTGCGAAGGTGGCGCGCCTCGATTGCGCGATCGCGACCTACGAGGCGCAGTCCGAGTGCACGAAGCGTTGCGACGCGAAGTAGCGACGCTGCGCCGCGCCTGTCGACGATGACGGAGGGAACCATGCTGCTCGGTCGCTGGTCGCTTGTGGTGTGGTCGATCGCCGTGCTCGCCGTGCTCGCGCCGGCTCCGGCCGAAGCGCAGAAGCAGGCCGACGAGAAGGTCGGCATCGGCATGGTGCCGTTCATGAACGACGGTGACGACGTCGAGAAGGCCATACTGGGCCGGTAACGGCGCGATCAAGACCGGGACGTTCGACTACCGCGCCCGCCGCGTCACCTTCACGTACTTCCAGCACTGGAACAAGCAGAACGGTCGCGTCGAGCTCGTGCTCGCCGACGACGGCAAGTCGATGACCGGGCAGTGGACCCAGCAGAGCGGTAGCGGGTCCTGGACGATCAAACGCTAACCTGACTAGTACATCGAGCTCTGCTGCGCGAACAGCGGCGCCGACGGCGGGATGGTCCCGGCCCATTCGCCGAGGCCGACGCGTTCGCGCAGCGCAGCGTAGTCGGGTACCACATCGGTGTCGAAGACCCGGGCGCGGGCGTCGGTCGGCGTCGGCGCGCCGGCGATCGCGGGGACGCGGACCGAACCAGGAGCCGGCGGCGCCAGGAAGCGCCAGCTGCCCAGCGGCTCACCCTTCTCGCCCAGCTCGTCGGCGTCGATCGCGATGAGGTCGGGCGTGCCGGCGCCCGCCAGCGTCCAGAGGGCGGTCGGTCCCACGGACACCGAGGTGATGGCCGGTACCCGCGGCGCCACCATCACGGAAGCGGAGGTCGGGACGGGGCTGACGTGGCGGACGTCGAGATAGTAGACGTTCGATCGGTAGGCGACATTGAGCAGCGCGCTGTCGCCGTAGGCCGGCAGGGCGGTGGTGAGACCGAGCGGCTCGCCGGGCGTCTGCGCGGCGACGAACCCGAGCGTGATCCGCGCGTCCTCGAGGACCGTGATCGAGGCGCTGATGGAGGTCGCGCCGACCGGGATGCCGGAGGCGCTCCACGCCATCGAGGGGGGCGCGGCCCACGGTCCGGGTACGGTCAGGGTCGTGCCCGCGGTCGGCGTCACCGTCGGCACGACGATGTGGCGCACCGGCGCGGTGCCGCCCGACGCCATGGCCAGGAGGTTCACGGTCGCGGCGCAGCCCGGCACCAGTTGCACCGTCAGCGTGGGCGTGTTGCCCTCGCCAAAGACGCACGGCCCGCGCACGTTATAGCGGGTGGATCCGGCCGCCGCCGGCAACGCCACCGTCATCGTCGTCACCGGATTCGATCCGTTTCGCCCGAACCACAGCTCGTCACCGATCCCGACGGCGAACACGGTGGTGAGCACCGGCTGGTTGCCGCCGCCGTGCCTCACGGTGACGCTCCCGCCCTCGGCCACCGTCGCGTTCACCACGCCGGTGGCGTCGGGCATGGCCTGCGACACCACGGTGCCATCAGGGTCCGCGACGTACACCGTCGCCACCAGATCCGGCAGCCCATCGCCGGCCCGGGTCAGCACGTGCACGGTGACCGGTCCACGCGCACCAGGGCCGTCCACATCGACGGGCGCGTCGGTGCTCGGTGCGTCGGTGCCCGGCGCGTCGGTGCCCGGCGCGTCGGCGCCGGCGTCGGCGAATACGTCGGGATCGCCGCTGCAGGCGGCGGCGGCCAGGGTGAGGAGGAGCAAGGAGGATCGCATCAGCAGGCAGATGCTGGTCGCCGGTCGATGTGACCCAGACCCCGTCAAGCCCGGAATTCCTCGGTTAACGGAGGGGCATCGGGTTCGGGATCCTGTCTGGAGGCTTGCCGGGCGGGATAGACTGTCCCCGATGAGGAAGATGGGCCAGCGCGCCCGTGGCGCACTCCTGTTTGCGGTGATCGCGGTGGCGGGGCAGGCGAGCGCGACGATCACCCAGGTCGACGGGACGATCTTGCCGGTCTCGAACCGCCTGCAGATCTTCCTCGACGCGCAGGAGGGCGTCGGTGTGATCGATGCGGTCGTCGATGCCGCCGAGGTGCCGCAGATCTTCAAGCCCAACCTGGCCCAGCCCGTGGTCTTCCTCGACGTTGGCGAGGGCGCCGGGTTCGAGAACAGCTTCGGCTACTACAACATCGGCGACGACGTGCTCACGCCGGCTGGCCGCGCCGCCAACCTGCACCCGATCCTCGGCTGCGGCACGGCGATGGTCCTCGGCCCCGGCAACTCGACCACGCACAGCGGCGATCCGACGATGTACGTGCTCAACGCCGAGCCGGGGAACAGCATCTCGGTCAACTTCGCCAGCGAGCAGACCGCGCTTCGATACAAGGGCGGCTTCATCGGCTTCTACCTGATCACCCCCGAGGACCCCGCCAACCCGGGAAGCCGGCTCCCCGGGCGCCGGAATTGCGGCGACTTCAAGGACGACCCCGTCCCCAACCCCGATCTGCCGCTGTTCGGCCGCATCTACTACACCCAGAAGGACCTCAACAACGACGGCGACTTCGTCCACCACCTGGTCTACAGCTCGCCGGTCGTCGCCGATCGCTTCTACTTCGGCTTCGAGGATCTCTTCCGCGGCGGCGACAACGACTTCGAGGACATGCTGATCCGCGTCGACGGGTTGACGCCGCCGTGCGTGCCCCAGGTCGAGATCTGCGACGGGCTCGACAACGACTGCGACGGGATGATCGACGCCGACGATGCCACATTGACCGGCGTCAACGATCCGTGCACCTGCGACGGCGTCGCCATGACCTGTGACAACGCTCCCCAGTTCGGACAGTGCCGGGGCGGCGTCACCGTGTGCAACGCCGCCACGATCGAGTGTCACGCCACGACCGCGCCGTCGCCCGAGGTCTGCGACGGCGCCGACAACAACTGCAACCAGCTCGTCGACGACAACCCCTCGGGCACGGGCGCGGCCTGTGACGGCCCGGACGCCGACCTCTGCCCCGAGGGCGCGATCGTGTGCCAGGGCGGCGCGCTGGTGTGCAGCGACAACACCGGGCCCAACGTGGAGATCTGCAACGGCCTCAACGAGGACTGCGACGCCGCGACCGACGAGGGCAACCCGGGCGGCGGCGGCTCGTGCGGCAGCTCGCTCGGCATCTGCACGCCAGGCATGTTCGTGTGCCAGGGCGGCGGGCTGGTCTGCACCGGCGGCTTCAACGGCACCGGCGAGCTCTGCAACGGGCTCGACGACGACTGCGACGGCGTGGCCGACGACAACCCGACCGACGTCGCTCAGCCGTGCGGGACGACCAGCGTCGGCGAGTGTTCGTTCGGGCAAACCATCTGCGTCGGCGGCAGCCTGTCGTGCGCGGGTGAGGTCGGGCCGTCGCCCGAGACCTGCAACAACCGGGACGACAACTGCAACAACGTCACCGACGACAACCCGGTCGATGCCGGGCAGCCGTGCGGGAACTCGATCGGCGAGTGCACGCCCGGCGTGTTCGTGTGTGTGGCGCCCGGGATGTTGACCTGCACCGGCGGCACCGGGCCGACCGCCGAGATGTGCAACGGTCTCGACGACGATTGCGACGGCGTCGTCGACGACAACGTGCCCGGCGAGGGCCAGATGTGCGGCGGCGGCATGGGCGCCTGCGCCGACGGCTTGACCCGGTGCATCAACGGGGCGATGGAGTGCGTGGGCGGGGCGACCACTGGCACCGAGGTCTGCAACGGCATCGACGACGACTGTGACGGGACGATCGACGAGGGCGATCTCTGCAACGGCGGCATCTGCGACAACGGCGGCTGCGCCGCTCCGTGCGCCGCTGGCGAGTTCCCGTGCCCGGGCGGCCAGGTCTGCGAGATGGGCTTCTGCGTTGCCGATCCGTGCGCCAACGTCAACTGCCCCGTCGACGGGCAGGGCAACCTGCGGGTCTGCGAGGACGGCTCGTGCGTGCTGGCCTGCTCGATGATGACGTGCCCGGCCGGCCTGGTGTGCCGCGGCACCGACGGGCTGTGCGTGCCCGACACCTGTCAGTACCTGCCGAAGTGCACCGCGACCGAGATCTGTGTCGACGGCGTGTGCACCACCAATCCGTGCAACGGCGTGACCTGTCCGGGCGATCAGTTCTGCCGCGGCGGCGCCTGCGTCGCCAGCTGCGAGGGATTGACCTGCCCGCAGGGCTCGGTCTGCCGCGACGGCGCGTGCGCGCCGACCGGCTGTGCGCGCGCGTGCCCGGCGGGGCAAGTTTGCAACCCCGATACCGGCGCCTGCCAGGACGACATGTGCTCGGCGGTCCGCTGTCCGCCGACCGAGGTCTGCGATCCGCTGTCCGGGCAGTGCGTGCCCGATCCGTGTGAGGGCGTGACCTGCCCGGGAGGCCAGAGCTGCGAGCTCGGCCAGTGCGGGATCTGGACCCGCGGCGGCGAGTACGTGACGGTCGGCGGTGGCGGCGGTTGCGACGCCGGTGGCGGCGCGGGCGGCGGTGGGGCCCTGCTCGGCGGCCTCCTCGCCTCTGGCCTGTTGCTCCTGCGGCGGCGGCGCACCCGCGGGCTGGCGACGGCGGCGCTCGCCAGCGCGCTCCTCCTGGGCGGCTGCAACCTCAACGAGTTCTGCATCACGTGCGAGACCCCCGGTCGCGACGCCGGGAGCGGCGACGGGGGCGGCAACGGCACCGTCGACGCCGGCGGCACCGGTTGCGACCCCAACATGATTCGCCCCGAGACCTGCAACCTGATCGACGACGACTGCGACGGCACCGTCGACAACGGCTTCGACCTGCAGAGCGACGAGCTCAACTGCGGCGCGTGCGGCGTCCGCTGCGAGAAGGCGGGCGCGCAGACCCAGTGCACGGCCGGCGCCTGCATGATCACCGGCTGCTTCCCAGGCTTCTCCGACGTCAACGGCGACATCACCGGCCCCTACGCCCAGTCCGACGGCTGCGAGTACCGGTGCTTCCAGAGTAACGGCGGCGTCGAGGCCTGCGACACCATCGACAACAACTGCAACGGCGCGGTCGACGAGGGTCTCGACCTCACCGGCGACGTCAACAACTGCGGCAGCTGCGGCCGGGTGTGCGAGTTCTTCCAGGCCACGCCCCAATGCAGCAACAGCACGTGCAGCTTCACCCCGCCCGCCGACTGCAACCCCGGCTTCCTCGACGCCGACGGCATGCAGATGAACGGCTGCGAGTACTCGTGCACCCCGACCAACGGCGGGGTCGAGGCCTGCGACGTGGTCGACAACGACTGCGACCGCAGCGTCGACGAGACCTTCATGCTCCAGACCGATCGCAACAACTGCGGCCGCTGCGGGCTGGTCTGTCAGTTCCCGCACGTGGTGACCACGTCGTGCTCCGGCGGCATGTGCAGCTTCAACCCGGCGACCGGCTGTCAGCCCGGGTTCGTCGACGTCGATGGCCAGCAGCTCGACGGCTGCGAGTACGCCTGTTCCCTGACCAACGGTGGGATCGAGATCTGCGACGGGATCGACAACGACTGTGACGGTGCCGCCGACGACAACCCGGTCGACGCCGGCGCCTCGTGCGCGTTCACGACGCCGCCCCGCGGGGTGTGCGTCGCCAATGGCATGCTCACCTGCTCGCAGGGCTCCCTGGTGTGTGCCGGGGCCACCGAGCCGCAGCTGGAGATCTGCGACAACCTCGATCAGGACTGCAACGGCACTCCCGACAACGGCGTGACCCAGGCCTGCTACACCGGGATGCCGGCCACCACCAACGGCGTCGGCGTCTGCCGCGCCGGCACCGCCACCTGCGCGGCCGGCATGTTCGGTGCCTGCGCCGGTGAGGTCACGCCCAGCGGCGAGGTCTGCAACAGCCTCGACGACAACTGCGACGGCACCGTCGACAACGCCGCCGGCGGCGGGCCGATCACGCAGTCCTGTTACAGCGGCCTGCCGGCGACCACCGCCGGGGTCGGCACCTGCCGCGCCGGCACCCGCACCTGTGCCTTCGGTGGCTTCGGCAACTGCGTGGGCGAGGTCGTGCCGCGCGCCGACGTGTGCGGCGACAACCTCGACACCGACTGCGACGCCAGCGGTGATGCCGCCGAGGGCTGCCTGGTCCGCGATCCCGAGCAGCGGCTCGACGCGACGGCGACTCAGCACAGCTACGACATCGAGCTCGCCGCTGGCGGCAGCCCGCTCGGCACCCGGGTCTACGCGGTGTGGAGCGAGCTGTGCACCTCGACCACGGCGCCGTGCGCCGTGGTCGGCCAGACCGAGGTCTACTTCCGTCGATCGACCGATGGAGGCGTGACCTGGGGTGCCGTCCAGAACCTGACCTCGGCGATCAACGCCAACGCGGTCAAGCCCATGCTGGTCGTCGATCCCGGCTCGAGTGATCGGGTCGTGGTCGCGTACCAGACGGTGACCGGCGGCGTGCGCGACATCCGGGTCCAGGCCTCGTCCGACAGCGGCGTGAGCTTCTCGGCCGCGACCGGCGCCCTCGATGCCGCCGGCGATTCCTTCCACCACGCGCTCGCGATCCGCGGCACCACCGTCGTCGTGACCTGGGAGAAGCTCGACACCACGACCCTGGCCCGCGACGTGATGAGCGCGGCGTCGTCCAACGGGGGCACGTCGTTCGCGGCCGAGATCAGGATCAACGTCGGCAGCCCGGCCACGCGCTTCGCCGGGAGGCCCCAGGTCGGCATCGCCTCGAGCGGGCGGACCATCTGGGTGTGGCGCGAGCAGCGCGGCACCCGGGCCACGCGCGACATCTTCGCCGCCTCCAGCGCCGCGGCCGGCACCGCACCGTCGGCCGATGTCCGCGTCGACGGCGATGGCGTCACCGACAACCGCGACAGCGACTTCCCGGTCCTGCGCGTCAACGAGCTGGCCGCCTACCTGGTCTGGCAGGACGTCTCGGTCCTGGCCGCCGACGGGTCCGACGCCGACTTCGCGCTCTCCACCAACGCCGGCGTGAACTGGGGCACCGAGCGGGTCCTCGACGATCCGGCCGCAGAGGTGTCGGCGTCGTTCACCCCGACCCTCGCCGTCGATCCGCGCGCCGCTGGTACCGCCGACGATCTGGTCGCGGTGGCCTGGGAGGACCGCCGGCAGGGGACGCAAGTTTTCGCGACCGTGTCGACCAACGGCGGCACCACGTTCTCGGCCGCCACCCGCGCCTCGTCGAACAACGGCGGGGTGATCAGCGGGCAGACCAGCCTGCCGCGCCTCGCCAGCGCCGGCAGCGGCGTGCTGGCCGTGGTCTACCAGAACCAGCAGCCCAACATGCCGCCCCACGTCTTCGTGGCCAGCTCGATCGATTCGGGCGCGACCTGGACGTACACCCATGCCCAGCTCGACGGTGGCACTGGCCCGGCGCTCCTGCCGCAGGTCGTGGGCTCGATCGTCGCCAGCGAGCCGGCGGCGGTCGCCGCCTGGACCGACTTCCGCGCCGGCGCCAACATCAACGGCGACGTCTACACGGTCGTCGCCCACTGACGCGCGGGCGCCGGCTCAGCGCGCGGCGAGCACGAAGCGGCTGTCGAGCGCCGTCGAGGTCGAACGGAAGCGGACCGCCTGGTCGCCGCCGGCGCGGATCTCGAGGGTGGCGTTGCCCTCGCGGTCCCAGCGCACGACGCGCGCGCCGTTGGTGAGCGTGGGCTCGACCTCGTACTCGGACCATCCCAGCAGCGGATCGGCGCCGCGGCGCTGATCGACCGAGATGCGGACCGTCGAGGTGGCCGGGACCGACTGCGGCTGCTCGGCAGTGACGCGATCGAGCTGGGCGGTGCCGGTCGGGCCGATCACCGTGATCGTCGCTTCCAGGTGATCAGCGGCGGCGACTTCGAGCTCGCGCGAGCCGATGATCTCGCCGTCGTCGTCGAGGAGCTCGACGGTCACGCGGCCGGCCGCGACGGCGGTGACGGTGTAACCCTCTGCGGCCTGGAGGAATCCGGGCGCGACGGTCGCGATCGCCGGGTTCGACACGCGCACCGACGCGACCAGGCCGAGTGGTGCCGGCTCGAACGCCAGCTTGGAGCCCACGCCGAGCGGGCGATCGAGATCACACGTGAGCCGGCCACAGGCGAGCGGCGTGATCGTGGCCTCGACGTCCGGCGAATCCGAGCACGCGACGAGCGAGAGCCCGAGCGAGGCGAACGCGGCGAGGGAGGCGAGGGAGAGCAGGGGGATGGTGCGCTTCATGCGCCGGCGAAAGAGCAAGAGCTGGGCCCACGCCCTCGCCGCGGCAGCGCGCGGAAAGCGGCAGCACCGGCGGGAAGAGCCCGGCACGATCCGCCGCCGCGCGTCAGCCCATCATCGTCACGCTGTGACACGTGTGCCAGGATCTCGGCACACTGGTTCCGGTTCAGCTGTCGGCGACTGACTCAGGCGACCCAGGTGATGGCGTAGCTGCGCAGCTCGCGCTCGATCGTGACGTCGATCGAGTCTCCGACCCGGCGGCCGATGAGGGCGCGGCCCAGCGGCGACGACGGCGTGATCACGGCGAAGAGGCCGTCGCCGCCAGGGCCCTCGAGGGTGACGCCGGCGCCGACCGGCGCAAGGAAGATGGTCCGTCCCTCGCCGCTGTCCTCGTCCTCGACCTCGACCAGGGCGCCGACGGCGATCGGCGAGCGCTCTCCCCAGCGCGGTGGCGCGAAGGTCGCGAGCGCCTCGGCGGCGGCCTCGGCCTCGCGCAGCCGCTTGTCCTGGGCGCGGGCCATGCTGCCTTGTTCGATCGCGGTGCGCGAGTCCTCGCGTCGCTCGGCGGGTGTCGCGCCCTCGCGGGCCTCGGTGGCGGCGGCGTCGCGGGCGCTCCGAGCCACGCGCGCCACGCCGAGCAAGTGCTCGCGGAGCTGGGCGACGAGGTGCTGCTTGTCCATGCGCGGATCGTCCCGGCCCGCCTGGCGCGGGGCAAGATTCGTGCGACGATCATCGGGATCATGGCTCGTGCCACGCTGGTCGCGATCGGGGTGGCGCTAGCTGCGGGATGCGGGACGGCGGCGCCGACGACCACCAAGGCGCAGCCGGATCTCGTCGTGGCGTCGGGGTCCGAGCCGCCGGGGGCCGACGCCGCGCCGGCCGTCGCGCCGCCCGTCGCGCCGCCCGTCGCGCCGGTACTTCCATGCGAGGGGGCGGACATGCGCCGCTATGGGACAACCTGCTGCGAGGTCAGGGGCGGGGACGACCGGGCCAAGTTTCCAGGCATGACCTTCCTCTCCTGCCACGGGCCGCAGATCGGCGCCGCGTGCCAGAAGAAGGGCGACTGCGACGTGGCGTGCTTCTGCGACGATCCGACCCGGGCCCGGGATCCGCGCAGCGCCGCGTCCGGGCCGGCGGACGGGACGCTCGGGGTCACCGGCGTCTGCGGCGGCCGACTCCAGATCGGGGTGTGGATGTGTCAGATCGACGAGAAGGGCGCTGTGACCCACGTGATCGTCGATTGAGCCGGGGCGCACGGAGGTTCGTGCTCACACGACCGCGGTGCGGGCTCTGTCCAGGGCATGCCGATTCGAACCGCGCTCCTGATCGCCTTCACCCTCGTCGCTCCCGCCGCCGCCGACACGCTCCCACCGGCGGTGCAGCTCGACACCGGTCCCATGAATGCCGGCTGGTTCCACACCGTGGAAGGTGGCGCAGCCTCGAGCGATCTCGTCGAGGACCGTAGCGACTGGTGGCTGTACGATGTCGAGCTGCTCGGCGTCCAGATGAGCCAGCTGGACGTGCTGGCGCTGGCCTTCTCCGATGGCGCCTGCCTCGGCTGTATCCCCTGATGTCGTACCGTTGCGTCCATCTCATTACGTATTTCCTGTGTTCTTACATACGGAAATGACGTTACAGATGGGTCGCCGATCGGTATCGTTGATCGAGTGAAGCGTGGGGTCATCGTCCTGGTCGCCGTCATGGGCTGTGCCGACGAGACTCCGACCCCCACCAGCGGCGCACGTCTCGAGCTGATGTGGAACGTGTTCGAGGACGGGTCGCGCGCCCGCGACACCGTCGAGGTGTTCGACGCCGTTCGCGGTGAAGCGTGTGTGTCGCGGCGCTGGACCGACGGGCAGAGCTACTGCACGCCGGGCGGACGGCTGCTCCCCAACCTCGTCACCGTACACACCAGCGCGGCGTGCAACGCGAGCGCGTTGCGCGCCGTCGATGGCGGCACCTGGGCCTACGCGCCGACGATGGTGGACGGCGCGATCGCCGCGCTCCACCACGTCGACGCGATCGAGCTGGCCGTGTACTGGACCCGCGACGCCGCGGGCGCGTGCGCCGGACCGTTCGACGGCGACGGCCAGCGTTTCTACCAGCGGGCCGTCGAGGTCGCGCCGGCCGAGCTGGCCCGCGTCGAGTCGCGCGCGATCGACGCCGGCGGCCGTGTTGGCCTGAGCGCGCTGGCGAGCGACGACGGGTTGAACCTGCCCACCGGCCTGCGCGACCGCGCCCACGACTTCGACTGCATCGTCCGCACCACGGCCAGCGGCGTCGCCACCTGCCTGCCGCCGCGGCAAGGCGCGCTCCGCTTCTCCGACGCCGGCTGCCACGAGCCCGTGGTTGGCCAGCACGAGGCGTGGCCCGACGTGGCGCCCTACATGTTCGCCGGCCCGGTGTGCTCGCCGCTCGGGTTCATCACCGGCATCGAGCTGGCGGTCGCCCCGCGCTACGAGCAGCTCGGCGGCGCGTGCGTGGCGACGACCGCGCCGGTCGGCCACCGCTGGTTCGAGGCGGCGCCGATCGATCTGGCGCAGATCCAGCGCCGCCGCGTGCCCTCGCCCGGTCATCGCCTCGAGACCATCGAGCTGGTCGCCGGCGACGTCACCATCGACGACCCCAGCCGCTACGACACCCGCACCGGCGGCGAGTGCGTGCTCGCATCATCGCCGGCCGAGCCGGGCGTACGCCGCTGCCTGCCGCAGGACCCCGGCGTCGAAGCCACCTACTTCGAGGACGCGGCCTGCGCGCGCCCCGTGCCGCTCGCCAACGTCTACCGCCAGGCGCCGATGGCCAAATGTGGCGCCGAGTTGCCGCCGTTCGCCGTCGCCGCCGACCGCCCCGGCACCTACTTCCGCATCATGGCCACCCAGACCACGCCGGTGTTCCGCCGCGACGAGACCGGCGCCTGCACCGCGTCGCCCAGCGCCAGCCTGGCCGGCGCGCCGCTCCTGTTCGAGCTGGGTGAGATGGTGCCGTCGACCGAGTTCGTGGCCGCGGTCAAGCAGCACTGAGCGGGTTCACTGCAACCGCTCGAAGGCGCGGAAGCGGCGCTCGAGCTCCCACTGCAGGCGTGCGCGCTCGCTGGTGTCGAGGAAGGCCTGGCAGGTGGCGCTGGGCGGATCGCCGACGCCCATGGTGTCGGTGGCGGCGCAGGCGGCGATCGGCTGCACGGCGCTGAAGGTCTGCCACAGGCTCGGGCCGGGGACGAAGGCATGCTCGAGGCTGTTGCGGGCCATGGTCTTGAGCTGGCGGTAGTCGAGCTGATGATCGCGGGCCGCGCGCACCAGCTCGCCGGCCATGCTCGAGCGCGACACGCCCTGATCGTCGGTGGCCAGCGCCACCGGGACGCCGGCGGCGAGGTACTCGTCGAGCGGATGGGCAGCGCCGCGGACCTCGAGGATCTGGTCGTTGCTGCTGAGGCAGATCTCGACCAGGACGTTGCGGTCACGCATGAGCGTCATGAGGCCCGCGGAGTCGGTCTCGGACAGGATGGCCAGGCCGTGGCCGATGCGCTCGGCCTGGGCGATCTCGACGGCGCGGCGGATGTGGAAGGTGATGTGGTTGGCGTACGTGGACGGCAGGTACGCCGGGGTCAGCTCGCCGGCGTGGAGGGTGACGTGGAGCGGGCTGGTCTGTGGGGTGGTGTAGCGGGTGCGCAGGAAGGCCAGCATCGCCATGTGCAGGTCGTAGTTGCGCAGCGACGAGGTGTCGTCCTCGGGCGACGACAGGTTGAGGCCGACGATCGCCGGCGTGGTCTTGGCCATCTCGAACGCCGAGATCATCTGGCCGAAGATCTGGTCGTTGCTGCCGGTGCGCGCGATCTGGGCGACGAAACGCACGGTCACGCCGCACGCGTCTGGTGGGCTGGCGCCGGTGCAGGCGAGCGTGGTGCGCCAGCGGGTGGCAGCGTTGGTGACCACGGCGATGTCCTGAGACAGCTCGGTCGCGAACGTTGCGTCGGCGAGTACGCGATCGTAGAGGGTCTGCAGATCGGTCGTGGTGAGCGTGCCCGACCACAACGACGCCGACAGGCCGCCGACGTTGCTGCCCAGGTTGAACATGGTCTCCAGGTAGACCTGGTTCTCGCTGGCGGCGCGGGCGGCGAGGTCGGCGATGCTGTCGTCGCGGTGGGTGCCGGTGATGAGGCCGAACTTGCCGAAGGTCGCGAAGAAGTGGTCGTGGCCGGTCTGGGCGCCGGCGACGAAGTCGAGCATCGACCACGCCCGCACGATCTGATCGAAGAACGAGCCCGAGGTGGGGATGGGCTGGTTACCAGCGGTGGCGCACTGGTTCGAGGACACGGCGGCGAAGCTGGTGCTGTTGATGCAGGCGCCGTCGTTCATGCCCCAGCGCAGCAGGGTCTCGGCGTACACCGAGCCCGACAGGTGGTTGTGCAGATCTCCGCCCTTCGGCATGGCCCGGGCGAAGGCGTCGAGCTCGGCCGGCGTCCCAACCACGGCGGCCAGCCGATCGGCCGCCCGCTGCTCCCACAGCACGCCGCACTGGGTGGGCGTGCCGCATGACGCTCCGTCGGGGAGCCCACCGTCGAGGTCGCCGCCGTCGACGACGTCGCTGCCGTCGACCGTGACGCCGTCGTCGTCCCCCGGCCCTTCCTCGCGACATCCGGCGAGGAAGCCGATGGTGATCCACGACACGACGAGGACAACGCGCAGCATTGCCGTCCATAACACAGGCCCGCCGGATCCGATCGACAGTTGGTGGTCGATGGCCGAACCCGGGGTCCCGCAGCTGGCGTCCTATGTGACGTCCGCACCATCCCGCCACCCGGCTCGAGCTCGTCAACGCGGCGGACGTCCCCGCACTGTCCACCCGCCGCAGCGAGCGACTGCGCGTCACGATCCGGGTCGACGCGAAGGAGATCCGGCAGCTCGCCGGGCAGCCGGCCTGGCGCGCGATGGTACGCACGCGTGCTCTGGGTCGACTGACGGGCGTGGCGGCGGTCGAGTACGCTCTCGTGATGCCGAGCAACGGGATCGGGAGCCGAGTCACGTGGTGGATCGTCGCGGCGGCGGCCACGGCCGGCGCATGCGGGCCCAAGGCGGGGCCGGTCACAGCAACGGGGAGGGGGACGGAAACGGGGACGGGGACGGGGCCGGGATCGGGGACGGGGACGGGGACGGGATCGGGGACGGGATCGGGGTCCGAGACCGGATCGGCGACGGCGAAGCCGGGGCCGTGGATGTGGGTCGCGGGGGTGGTGCCGGCGTGGCGCTTCGATCATCCGGTCGGCGATCTCGTCGCGCTCGATGACAGGCGGGCGATCGCGATCGGCTACGGCAAGCTGGTCGAGGTGGATCTCGCCACTGGCACGGTGACGCCGCATGGTTCTCCGTTCGGGTCGGGGTCGGTGAACCAGATGGTGCGGGCCGGAGGAACGCTCATCGTCTACGGCCAGGTCGGCAAGGCGGCGGCGGCGTGGAGCGTCGATCCAAAGACCCTGGCGGTCACCGAGGTGCCGCTGCCCGATCCACCGGTGGCGGCGGGGACCAAGGGCCGCTTCGCCATCGCGGTCTCGCCCGACGGCACCCGGGTGTTCACCTGCGCCGCCGATCGCTGGCCGACCCTGCGCGACGCCGCCACGCTGGCGCCGGTCAAGGTCTTCAGCGGCGTCGACGCGTGCAGCAATCCGCGCTTCGTCGACGCCGGCCACGTGTTGGTCGATCGCGCCGACACCAAGCCCCCGTCGAGCTCGCTCGATCTGGCCTCGGGCAAGGCCGCGGCGGCCAAGGTCGATGGGCCGGTGGTCGTGCCGGGGCCGGGCGGCCGCTCGGCGAGCACCGACGCCGGCAAGGTGACGCTGAAGGGACCCGACGGCAAGGTCGTCGCCACCTACACGGCCCGGCTCACCAATCCGCAGTGGCTGGCCGACGGCAGCGCGTTCGTCGGCGCCGCGAAGGGCAAGCTCACCGTCCTGCCGGCCGCGGCCGGGCAGACCGCGCGTGACGTCGAGGTGCCGGCGCAGATCCGTCGCATCTCCCCCGTGCCGGGGACCGCGCGCGTCGTCACGATCTTCGGACAACACCGCGCGGGCTTGCTCGATACGACGACGGGGACGCTGGTCACCGCCGTCAACGCCAACCTGACCAGCGTCGAGCAGATCGCCGCCCTCGACGGCGCCGTGATCTCGGGCGCGGAGCGGGTGCGGGTGTGGCGGGGCGAGACCATCGCCGCGACCGGCGCGCCGGCGGTGGTCGAGAACTTCGACGTCGAGGCGGGTCAGCCGGTGCTGTACGCGACCCTCGACGGCGTCTTCGGTCTCG
This sequence comes from Myxococcales bacterium, assembly GCA_005779305.1. Lineage (GTDB taxonomy): Bacteria > Myxococcota_A > Polyangia > Haliangiales > Haliangiaceae > UBA2376. Next base: position 24,750 of record SXJR01000426.1, read on the forward strand.
ACCTGCGCACCGGCAAGGACCTCGCGTTCGACGAGGCGGCCAACTCGAGCGCGATGGACCGCAGCGCGGACCGGGTCGGCTACGACATGGACGATCGCGTGATGATGCGGATCGGCAGCGGCGAGTCCACCCAGTGGTACCGGCGCAAGGATGACTACTTCATCACCGACATCGACGTCGCCACCGGCCGCATCGCCATGAACGACGATGACGCCTTCTACGTCGCGCGACCCGACGAGAACGAGCTCTTCGGCTTCCACTCGTTCGACTGCGACGATCCGCTCTACCTGTGGCTCGAGCGCGGGCGCGAGCGCGCGGTGAGCTACGACGGCGTCACCGTGCAGCTGTACGACACCGAGAAGGAGAAGGGGCTGGGTGGGCTCGAGCTGGTCGGCGACAACATCGAGGACGTGACCTTCATCCCCGGCAGCGACGAGCTGGCGCTGGTGGGCGAGGCGATCTACCTGTGGAACCCGGTCAACAAGGCGGTGGTGTCGTGGCCGCTGCCCGCCGAGGTCACCGGCTTCGGCTCGTCGGCGATCGGGGTCGATCCGACCGGTAAGGAGCTGGCCGTCGGCTTCGACGACGGCGCGGTCCTGTGGGTCCGGCTGGGTGAGCTGCGCGCCCACGCGACCGAGGTCGAGGCCGGGGAGCTCAAGGTGATGGGGCCGGCCACGATCAACTGCGGGAAAGCGATGGCGACCAGCCTCGACGAGACCCGCGGCGACGAGCCGGACGACACCGACTACGGCTGGGAAGGGAAGCCTCCCGAGGAGTGAGCGGGGATCACAGCGCGAGGCGGAGCGCGCGCGCGCGTACCGGCCAGGCAGCGCGGCCGCTGCCGAACAACCCGGCGAGGATGGCCTCGGCGTCGGCGCGCGCGTCCCGGGTGCGCATGATGCGGCGCCACACGGCGGTCTCGAGCTGCCAGCGCCAGCCCGGCCGCTCGGCCAGCGCGATCACCCGGCGCACGGTGGAGCGCTCGTGGCGGGTGAAGTCGCTGAGCGGATCGTCGTCACCGAGGATGCGCGGGGGCAGATCGCCGCCGCCGTGCTCGCCGAGTTTCTCGAGGTCGGTGCGCCAGCCGGCGCAGCCGAACAGCTCGACCATGCGCACCCAGCCGCGGGCGAAGCGGCGCTCGGTGGCGGGCAGGGCCCGGAAGGCGGCGGTGCAGGCGCGCACCGCGGTCTCGATGCTCTCGAGGTGCGCGCTCCACACCGCCAGCCGGAGGCCGTCGAGGTCATCGCCGGGCGCCAGCTTCGTCATGGTGGTGATGGCCTCGCGCCAGGCGGCGAGCGAGCGCCGGTACATCACCGGCGGCGGCGGCAACCGCAGCGTGGGCACGACGCCGAGCTGGGCCGCCGCCACGTACGGCACCACGCTCAAGGCGTAGTTGCAGGCGCCCCACCAGCTCGCCGGGTCGATCGCCGCGGTGCCCGCCGGCGACAGCCGGCGGCTGCGCCGTTGCCAGGCCAGCTGCGAGGCGTAGCCCCAGAACGGTGACAGCTCGTCGTGATCGCCGAGCGCGCCGCGGGGATTGCCGCGTTCGACGAGGAGGCGGTACATCGCCAGCCGGGCGCCGGCGTCGTGCGGGTCGCAGGCGGCATCGTCGGCCGGTTCGACGAGCGCGATCCAGTCGTCGCCGAAGGGCAGGCGGGCGAGCAAGGCGCGATCCAGGCGCGACGCGTCGAACGTCATCTCTCGGTCACAGTGTAGGCTAGACGGGTGGGTGACACCGCCCCCCAGGATGCCGGCGGGCCGGTGATCGCGTCCGGGGACTTCGTCCTCGTGGCGGGTCACGGGCAGCTACTCACCCACGTGCTGGTCAGCCCCGAGACGGTCATCGGCCGCGAGGCCGCGTGCGATCTGGCGATCGATCACCCGACGTTGTCGCGCCGGCACGCCGTGCTGCGCCTGGGGCCGCCGGTCACGATCCAGGATCTGGGCTCGACCAACGGCGTGCGGGTCTCGCGCCGCACGCTGACCGGCGGTGAGCCGTTCGCGCTCGAGCCGGGCGAGACCTTCCACATCGGCGGCTTCTCCTTCAACGTGGTCGGCCGCGATCACGCGGTGCCGTCGTCGTCGCACCGCTCGGGCCGCGATCGCCTCCGCGTGCTCGATCCGACCGCCGACGGCGTGCCGCCGTTCGTCCGCGACGTGGCCCGCAGCGCCACCAGCGTGCTCATCCAGGGCGAGTCGGGGGTGGGCAAGGACGTGCTGGCCGAGACCGTACACGTGCTGTCGGGTCGGACCGGCGAGCTGGCCCGCGTCAACTGCGCGGCCCTGGCCGACCCGCTGATCGAGCGCGGAGGCCGAGGGGGCCGGGCCGGTCGACATGGACAAACTCGTGGCGGCGGTCAGCCGCCGCGTGAACCCAGGTGGCCAGAAGGAGGTCACGGTCCGGCGATTCGGTCTCGACCAGCTCGAGGTGATCGTGCCCGAGGTGGACCAGGCGGAGGTCGACCTCATCAAGAAGACCGTCTCGAGCGCCG
>SXJR01000427.1 GCA_005779305.1 Myxococcales bacterium
CGCCGGGCCGCCGCCGCGCCGCCGGCCGAGGTGCGCGCGATGGCCGCCGAGCTGGCGCTCCTGCATGCCAACGATCTGGGCGATCGTATCGGCGCCGAGAAGGCGTGGATCGCCGTGCTCGACGCCGAGCCCGACGACGCCGAGGCCTTCGACGAGCTGGCCGCGCTCTACCGCACCGCCTCGCGCTGGGACGACCTGCGCGCGTTGCTCGAGCGCCGGGTCACCGCCACCGCCGACGACGCGGCCCGCAAGGCCGCGCTGCTGGAGCTGGCCCAGGTCGACGAGGAGATCCTCCAGGATCCCGGGCGCGCGGTCGGCGACTACCGGCGCGTGCTCGAGGTCGATCCGGCCCACGTGCCGGCCTACAAGGCGCTCGAGCGCCTCTACGCCGACGGCCAGAGCTGGCGCGAGCTCGACGACGTCCTCGCCCGCGAGGTCGATCACGTCGGGCCCAAGGACCAGGTCACGCTCATCTTCCGGCGCGCCGAGCTGCACGCGCTCCAGCTCGACCAGCCGGCCGAAGCGGTCGAGCTGCTCGAGGACGTGGTCACCATGCAGCCCGGCCACGCCGACGGCCGCGAGCTGCTCGAGGAGCTGCTGTCGCGGCCGGCCCAGCGCCAGCGGGTGGCGCGCCTGCTCGAGCCGCTCTACGAGCGCGACAAGCTGTGGAAGGACCTGTGCGTGGTGCTGCGCACGCAGCGCGAGGCCGCGACCGAACCCGAGGTGGCGGTCGAGCTGCTGTCGCGGATCGCCGCCATCGAGGAGACCCACCTCGAGAACGGTCGTCAGGCCTTCGACACGTGGGTGCTCGCTCTGGCCGCCGATCCGGCCGACGCGCGGCCACGGGGCGCGCTGCTCCGCCTGGCCGGGATCTACGATCGCTGGAGCGACACCGCCGCCGCCCTCGACAAGGCCGCCGCGTCGACCAAGGACGTCGGCGTCGCCGTGCCGATCCTGCGCCAGCTGGCCGAGATCTGCGATCTGTCGCTGGGTGACAACGCGCGCGCGGTCGCCGCCTACCAGCGCCTGTACCAGGTCGATCCCACCGATCCCGACGTCGCCGGCCCGGCGCTGGCGGCGCTGGCCCGCCTCCACGAGGAGGACGAGCGCTGGAAGGATCTGCGCGACACCTTGCGCCTCCAGGCCGAGGCCACCGCGGCGCCTGAGGCGCGCAAGGCGTTCTACGCGCGTGTCGCCCAGCTCGAGGAGACCCGCCTCGACGATCGGGCCCAGGCCACGGCGACGTGGCGCGAGGTGCTTTCGGCGGATCCCGACGATCCCGACGCGCTGACCTCGCTCGAGCGGCTCTACGAGCTGGGTTCGTTGTGGACCGAGCTCGGCGACATCGTCCGTCACCAGGTCGACCTGACCCCGGACGTGTCGGTGAAGATCGCGCAGCTCTTCCGCCTGGTCGCGATCCACGAGGGCAAGCGCACCTCGCCCGCCGACGCGGTGCTGGTGCTGCTCGAGATCCTCGATCTCGATGCCGACGACACCCGCGCCCTCGACCACCTGGCCCGGCTGCACCAGGCCGCCGGCCGCCACGTCGAGCTGTTCGAGATCCTCGAGCGCCGCCTCGTCATCGCCGACGCGCTGGCCGAGCCCGACGCCGTCGCCCGTCGCCACGAGCTGGCCCTGCTCCTCGCCGGTCCGCTCGGCCGCGAGCTCGACGCCCTCGACCGCTGGGCCGAGGTGCTCGCCCGCGAGCCGGCTCACGCCGGCGCGCTGGCCGCGGTGCAGAAGGCGGTCGACGACCCCAACCTGGGGCCGCGCGCCGCCGCCATCCTCGAGCCGCTCTACGAGGCGACCGGCCAGGATCAGGCCTTGTGTGCGCTCTTGCTCACCACCGCCGGCCGCGAGGTCGGCGGCGACAAGGTGCGGCGGCTGATGCGCGTGGCCGAGATCCGTGAGCGCCGCCTGGCCGACAAGGCCGGCGCGCTCGACGCGACCGTGGCCGCCATGCGGGCCGCGATCGCTGAACCCGAGCTCCCCGATCTGCTCGCCGAGGTCGAACGCCTCGCCGCCGATCTGGGCCGCGAGGGCGACCTCATCGACATCTATCGCAGCATCGCTGACGACGTCATGGCCGCCGATCTGCAGCGGCGCCTGTACCTCGACATCGCCGATCTGGCGCTCGCCGTCCGCGACGACGCGTCGCTGGCCCGCACCTTCTACCAGAAGGTGCTCGACGGTCAGCCCGACGATCAGCGGGCGCTCGGCGCCCTCGAGGGTCTGTACCGCCGCGGCGGTGACGTGCGCGCGCTGTACGACGTGTTGACCCAGAAGGCCGAGCTGGTCAGCGATCCCAACGAGAAGCTGGCTGCGCTGTCCGAGCTGGCGGCCCTGGCCGCGGGTCCGGTCGATCGCCCCGACGACGCCATCGCCGCCTGGGAGCAGGTGCTCGAGCTCGATCCCAGCCGCACCGACGCGGTTGCGGCCCTCGATCAGCTCTACCGCCGCGAGCGGCGCTGGCCGGACGTGGTCGATCTCTACGAGCGCCGCATGGGCTTCGCCGTCAACATCGACGAGGCGGTGGCGTTGCGCATCAAGCTCGCCGAGGTCCAGGAGACTCACATCGAGGATCGGGCCACCGCCGTCGACAGCTACGCCGCCGCCCTGGGCGGCGATCCGACCAACGCGACCGCCCTGGCCGCCCTGGAGCGCCTGGTCGGCGATCCGTCGGTGCGCGCGGCCGCGGCCGAGGTGCTGGAGCCGATGTACATCGCGCGCCAGGATTGGCCGCGGCTGGCCCGGCTCAACGAGGCCCAGCTCGAGGCCTCGAGCGAGCCGGCCGAGCGGCTCGGCCTGACCCTGCAGATCGCCCGGCTCTACGAGGAGCAGCTCGAGGATCTCGAGGGCGCGTTCCGCTGGTACGCGCGAGTGTTCCGCGAGGATCCGACCGATGGCAGCGTGCGCGATCAGCTGCAGCGCCTGGCCACCATCCTCGACGACTGGCCTGGCCTGGCCAAGGTCTACCAGGGGCTCCTCGACGACGAGCCCGGCGACGCGCCCCACCTGCGCGAGGTCGCCATCGCGACCGCGGTGATCTACGACCGCCGCCTCGACGCCTGGGAGCCGGGCACGCGGGCCTACCGGCGCGTGCTTTCGTCGCCCGGCGACAGCGCCGAGGATCTGCGGATCTTCACCCGGCTCGAGGAGCTGTTGACCCGCCACGGCCAGTGGATGCTGCTGGTCGAGGTCTACGACGATGCCATCGCCGCCGCCGACGACGACGCGCGTCGCCGCGAGCTGTTCGCCCGCAAGGCGACGGTGAGCGAGGCCCGACTGTCCGACAACGAGGCCGCGATCAACGCCTGGCGGGCGATGATCGAGCTCGCCGACGGCATCGACGCCCGCGGCGACTACGAGCGCGCCGCCGGCCAGCTCGATCGCCTGCTGCGCGCCTCCGGCCGCTGGTACGACGTGGCCGAGCTCCTGCGCGATCGTCTCGAGCGCGCCGGCGACGAGCGCGAGGAAGTGGAACATCGCCTGGCCCTGGCCGCCGTGCTCGAGCGAGAGCTCAAGGACGTGACCGGCGCCATCGATCAGTACGAGGAGATCCTCGGCACCGCGTACCTCGAGCAGGCGCTGCCCCAGCTCGAGCGCCTGATCGCCGAGCTCGAGCACCGCGAGCGTCTGGCCGGGCTGCTCGAGCCGGTCTACCGGGCCCGCGACTGGTGGCAGAAGCTGGTGGTGATCCTCGACGCCAAGCTGGCCTACGTCGACGATCCCGCCGACAAGGTCGCGCTCCACCTCGAGATCGCGGGTCTCCATGACGCCCGCGGCGGCGATCCCACGCTGTCGTTCGAGTCGCTGGCCAAGGCCTGGCAGTTCGAGCCGACGCGGCGCGACGTCTTCGATCGCATGGTCCAGCAAGGCGCCCGCCTGGGCGTTTGGGATGAGCTGGTAGGCGTGCTCGAGAACGGCGCCTCGTCGACGCTCGAGCCCGAGGCCGGCGCGCTGGCCCTGGCCCGCATCGCCGAGATTCACGAGACCCAGCGCAGCGATCATCCCCACGCCATCGACGCCTGGCGACGAGTCCTCGCCATCACCCCGGACGATCCGCTGGCGCTGTCGTCGCTCGATCGCCTCTATGCCGTCGAGGGCAAGGCCGCCGAGCTGGTCAGCATCGTCGAGCGCCGGGCCGAGCTGGCCGAGGACGCCGGGGTGCGCCTGGTCCTCTTGCACCGCGTCGCCTCGCTCTACGAGGAGGTGCTCGAGCAGCCGCGCGAGGCGGTCGCCGCCTACAAGAACGTGCTCGGCGTCGACGACACCGACGAGGCGTCGCTGGACGCGCTCGAGCGCCTGTACCGCCAGCTCAAGGAGCCGCGCGATCTGGCCCAGACCCTCGAGCGCAAGCTCGAGCTGGCCCGCGATCCGTCGACAGCGCGTCAGCTCCGGCTCGATCTCGCGGTGGTGCACGAGCGCGAGCTCAACGACGCCTACGAGGCGCAGAACCAGCTCCAGGCGGTGCTCTCCGCCGATCAGGGCGACCAGGTCGCGCTGGCCGAGCTCGATCGCCTGTACCAGGGCACGCGGATGTGGCCCGAGCTCCTCGAGGTCCTCGATCGGCGGGCCATGACGGCCGCCGATCCGGCCGCCCGCGCCGAGCTGGCCTTCCGCGCCTCGGTCTTGACCGAGCGCGAGCTGGTCGAGCCCGACGCTGCCATCCCGCGCTACGGCGCGGTCCTGGCCATGGTGCCGTCGCACGCTGGCTCGCGCAGCGCGCTGGAGACGCTCCTGGGCAAGGACGAACAGGTCGAGGCGGTGGCGGCGATCCTGGATCGGCACTTCCGCGCCGTCGGCGACCACGACGCCCTGGTCAAGGTGACCGAGCGCCGGCTCGAGCTGCCCGGCGATCCCGATGCCCGTCGCAACCTGTGGGCGGCTCTGGCCGACGTGCACGAGACGCTGCGCGGCGATCCCAAGGCGGCCTCGGCCACGTGGGCGCGCGCCCTGGCCGAGGATCCGTCCGACGTGGCGCTGTTTGCGCCGCTCGAGCGCCTGGCTCAGGCCCGCGGCGCGTGGGCCGAGCTGGCCGGCATCCTCGAGAAACGTCTCGACGCCGGCACCGGCGGCGCCATCGACGGCGAGCTCGAACACACCTACGCCATGCGACTGGGCCGCATCTACGAGGACGCGCTCGGCGACTTCTCGCGCGCGGCCGTGGCCTACCGACGCGCCGCCGACACCCACGTCGACGAGCGCGGCTCGCTGGCGTCGCTCGATCGCACGTTGTGGCGGCTGGGCCGCTGGGGCGAGCTGGCCGACGTGCTGGCCCGCGAGGCCGACGCCGCCGAGAATGACGCGCAGGCGGCGGACCTGATGTTCCGGCTCGGCGACGTGCGCGAGAGCCAGCTCCACGACCTGACTGGCGCGGTCGACGCCTACCGGCTGGTCGTCGAGCGGCAGAGCCGGCACGGCGCGGCCCGGGCCTCGCTCGAGCGCCTGCTCGGGCAGGCCGAGGCCGAGCGCTCGATCATCATCGACACCCTCGAGCCGCTGTACGAGAGCGAGAGCGACTGGGCCCGGCTGGCCGATCTACTCGCCGCCAAGCTGGCGGTGACCGCCGATCATCACGAGCGCGCGGCGATCTACCGGCGCATCGCGACCCTGGCCGAGAGCCGGCTCGGCGACGGTGTGCGCGCCCTCGACGCGGTCGGCGGCTGGTTGGCCGAAGATCCGACCTCGGGCGAGGCCCTGGGCGAGCTCGATCGCCTGGCAGGAACCCAGGGCCGGTGGGTCGAGGTGGCGGCGCGGGTGCAGGGCGTGGCCGAGCACGCCGACGAGGTGGCGCTGCCGCTGTGGATCTACCTGGGCACGGTGCAGCTCGATCGCCTCGGCGACGCCGACGGCGCCGCCCGAAGCTTCGCCGCCGCCCTCGCCATCGACGACGAGCACGCGCCGGCCCTGGAGGCGCTCGAGCGCATCCACCGCTCGCGCGGCGACGTCGCGGCCCTGGCTCAGGTCCAGGCCCGACGTGCCGATCTGGCCTTCGATCCGCCGCGCAAGCAGGCGCTCTGGACCGAGGTCGCCGATCTGCGCGAGCGGCTGGGCGACACCGACGGCGCCATCGTGGCGTGGGAGCACGTCATCGACATCGCCGATGACGACCGCATGCCGCTGGGTCGCCTGGCGGCGATCCACGAGCGCAAGGGCGACAAGCGCGCCCTGGTGACGACGTTGGGCCGCGCGGCCCGCATCGCCACCGACCCTGCCGAGGAGAAGTCGCTGCGGGTGCGCATCGCGACCCTGGAGGGCGAGCTGGGTGACACCGCGGCCGCGGCCATGGCCTGGCAGGGCGTGCTCGATCTCGATCCGTCCGACACCGGCGCCCTGGCCGCGCTCGAGGACGTGCACGCCCGCGCCGGCGACTGGATGGCGGTGCAGGACGTGCTCACCCGCAAGCTCGAGCTGGCCCGCTCGTCGAGCGAGAAGACCTCGGTGCTGGCCCGCATGGCGCGGGTCGCCGAACGCGAGCGTGGCGCCGTCGACGACGCGATCGGCCACTGGTATCAGGCCCTCGACGTCGACAACGCCCAGATCGCCGCCTACGGCGAGCTCGAGCGCCTGCTCGGCAAGGCCGAGCGCTGGCACGACCTGGTCGAGCTGCTCGAACGCCGCGCCGACCTGCACGGCACGCTCGGCGACGGCGAGGCCGAGCTCGGTGCCCTGGCCCGCGCCGCCGACATCTGGGAAGGCCCGCTCGACGATCCCGACGCCGCCGGCGAGATCCTCGAGAAGATCCTGCGACGCGAGCCGGGCTCGGTCGCGGCGCTCACCCGTCTTGCCAAGATCCACGAGCGCGCTGGCGACTGGGACAAGTGCAGCGACGTGCTGCAGCGCGCTCTGGCGCTGGGGCCGCGCGGCCGCGACGCGGCGGATCTGTTCTTCCGCCTCGGCGAGGTCGCCGACAAGGCCCAGCACGATCGTGATACCGCGACCGCGCACTACAAGCAGGCGCTGCTCCACGACGGCTCGCACGGCGGCGCGGTGGCGGCGCTCGAGAAGCTGGCCCGCGACGCCGGCGACTGGAACACCGTGGGCGACATGCTGGCCCGGCGCATCGCCGCGATCGAGGGCGGCGCCGAGGGCGATCTGCTGGCGCTGGCGCTCGAGCTCGCCGACGTGAAGCGCCGCACCGGCGATCCGGCGGCGGCCTTGCCGGTGCTCGAGCGGGCGGCCGCGGCCGCGCCCACCGACGTGCGCGTGCTGGCGCCGCTGGCCGATCTGTACTTCGCAGCCGGCAGCTACGATCGGGCGGCGCCGATCTACGCCCGGCTGGCCGACGAGGCCAAGGCGGCGCGCCGCATGAAGGACGTGGCCCGCTACCGCCAGCGTCAAGGCGGCATCCTCGAGGCTCGCGGCGACTCCGCCGGCGCCCTCGCGGCGTACGAGGAAGCGTTCCGCGTCAATCCGACCGATGTTCCGACCATGGCCGGCCTGGGCCGCCTCTACATGGCCGCGCGCGAGTGGGAGAAGGCGCGGCGCGTGTATCGCTCGCTGGTGCTGCAGAACCTGGGTGCGGATGCGGGCGTGACCAAGCCGGATGTCTATCTGGCGCTGGGCAACATCCACGTCGAGCTGGGCGAGAAGCCGCAGGCCAAGGGCATGTACCAGCGCGGGCTGGAGATCGAGTCGCAGCACCTGGGCTTGAAGGACGCGATTTCGAGACTGGGCTGAGCCGGATCGTTCAGGTCCACGTCTACGTCCACGTCCACGTCCACGTCCACGACCACGTCCACGTCCACGACCACGTCCACGTCCACGATCACGACCACGAGATCGTCAACGATCACGACCACGTCCACGCCCACGTCCACAACTGCACCCTTCGTGGTCGTGGTCGTGGTGGTGGTCGACGTGGACCTGGACGTGAACGGTCTGAAGGTGTCTCGCGGCACCTCCCGCGGTACGCTAGCTGGGTGAACCGGCTGGCCGTCCTCTGTCTGCTCGTCGCCGCCTGCGGCGACCGTTCGGTGCCGCCGGTGCCGAGCGGCGGCAGCGGCGGGTCGGCGGTGGCGGCGGCCTCGGGCATCCCGGCCGCCAAGCCGGCCGATCCGGCGCCGACCCAAGATGGGCACGATCACGACGGGCCGCTGGTCGGCACCTGCGCGGCCGCGGCGGTGGGCGTGGATACGCCCGACGTGCCCGTCGTCGGGGGCGACGACGCCGACGACCGCCACCTGGAAGCGCTTCTCGAAGAGGCCGGCAAGAAGCTCGATACCCAGAGCTGGGCCGACGCCTTCACCTGCGCCGACATGGCCGCCGATCTGGCGCCGCGCTCGATCGAGGCCCACCACCTGCGGGCCGCGGCCCTGGCTGGCGCCGGACACGACGCCGATGCCAGCATCGCCTACAACATCGCGCTCGCCCTCGATCCGGAGGATCCCGAGACCCTGCGGGCGGTGGCCGACTTCTATATCAACGTCAGCAAGTCGCGCTCGCGCGACACCACGTCGCTCGGGCTCGAGCTGGCCCGTCGCGGCTTCGCCCGCGCCACCGCGCGCCGCCGCGGCCATGGCGAGCTGCGCGCCCGGCTGGCCCTGCTCGAGGCGCAGGCCTGGAACGACATCGATCGCGCCGACGAGGCGCTCGAGCGCGCCAGCGAAGCGGTGCGGCTAACCCCCGACCTCATCGACGCCGTTCACGAAAAGGGCGTGGCGCTCTTCAACCTGGGCCGTTTCGCCGACGCCCGCACCCAGTTCGAGCAGGTCCTGACCGCCTTGCCCGACGACGCCTATGCCCACCACCTGCTCGGGCTCACCCTCGAGCAGCTCGGCGAGCGCCAGGGCGCCGAGGACCACTTCGCGCGGGCGCGCGTGCTCTCGCCGGACGAGTTCCCGACGCCGGTAGAGATCACCGCCGTCGAGATGCGGGCCGAGATCGACCGCGTGCTGGCCGGCCTCCCGCCCGAGCGGGCGGCGCGGGTGCGCCAGGTCTCGATCCTCGTCGTGGATTTGCCCGATCCTGCCGACCTGCACGCGGTCACGCCGCCGTTTCCACCCACCATCCTGGGCCTGTTCCGCGGCCTACCCCTTGGGGCGGCGGCCGCGCCGGGCGAGGACGTGCCGGCGCGCGCCATCCTGCTCTACCGGCTGAACCTGGCCCGCGCGGTGCGCAGCCGCGACGAGCTGTCGCAGCAGATCGAACGGACGCTGCTCCACGAGATCGGGCACCTCGAGGGGCTGGACGAGGACGACCTGCGCCGCCGCGACCTGGAGTAACATCGCGAGGTCATGTCGGAGGCTGCGGCGCCGGGCATCGGCGACGTCCAGGCGGCGCTGCTGCGCGAGAAGAAGAAGCTCGAGCTGGTCAGCGAGGTCGGGACGGCGCTATCGAGCGCGCTCGTGCTCGAGGATCTGCTGACCTTACTCATGGAGAAGGTCACCCAGCTCATGGAGGCCGACCGCTCCACGCTCTACCTCCTGTCCGACGACGGCAGCGAGCTCTGGTCCAAGGTCGTCCAGAGCGGCGAGGCCCTCGAGATCCGGCTCAAGGTGGGCGAGGGCATCGCCGGCTGGGTGGCCAGCTCGGGCGAGATCGTCAACATCGTCGACGCCTACGAGGACACCCGCTTCCAGCCGGCCGTGGATCTGCGCTCTGGCTACCGCACCCGGGCCTGCCTGACCGTGCCCATGCGCAACTCGCTGGGCGCCATCGTCGGCGTGCTGCAGGTCCTCAACAAGCAGGGGCCAGGCGGCGACAACGCGCCCTTCACCGAGGACGATGTCGAGCTCTTGCTCGCGCTCGGCAGCCAGGCCGCCGTCGCGATCGAGAACTCCAAGCTCTACCTGTCGGTCCTGTCGGCCAAGGCCGAGCTCGAGCAGAAGAGCCACGAGCTCGAGGCCCTGTACGAGGTCGAGAAGGAGCTGTCGGCGGCGACCGATCTGGACTCGCTGCTCGAGCGCATCCTCACCCGCGCCGCGTCCCTTCTGGGCGCCGAGGCCGGCAGCATCGCGCTCCTGTCGTCGTCGGGTGATGCCCTCGAGCTGCGCACCGTGGTCGGGCCCGCCGCCGATCGCTTGCGTCACGAGCGCCTCGAGCTGGGGCAGGGGCTCCTGGGCTGGGCGGTGGCCCACCGCCAGGGCGTCGTCTCCAACGCCGCCGCCGCCGATCCGCGCCACGCCTCCGAGTTCGCGCGTCTCCACGGCGTCTCGCCGGTGAGCCTGATCGCCGCGCCGGTCCTCTCGGGCGACACCGTGGTCGGCGGCATCGAGGTCGTTGACCGCCGTGGCGGCCAGGGCTTCGACGACAACGACCTCAAGCTGCTGGTGCTGATCGCCGGCCAGGTCGGGCAGGCCATCGCCCTGGCCCGCTCGCGCGACGAACACCGCGATCAGGACCGGCTGGCGTCGATCGGACGGCTGATGGCCGGCGTGCTGCACGATCTCAAGACGCCGATGACGGTGATCTCGGGCTACGCCCAGCTCATGGCCGCGTGCGACGACGCCGCCCAGCGCGAGCGCTACGTCGACAGCATCCTGCGCCAGTTCGACATCATGAGCGGCATGACCCGCGAGGTGCTCCAGTTCGCCCGTGGCGATCGCGAGCTGATGGTGCGCAAGGTCTACCTCCACAAGTTCGTGGAAGAGGTGGTCACCCAGCTCCGCCACGCCTTCGCCGGCCGGCCCATCGAGGTCGAGGTCGAGCTCGGCTACGACGGGGCCACCCACTTCGACGAACAGAAGATCCTGCGCGTCCTCCACAACCTGGCCCGCAACGCCGCCGACGCCATGCCCACCGGCGGCCACTTCTGGTTGCGCACGCGTCTCGAGGGCGATCACCTGGTGCTCGAGGCCGCCGACGACGGTCCCGGCATCCCACCGGCGGTGAAGGCGCGCCTGTTCGAGCTGTTCGCGTCGGGCACCAAGGGTGGCACCGGCCTCGGCCTCGCCATCACCAAGAAGATCGTCGACGATCACGGCGGCACGATCACGTGCGACACCGGGCCCAGCGGCACCACGTTCACGATCCGCATCCCGCACCGCGCGACCCGCACCGGCGAGTTCGCGCCGATCCGCGGATGATCACCGTCGACGGGCTGGGCCGGCGCTTCGGCCGTCGGGCCGCGCTCGACGGGGTCAGCTTCACGGTGGCGGCCGGGACGCTGTGCGCGCTGTGCGGCGGCAACGGCGCCGGCACGTCGACGCTGGTGCGGGTGGTGGCCGGCTTCCTCGATGCCGATCGCGGGCGGGTGACGCTGGCGCCGGGGGCGCGGCTGGGCTACCTGCCCGAGGGCGCGCCCATGCCGCCCGAGCTCACCGTCTGCGAGTACACCCGCCACCGGGCGACCCTGGCCGGCGTGCCTCGCGGCGCCCGCGACGCGGCCGTCGCCCGCGTGCTCGTCGACGTCGATCTGACCGATCGCGCCGGCGACGCCATCGGCAAGCTGTCGAAGGGCCTGCGCCAGCGCGCGGCCCTGGCCGGCGTGCTGGTGGGAGCGCCGTCGGTGCTCGCCCTGGACGAGCCGGCCTCGGGCCTCGACGAGCTGCAGCGGGGCGAGCTGCGGGCGCGGCTGCGGGCGCTGGCCGGCGAGCGCACCATCCTGTGGTCGACCCACGAGCTGTCCGACGTCGAGGCGGTGGCCGATCAGATCGTGGTGCTGGCCGAGGGCCGCGTGGTCGCCGACGGCGACGTGGCGGCGATCAAACGCGCCGCCGGCACCGGCGACGCGCCGCTGCGCGAGGCGGTGGCGGCCCTGGCCGGGCGCGCGGCGATCGGCCCCCCGTCGACGGAGACGACGGCGGCCGGCGCGGAGCGCGGCGCATGAGCTCGCTCCGTCTGGCGCTGGCGGTCGCTCGCCGCGAGCTGACCATCTACCTGCGCTCGCCGATCGCGCTCACCGTGGCGGCGGCGTTCCTGGTGCTCGAGGGCTCGTCGTTCGCGGCGCTGGTCAACGCCCTCGCCGATCCGGCCCGGCCGGCGCCGCTGGGCGCGGTGCTGGAGAGCCACTTCGGCGGCACGCTCGTCCACTGGATGCTCGAGCTGACCGTCCTCGCCGCGCTCGCCGCGCGGCTCGCCGAGGAGCGGCGCAGCGGCACCTGGGAGGCGCTGGTCACCGCGCCGGTGCCGGAGGGCGCCGCCGTGCTAGGGGCGTGGCTGGCGGCAGTGGCGCTGTGGGCCCTCTTGTGGCTGGCGTGCCTGGCCCACGTCGGCGTGCTGGTCGCGCTGGCGCCGGCGGGCGCGACCATCGACGCCGGGCCCATCGCCACCGCGTACGCCGGCGAGGTCCTGGTCGGCGCCACCGGGCTGGCGATCGCGCTCGCCGCTGGCGCCTGGTCGCCGCAGCCGCTGGTGGCGACCGTGGCCGGCTTCGCGGCCCTGTGCCTGTGGCTCCTGGTCGGCGAGC
>SXJR01000428.1 GCA_005779305.1 Myxococcales bacterium
GAGATCCTGCTGCTCGACGAGCCCACCAACTCCCTCGACCTCGCGTCGATCCTCTGGCTCGAGGGCTTCCTGCGCGGCTACCCGGGCACGGTCGTCATGACCTGCCACGACCGCGACATCATGAACCGCGTCGTCGGCAAGATCATCGAGATCGACGGCGGCGCCATCCGCACCTACGGCGGCAACTACGACTTCTACGAGCGCGCCCGCGTCGAGGAGACCGCTCGCCGCGAGGCCGAGTACGCCCGCCAGCAGGCGAGGCTGGCCAAGGCGAGCCGCTTCATCGAGCGCGTCAAGACCCACGTCGCCAAGGCGGCGCAGGTACAGAGCCGGCTCAAGAAGCTCGACAAGATCGAGAAGATCGCCGAGCCCCGCCGCATCGTCGAGCGCAGCTTCGAGTTCCGCGCCCCGCCCCGCTCCGGCGACGACGTGGTCAAGCTCGACAAGCTGCGCAAGACCTACGGACCCCGCGTGGTCCACGACGATCTGTCGCTGATCGTCCGCCGCGGCGAGCGCTGGGCGGTCATGGGCGAGAACGGCGCCGGCAAGTCGACGCTGTTGAAGATGATGGCCGGCGCGCTCGCGCCCGACGGCGGCAGCGCCAGCGTCGGCGCCTCGGTCACGCTGGGCTACTACGCCCAGCACACCATGGACGGCCTCACCGCCGATCGGTCGCTGCTCGAGGAGCTCGAGGCCCACGCCCCGCTGGCCAACCAGGGCACGCTGCGCGGCCTGGCCGGCGCCTTCGGCTTTCAGGACGACGACGTGTTCAAGCCGGTGCGCATCCTGTCGGGGGGCGAGAAGGCCCGTCTGGCCCTGGCCAAGCTGATGTGGGACGCGCCCAACCTGATGATCCTCGACGAGCCGTCGAACCACCTCGACATCGTCACCAAACGCGCGCTCACCGCGGCGCTGCGCGACTACACCGGCACGCTGGTGTTCGTTTCCCACGACCGCATGTTCCTGCGCGCCCTCGCCACCCGGGTGCTCGAGCTCGGCCCCACCGGGCCCCGCGTCTACGGCGGCAGCTACGACGAGTACGTGGCCTCGACCGGTCGCGAAGCTCCCGGCATGCGCACCTGAGTCACTTCGCGAGGATCTCGCCACCCTCGGCGGCGGCGCCACCGAGCTTACCCCCGCCGGCCGCCTTGTACGTGGCCTTGACCGAGCCCACGTACACGCGCTCCAGGAACTCATCCTTGTCCTTGGACTCGGCGGCGGCCTTGCTGATCTCCTCGGCGTGTTGATCGATGTAGCGCTCGAGCGCACCCTCGGTGAGAGGATCGTGCTTCCCGGCGAGGAGCGGCGCCAGCTTCGGCGCGAGCGCCTTGCCGGCGCCGGCGCCGATGGTCTTGGCCCCGACGCTGACGAACGCCTTCTGCACGTCAGACCACGTCAGGGTGTCGCCGGGAGTCACGGCCTTGAGCAGGAGGGTCATGCCCTCGGTGCCGGCCCCCTCGGCCGCGGCCAGGCCCATCGCGCCGTCGATCCCGACCGCCGGCGCGCCGGCGCCACCGGTCACCACGGCGACCGCGACCGCGGCGGCGACCTTGATCGCCGTGATCGTGTGCTCGCCGCCCCGGCCGACCGCTTCGTAGTAGTGGTGCAGGCCCTTGTCGGCCTCGTTCACCACGTCGACCGCCTCGCGCAGCGACACGAGGCAGGCGTCGGGCTCGACCGCCTTGGCGTGGAGCTCGTGGTCCTTCTCGGGGATCTGGAACCGCGCCGCGAGCGCGATCGACAGCTCGCTCGGCCGGTGCGTGCTGACCCGTCCGAAGACGTGGACGATCGTCGATGCGATCCAGAGGTGCTTGTTGGTCGCCTCGAGGCTGGCGCAGCTGTCGTGGATGCGCTGGGCCTGGTTCTTGGCCGCGGTGAAGTCAGGCTTGATCCGGGTGGCGTAGAACGTCGCCCACTCGCTGCGCTTGATGACGTGAAGCTGTCCGCCGTAGTTGAACGTGATGTTGGCGGGGTCGGCCACCTTCTTGGCTGCCTGCGCCTGGCCGTGGTCGACCGACATGCCGCGCGACGGATCCTCGTAGCCGCCGCTGTGGGCGACCGGCTCGCACACCTGCTGCTTGCCGGCGTCGGTCATGATCATGGGCTGGGCGTCGAGGCAGGCCTCATAGGCGTCGTGGGCGGGGTCGGCCTGGGCACCGGCGGGGGCCGCCGGTGCCGGGGCGGCCGGTGCAGGGGCGGCCTTGGGCAGCGTCGGCTTGAAGTCGTCGTACTGGTCGGCCTTGTCGCCGAGCACGTTGTGCTTCACCACCCGGACCGCGTCCTCGTGCTTCTTGCCGAGCTTGATCTGCTGCTGGTACGAGGCGTCGGCCTGGGCCTGGAACTCCGCCGGGAACGCCTTCTTCGCGGCGAGCTGCACCCCACGCGCCGAGCCGCCGCCGTCGCCGGCCATGCGGTCGAGGATGGGCTCGGCCGAGCGCCCCTGCACCACCGCGTCGGCGACGGCGTCGGCGTGCTGCTCGTAGACATCGCCCTCCTGGCCGATGCCGCCCGCCAGCTGGACACCGCCTCGCTGCTGCACCACGTGCGCGGCTTCGTGGGCCGCGGTGTGGAGATCCGGCGCCTGGGCGAAGCCGATCCTGTC
Source organism: Myxococcales bacterium (assembly GCA_005779305.1). GTDB lineage: Bacteria > Myxococcota_A > Polyangia > Haliangiales > Haliangiaceae > UBA2376. Next base: position 2,603 of record SXJR01000428.1, read on the forward strand.
GCCGGTCGCGTAGGCGCGAGCGCCGAGCGCGTCGCTTGCGCTCGCCGCCTCGCCGCCCACGACCGCGGAGACCCCGCCGACGTCGTGACGGCCGAACGACGCCTGGATCTGGTCGCGGTGCGGCAAGGCGTCGGAGGCGCCGCTCACCCCCTGGTCAGCGATCTGCTGGACGCCGCGGGCATAGCTGAAGTCGAAGGCATCCGGCACAGGCGGAGACGGCGGCACCGGGGTGGCCGACGAGGCGGCTCGGCGCTGGACCGCCATGCCGTCGGTCCGCGCGGACTTGCCAGGCGCCTTCGAGCCGCCCCCTGATGCGCCCGCGTCCTCCTGGGTATCGCTCCTTCTTCGTTCCCTCACGTTCGGTGGAAACCCCAGGGCTCGAGATGTGACCGCGGAATCGTCGTCGCTCCCGGTCAGTCGAAGCAGACCTGCGGGGCCTTGCCTGCCTTCACGGTGACATCGAGCTCGTGCACGCCGGTCCAGCGATAGCCGGCAGCGAGGGTGACGGCGTCGTGGAGGCCGGGCCCGTCGCATTCGTTGTCGAGGCCCCGGGTGAAGCCGACGTGGAGGCGCTCCGGGCCCCAGCCGACGCCACCCTCGACGCCACCCTCGACGCCACCCTCGACGCCACCCTCGACGCCACCCTCGACGCCACCCTCGACGCCACCCTCGACGCCACCCTCGACGCC
>SXJR01000429.1 GCA_005779305.1 Myxococcales bacterium
CGAGGAGCGCCGCCGCGCGCGCCGGCACCTCCACGCGATCACCGCGGAGCGGCCGCGGCGTTCCCGCGCCGCACAGGCGCGCGAGCGGATGGTCGGCGAGAGCGGCGGCAATCGTGGTGGCGACCTCGCCGGCGTCGAGGCGTCCGCCGTCGCGCCAGCGCGCGTCTGGGCGCAGGGTCAAGGTCACGGCGCCGCCGGAGGCGTCGACGGCGGCGAGGGCGTAGCGATCACCGGCGAAGGCCGGGGCGAGCGGCCGGTGCCGGGCCCGGTCGACGGCGATGCCGCCGGGATCGGCGTAGCCGTGGACGTCGCGCTGCCGCCACGGCACGTCGAGCTGGAGCTGCCAGCGCGTCACGAGCTCGGCTCCGCGCCGGTGCGCACGACCTCGAGGGTGTGGAAGTCGAGGTCGACGCGGGCATTGCGCGACGGCGCTGCATCGCCGCAGGCGACGTGCACCAGGTCGCGCGCCAGCGCGCCGGCGATCCACGAGTTGGTCGGGCCGAACGAGGCCAGCGGCACCGGAGCCGCGCGCATCAGCGTGTCGTCGAGGCCCGACAGCACGGCGCGGTCGGCAGACGGCGACTCGCCGGGGACCAGGATCGGGCCCCAGGTGCCGCCGCGAACCCCGACCGCGGCCGCGGCGAAGATGGCGCCGCGGCGCTCGGCGTGGCGCGCGACCCAGCGCGCGATGTCTCCCGGCGGCGTGTCGGCGCAGCACACCACGACGCTGGTCGGCGGCAGCGCCAGGGCGTCGAGGTCGCCGGGCCCAGCGATGCGCGCGTCGACGGTCTCGACCTCGCACCTCGGCGCCAGACGCGCGAGCGCGTCGCGGGCGGCGTCGATCTTGCGGCGGCCGATGTCGGCCACGCCGTACAGGTACTGGCGGTTGAGGTTGGAGGCGCTGACGTCGTCGAAGTCGATCAGCACCAGCCCGCCGAAACCGGACGCGGCCAGGTGGCGGGCAACCTCGCCGCCGACAGCGCCGACGCCAACGATGGTCGCCGACAGCGCCGCCAGATCGATCCGCGGCTGGTCGAGCGCGCCGTCGAGGTAGGCGGCGAGGCCGGTGGTCGGCGCGAGGGCGTCGAAGCCGTGGTCGCAGTGCTGGAGCGCGCCGAGGTCGTCGAGCGCCGCGATCAGCGCGGCGCCGTCGTCGCCGAGGAGCTCCGCCAGGTGACGGTCGCTGGCGCCGCGGCGGTCGCGCAACGCGCACAGCGCAGCCCACAGCTCGTCGGGCGGCGACGGGTACTGCCAGGTGACGTCGCCGATGACGGAGAGCACGCCGTCGTGGTGATGGACGTGCACGTGGTTGCGCAATCGGTGCCAGCGAGTCGGCGTCGACATGGGGGCCTCGCGTGGTGAAAGGGGGAGGCGCCGCGCCGCGCCGCGTGGGCGACGGCGCGGCGGCAGGAGGTCAGCAGCGGTGCGCGCCGCCGACCAGCTTCTTGGCGGTGGCGAGATCGAGCCGCTTGACGGTCGGCTTGGTGGTGGGCGTGACGGCGGGCTTGACGGTGGGCTTGTTCATGAGTTGTCTCTTTCGGGTTGATTGGGGTTGAAGGGGTTGAACGGGACGCAGCTCGCTTGAGCACGCGCCGTGCCGGTCCTGGTTTCGATCGTCCGCCGACCGGTTCGCGCACTTCGCGGCCACGACGGCGGGGCTCCAGGCCTCGCGCGTTGCCTCGCGGCAACGCGGCGGCTCCTCACCCATGGCCGAAGTGCGTGCACCCGGGCTCCGCGCCGGTGGCACGTCGCCTGCTGTCCACCGCGATATGCGCCTCACCGCCGCGATCCTGCTCGTGCTCTCCGCCACCGCCGAGGCGCGGCCGGACGACCCCGCGATCGTCATCTGGATCGAGGACGGCGAAGCCGACGAGCCAACCCGCGAGGCGTCAACCGCCGAGCTGCCCGACGACACCGCCGAGCCGACCGGCCCCGGCAGGGTCGGACCGGTGCCGCGTCTTGCAGCGGTGCGAGCCCGGCGGGCGCCAGCCATCGACGGTGACCTCGACGATGACGTCTGGCGTCGCGCCCCGATCGGCGCCGGCTTCACCGCGGCCGAGCCCCGCCCCGGCGCCTCCCGCTACACCACCGAGGTCCGCCTGGCCTACGACGCCGAGCACCTCTACGTCGCGGTCGCCGCCCACGACCCCGAACCGGAGCGCATCCGCGCCCTCATCACCCGCCGCGATCAGGACGCGCCGTCCGACTGGATCAGGATCGCCGTCGATGTCCGCGGCGATCGACGCAGCGCCTACGAGCTCGGCGTCTCCGCCGCCAACATCCAGACCGACACGCGCTGGTCGGCCGACGGCGAGTCCGACCCGGCCTGGAATGCGGTCTGGTCCTCGGCCACCGGACGCGACGACGACGGCTGGCGCCTCGAGGTCGCGGTGCCGTGGCGAGAGCTGCGCTTCGCCCCGGGCCGCGACGCCATCGGGCTGCAGGTCACCCGCGTGGTGCCGCGCGACCGCGAGCGCTCGCACTGGTCCGAGGTGCCGGTGAACGCCGCCAACCCGCTCCTCCACCTCGGCGAGGCGGCGGTGACCACGCCGCGCTCGACCCGCAGCCTCGATCTGATCCCGTTCGCGCTGGTCCGCAGCGATCGGCCGGCCCGCCGCGCCGTCGCCGCCGGCGCCGACGGCCGCTGGGTCCTGGGCGGCGACGCCGTGCTCGACGTGACGGTGTTGCCCGACTTCGGGTTGCTCGACGCCGACCCCACCGAGCTCGACCTCGGCGCGGTCGAGCCCTTCCTCACCGAACGCCGGAGCTTCTTCCTGTCCGAGGCGGAGCTGTTCGACGTCACGATCGAGAGTGACGACGCCACCGATCGTCTGGTCCACACCCGCCGCATCGGCCGCGCCGTCGAGGACGAGGTGGCCCCGGTGATCGCCGCCGGCAAGCTCACCGCCCGCACCCCCGGCGGGCTGTCGATCGGCGCGCTCGAGGCGGTGACCGCCGAGCCGTGGACCAGCTTCACCGCCGCGGCGCTGCGCCAGGAGCGAGGCGACGGTCAGGGCGCGCTGCGCGCCGTGGCGACCGCGGTCGTGCGCGACGGCCCCGCCGCCGATGCACTCGAGCTCCCCCGCGCCGCGACCGCGGTCGCCATCGACGGCGAGCGAACGCGTTCCTCCGGCGAACTCGGCATGTGGCTCACGCTGATCACCACCCACGTCACCGGCTCGACGGCGGCGATGACGGCGCTGCAGGGCGCTGACGGCCGCGCCCTCGATCGCCCCGACGCCACCCACGTCGAGCTCGACGCGACGCGGCGCGCGCTCACCGGCTGGGGCGGCGAGCTGTCGGCCGGCAAGGTGGGCGGGGATCCGTGGCAAGGCGGCGTCCAGCTCACGACCCGCTCACCGACCCTGGTGCTCGACGATCTCGGCTACGCGCCAGTCGTCGATCGGATCCACGCCGGCGCGTGGGCGGCGCTGGTCGATCCGGGTGGCGGCTGGCACGAGGGCGCACGCCTCGGCCTCGGTGCCAGCGGCGGCTGGACCTTCGGCGGCGAGCCGGTGTCGCGCCTCCTGCGCGTCGACGGCACGCTCGACGCCGCGGGCTGGAGCGCGGCGGCGTCGATCACCGTCGCCCACGAGCGCCTCGATGTCACCGCGCTGCGCGGCGGCCCGGCGTTGCGGACGGCGCCAGGCCGGCTGGTGGCGGTTTCGCTGTCGACGCCCGGCGAGCGCGGCGTGACCGCCGAGGTCCACGGCGCCTGCGGCTGGGACGTCGAAGGTGGGCACGCGTGTTCGCTGGGGCCGCGGGTGACCGCCCGGATCGGCACCCGGCTCACGGTCGAGGGCAGCGGCGAGCTCGAGCACCGCCGCGTCCTCGACCACCAGCCCGACGAGCTCGCCGGCACGCTCGAGGTCGCCACGCTCGACGAGCGCGCCGCGAGCGGCAAGGCCCGGCTGGCCTTCGCCTTCACGTCCACGCTGGCGGTCGACGGCTTCGCCCGCGCCTACCGCGGATCCGGCGCGTGGACGTCACGGCGCATGGTGCAGGACCCGCGCGCGGTCGGCCGTGGCCAGCGCTTCGTCGCCGTCACGGCCGGCGCGCCGGCGCCGGTGGAGCTGGTCGCGCACGCCGCCGGCGCGGTGACGACCTGGAGCTGGCGTCCGGGCGCGTCGTGGTCGCTGGGCTGGACCTACAACGAGGGCGAGCACGTCGCGATGACCAAGATCGCCGTGCGCTGGTCGCCGTAGCGGCTGCTGGCCCATCGATCCATGGAACGACCTATGGAATGACGACGACGCGCTGCGCACGAACCACGTCGACCGCGGGCCAGCTGCGCAGGCGGGACTCGCGGAACGGATGCCGGCGATAGAGCAAGGTCACCGAGATCGTCACGGAGCCGCTGGTGCCGGCAGCGGCGAAGCGATGACGCGTGTCGGCGCTCGCGCCGGCCGGGATACGGTTGTCGGCAGCGACGTCCACCGCGCGGAAGAACGGCCCGCCGGTGGTCCCGTCGGCAGCGCGCATCACCTTGCCGAATACCCAGCCAGCGGTGCCGGCCAGCGCCACACCCGGCGTGGCCGCGTCCTCGGCCAGGCTCGGCGCGGGCGCGGCGCCGCCGACGAGGAAACGGGCGCCGGCGACCATCGGTGGAGCGCGGTCGAGCATCAACGTCGCTCCGTCGACCGCGATCACCGACGCCTCCCCGAGCGGGCGCGCGATCGCCAGCCCCTTCTCGGCAGGCGTGCGCTCCGGGGCGCCGAACCAGCGGATTCCCGGATCGTCGGCGAACGTCCCGGTGGCGGCCACGAACCGCACCACGGCGCCAGGCCCGACGTCGGCCGGCCACGCGCCGGCGGCACGGATCAGGGCATTGCCTACGAGCGCTGCGTCGCTGCCAACCGCGCCCGCGACGAGGGTGCCGGTCCACTCGGGGACGGTCTGTCCTCCGATGGCCGGCAGCGCTGCGCCACCCACCTCGGCGCGCACCAGCAGGAACAGCGCGCGCGTCGGCGTCCCCGACGGGATGCTGTGGCCGGCGCCGCGATTGGTGAGCTGCACCTCGACCTCGACGTCGGCGCCGGTCCGCGTCGCGGTCACGGTCACGTCGAGCGGATCGCGCAACAGCGCGAGCGCGGGGTCGCCCTCGGGCGGCTGCCACGTCGGATCGGCCGCGAGGCGAGCTCCGAAGACGTGGCGGCGGATCTGGCCGTACGGCCGCGTCCAGCCCAGGTTGCCGGCGGGGCTCGGCGGGAGCCCGTGCTTGTCGATCGCAGCGTTCTCGGTGGTCGACGCTGGCATGTGACAGGCCTGGCAGGTCACGCCGGCGGCGGCCCATGGGCTGCTCGTCCACTCGTACCAGGTGTCCTGCAACGGGAGCCCGTCGGGCCACTTGGCAGCGTCGACCAGCGCCACATCCGCCGGCCGGAACCCAGCCTGCGACCACTGGTGGCAGCCGCCGCACAACGCCGACGAGCGGAACTGAGGCTGAACCGAGCCGCCCATGAAGAACGCGATGGTGTCGCTGTACGGGCCGAACATCACCTCCGGATCGGAGAAGCCCTGATCGACGGCCGGCCCGGGACGAAGCAGCGAGATGGAGCCGTTGACGCCGGGGCCGGCGCCGGGAACCACGTCGCGGATCTTGTGGCAGAAGTCGCAGGTCACGCCCTCGTCGAGGGCGACCCCGTCGAGGTGGTTGAGGTCGGTGTGATCCGGCGCCCGCGCCGCCGCCGCCGGGGCGTGACATGCGGTGCACACCGACAGCTCGAGGGGTGCTGCGGCCGCCGGTGCGTCCGGATCGTCGCAGGTCGGTTGGCTCGCACCGCCGCACACGCCGGTGTTGAGATCCGGCAGGAGCCCGGCGCCGACGTAGCACTTGGCGACCCGGCCGGCCGACGCGTAGGCCTTGCCCATCCGCCAGGCGCCGCCGCGCGCCGCGCAGGTCGCCGCGTCGGTGATGCCCGACGCGGTGCCGTTGTAGAGGTCGTGGAGCATTGGGTCGAGCGCGGCGACGGCGTGCGCGGATCCACGCCAGTCCGTGAACTGCTCGCGGTGACAGTGCTGGCAATGCGGCGTCGCGTCCTCGCCGCCGGCTGGCTTGAACTCGTAGCCGGGGTTGTCGACGAGACCGAGCGGCGCGATCACGATCTGTTGCACCGCGAGCGGATCGCGCACCCGCACGCCGGCGTTCCAGTAGCCGCGCTTGCCGGCGGTCAGGGCGATCTCTGCCAGCGGGACCGGGTCCACGACGTCGAGGGCGAACGTACCGTCCGAGGCCGTGATCGCCGACTCGTTGCGCCCGCCGAACGCCACCCGCACATCGGCCACCGGCGCACCGTCGCTGGTCACGACCCCGCGCACCGTACCGGCGAAGCTCACCCAGGCGTCGACCTCGGCGTCGACGGCAGCGTCGACGGCGACCGCATCGCCGGGAGCCGCGTCGACGGGTTCCTGCGCGGCGCCACCGCAGGCGGCGAACGCGAGCACGCCGGCGATCCGCACCCACGTGGCGGCGCGATCGCTCATGGATCGATACGGTAGAGCCGATGGCCCGTCGGATCGGTGAACAGCAGCTTGCCGTCGGCGGTGAAGCCGAGGCCGCCCACGTGACCGGCACCCAGGCCGGTGTCGAGCCAGTTGACCACCGTGCCGGCCGTGTCGAAGGCGTAGAGCTTGCCGGTTCCGGCGTCGCTCACGTAGAGGAGGCCGTTTCTGACCACCAGGCCCGACGGGCGATCGAGCGTGCCAGCGGCCACCACGTTCTCGAGCTGGCCGGGGACGGAGCGCATGGGCACCTCGTCGAAGCGCGAGTCCATGAGCGAGCCGGTGCGATCGGCGGCGTCGAGCTTGGCGATGCGACGGTTGCCGGTGTCGGCGACATAGAGCCAGCCGTCGTGAACGACCATGCCGCTGTGGACACCGGCCACGCGCATCACCCGCGCGCTCGCGTAGCGGAAGTACTCGCCGTCGGAATGATCCATGCCGCCCAGCCCGGTCGACGTGTCGGGGTGCCAGCCGTGGAAGTTCACCTTGTCGATGACGCCATTGGTGCCGTTGAACACCCACCAGATGTGATCGCGCTGCCAGGCGATGCCCATGCAGTTGGGCGACTCGTGGAGCATGTCGTAATGGCTGGCGGTGCCTCCCTCGAACGGGCCCATCTGGCTCGTCCACGCCACCGGCCCCATGAACATGTCGCCGCCGTTGGTCGACTCCTGGCAGGTCGCCAGCGCGCGCTCGCCGTTGCGCGCGAACGCCAGCGACGACGGCCGACGGAAGAAGTGCGACGAGTCGTCGCGAAAGCGGCGCTTGACCGTCCCGTCGAGGAGCACGGTCCAGCTGTCGTCGCCCTGGTTGATCACCCACAGGGCACCGCTCATCGGATCGACCTCCACGTCCATCGGCGTGGCCAGGTCGGTCGAGCCCAGCACGGTCACGAGCGTGACCGACGCGGGACCGTGATCGCCGGTACCGAGCTCCGGCGCCGTCGGTTGTGGCGCGGCGTCGATCTCGCCGGGCGAGGCCGCGTCGACGTCGGGCGGTGGTCCGTCGTCGTCGTCACCGCCACCGCCACCGCCGGGCGGATGAGCGGCACAGGCCACGAGTGCGGCGGTAAGAGCGAGCGGAGATCGCGAGCAGATCGACATGGGACTCCCGGACGAAGCGGTTTCAGTAGCGATAGATCATCGACACGCGGACACCCTGGAACGGCGGCAGCTCGCGACACACCCCCGAGACGCAGCGCAGACCACCGCGGGTGCCGCCGGCGAACAGCGTCGCCGCCATCCGCTCGCTCGGCCGCCACTCGAGGGTCCCGCCCAGGTGCTTGCCGGCCGCGACCATCTCGGTCGAGTAGTCGTAGAGGCCCCCGACCGTGACCTTGCCGGCCCACGCCAGCGCCACGCCCGCGGTGCCCTCGTCCCAGCGCTCGAGCACGAACGGTGGAGCCGCCTTGCCGCGGCGCATGTGGTAGCCGTGGAGCTGCGCCGACAGCCGCGGGCCGAGCACCTGCACCACGTCGTACTCGACGTGGGCGTTCGACCGCACCCGGTGGTTGGTGACGTCGGCATACACCAGCCGCGTGCCGGCTGACACCGCGGCACGCGAGCGCGCGTCGTTCCACGTCATCTCGAGGCCTGCGTAGGGATCGTGGATCGTGCCGGGCACGATCGTCGGTGGCATGTCGGGATCGATCTCGGTCAGGTATCCGACGTGATCGCGAAACAAGCCGTAGTTGCCGTAGACGAGCAAGCGGTCGCCGAGACGCACGTCGGTGCGTGCCCGCCCACCCCAGGTCTCGCGCTGCGGATGTTCGAGCGGCTCGAGCAACCGCTCGACCGTGGGCGGCGTGGTGTATCGCACGGCCGCGAAGGGCGTCGCCTCGTCGTCGAAGCGCGGCTGCACCACCTCGAGGTCGCCGTAGGCCTTGCCCTCGACCTGCACCGAAACCCGCGAGCTGGCGAGCCAGGTGCCGGACAGGTAGCCGCCGAAACCGCGCCCGTCGCCGCGTTCCTGCACCACACCCTCGCCGTAGAGCGACACGTTCTTGGTCAGCCGGCGGAGATCGAGGACCGGCCCGGCCAGCACCCAGCGATCGGCCCACGCCGGTGCCGGCTCGCCGTCGGGGATGAAGGTGAGCGGGCGCTTGAACGCGATGGTCTCGGCGTGCATGCCGAGCTTGCCGCGCGCGGTGTTCACCATGACCTGGGCACCACCCACCAGATCGAGCGGATCCTCGGCGGTCTGGCCCGACGCCAGATCGACGTTGGTCATGTTGGTGAATCCGGCCGTGACGGTGGCGTCGACGCGACCGCGCCGCACCTGCAGCTTGGCGCCGCGCAACGTGGTGTCGATGGCCAGCTCGTCGACCTTGCGGAGGGTCAGGCCGAGGCCGCGGCCGAAGGCCACGTAGCTGTCGCCGAAGGCCACCTCGACGTCTCGGTCGGTGTGAGCCAGCCAGACCTTTTCGGCCGTGAAGGTGTCCTGGTAGCGAGTCGGATCGTCGGCGGCGCCGGTCTCGGAGATGAACCCGCTGCCGTCGAGCTGCGCGGCGAGCAACCAGCGGCCCTGCACCGTGGAGGCGAACAACCGCTGCACGGCGACGGCGTACCGGTCATCGTCGTCGTCGCCGTTGCCGTTGTCGCCGTGCCAGCTCACCTCGCTGGTCGAGGTGACCTCCTGCGCCGCGGCCGTCGACGTCGAGCCGACCAGCGCCACCGAGGCGGTCAGCGTGACCGCCGCGAACCGCGTCGCCGTCACAGGCGCCTCCGTAGCTCGGCCTCGAGCGCGAGCTCGTCGCCGCTGTGGTACCCATCGTGGGTCCACGCGATCTGCCCCTCGCGATCGATGAGCACGCTGTAGGGTGCGGCGCCACGCGGGTTGAGCACCGCCGCGGCGCGGGTGTCCTCGTCGAGCAGGATGGGGAACGTGAGGCCTCGGCTGGAGGCCAGGGACGCGACGCCCGACACGGTCTCGGGCCCGTCCATCGACACACCGAGGACCACGAACCCCTCGTCGCGATATTCGCGCCACAGCTTCTCGAGCTGCGGGTGCTCGGCCGCGCACGGCGCGCACCACGTGGCCCAGAACGTGACCAGCACGACCTTGCCCTGGTAGTCCGAGAGCCTCACCGTGCGACCGTCGAGATCCGACAGCACGAACTCGGGGCTGGCGCCGCGCTCGCCGCCGCCGCTGCGGGCCATCGGCGCGCCGCACGCCGACGAAGCGAACGCCACCGCGACCAGGGCGACGCGGCAAGCCGCGAGCCAGCGATCAGTCTGCGTACGCATCGAAGATGCCCTCCGCGACGTCGTCGTCCCAGCCGTGCATCTTGCGCACGATGGTCATCCCATCGGTCTCGATGAACAGGTTGAAGGGGATGCTGTTGCTCGAGTAGTAGGGATCGAGCAGCGCCTGCGGGTCGGCGACCACGTCCGTGGTGAGATCGAAGTCCAAGCCCCATTCGCGCGCGAACGCGATCGGGCACGGCCGTCCGGCCTCGTCCTCGAGCATCGCGGTCAGGAAGCGCACGCCCCGCGGCGACCACTCGGCCGCCATGCCAGGCATGTGCGTCGCCTCCTCCTGGCACGCCGCGCACCAGCCCGCCGAGCTGGTGATGATCAGCAGGCGCGAGCCCGGATCTCGCCCGACGAAGTAGTCCTCGAGCGAGACCGTGTGCGCGGCCTCGTTGAAGGGATCGTGATCGGCGTCGGCGCCGGTGTCGCGGAAGCCCTGCCACGCCAGGTTGACGATCACGCGGCCGGTCGCCGTGCCGTAGGGCCCGGCTGGATAGGCGCGTGGGGGCGGCGCGTCGGGACCCGGCGCCGCATCCACGTCGGATGCAGCTGCGTCGGGCTCGGCCACCGCGCCGTCGACCTCCTCGTCGGCCGGCGGTTCGTACTTGGCGGCACAGCCGCCCCAGACGGTCAGCAACAGACCGAAACGGGAGACGCTTCGCATGATCCCCTCCGATGCGTGCTGAACACTGATTCATGCTCTGTGCCATCTCGGCGCACGCAGCGATCACGGGTCGTTCAACCGCGATGGTCCTGCGCCCGGGTGTCACGTCGCCCCACCTCGCCACGCTCGAAAGTTCGACCGTCGCGATCCGCGCCAGCCCAACGATGGTTGCGCCGACGACGCGCGACGAGATCAGCGGGGTTCCCCGCCCACGCGCGCGGCCGGCGGCGCAGAAGTCGGTGAACCGAGGCTGAGCCATGCACGACGTCGTCTCCGGCCTCGGTCGCGGCGCGCGACGTGCATCCTGCTCGGGCATGAAGCGCACACGTCGCCTGATCTCGATCTCACTGGTGGCCGCGGCCGCGGCGGTGCTCACCGTCTCCGCGGTGCGTGCGCCGGCCCACGCCGACGCGCCCGGGGCCGCCGACGCGTCGTTCGTGCTCACCGTCGAAGCGGCCGAGGCGGTCAAGCCCGGTCAGGTCGCGGTCTCTCGGCTCGTGGTCACGCCCGGGCCGGGCTACAAGCTCAACCGCGACTTCCCGTCCAAGCTGGTGCTCGATCCGGCACCCGACGGTGTCTCGACCGAATCAGCCGTCGAGTCCATCGACGCAACGCGGCTGGTGGTGGCGGTTCGCACGACCTCGCGACGCCCCACGTCGTATGCCGTGACCGGACGCCTGCGGTTCGCGGTCTGCACCGATCGCACCTGCGATCCCAAGAAGCCTGTGATCTCGCTCGCGCTCGCGGCACGTTGACCGGTTGACCCACACGCCACCGCGACCGATGATGAAGGTACTTGCGCGCGATCGTCTTGGCCGCGGTCATGGGGGTGGCGCCGACGGGAATCGCGTGGGCGGCACCGGCGGCCGACGCCGTCCTCTACTGGGCGCCGCCCGAGACGCCGGCGGCCCTGCGCGTGCGCGTGAAGTCGGCGGCCGAGGCCCACGGCGCGGCCTTCGTCGACCGCTCGTCGCCGGCTCCGAAACCGGCTGACCCGACCCGCATCGCGGCGGCCGTGACCGCCTACGACGAGCTTCGCTTCGACGAGGCCTTGGCGCTCCTCGATCAGGCCGCGGGCGAGCTCGATCGCACCGGAGCCGCCGGCCTCGACGTCGCCCGCCTGGCCGAGCTGTTCCTGTACCGCGGACTGGCCCGCATCCAGCTCGGCCAGCCGGCCCGGGCCTGGGACGATCTGCTGATCGCCGCGCGCATCGATCCGTCGCGTGTGCTCGATCCGGCGCGGTTCCCCCCTCGCGCCATCGAGCAGCTCGAGCGAGCGCGGGCAGAGGTCGCGGCCGCGCCACGCGGTGCCTTGCGGGTGACGGCGCCCGCGGGCTGCGTGATCTCGATCGACGGCGCCATCTCCGGCGACGGCCGCGCCGAGCTGCCGCACGGCGCCCACTGGGTCGACGCGGCCTGTCCCGAGCACCTGCCGTGGGGACGCCGGATCGTCGTCGATCGGACGGCGGTGGAGGTCGCGGTGGCGGCAACCATGATCGCGCCGCCCGGCGACGACGACGCGCTCATCCAGGCCCGCACCCTGGGCGCGGCCAGCGTGATCGAGGTGACCGTGCTCGGCGGTGCGGCGCGCGTACGCCACAGCCGCAGCGACGGTCGCGAGCTGGCCCGCGCGCTGGTCACCATCGACGGCGATGCCGTGACAGCGACGATCGATCGCATGTTGTCGCCGCCGCCGCCGCCGCGCGAGAAGTGGTACCGGTCGCGCTGGGTGTGGGCCACCGGCGGTGCGCTGGCGGCCGCGGCCATCCTGGTGCCTGTGGCGTTGCGCGATACCAGCGATGGCGACCGGGTGATCCGGCCGACGGGGTTGCCGCCGTGGTGAGACGGACGATCGTCATCTCGATGGCGCTGGCCGCATGCGGGCCCGATGACGTGATCGTCGCGCCGGTCGTGGATGGGCCGGCGCCGGGGAGCGACGCGGCGGCGTTCCCGGATCTCGACGAGGTCGTGATCACACTGGCGCGCGAGGGCTCGGCGTCGGATCTGCTCAGCGCCAGCTTCTCGCGTGGTGAGACCATCGAGCTGCGCGGCGCGCCCGAGGGCGACGCCCTGGTGGTCCACCTGACCGGACGGCTCAACGGCGGCGACGTGGCCTACGGCCGCACCTGCGCCTTCGCGCTCGATAGCGAAGAACCGCCGCCGACGCCGCACCTGTGGTTCGCACGCACCGTGAAATGGGGCGACCTCGACGCCTCGCCGGCCGCGGCCCGCCGCGGCGGCCGCGCCATCGCCTACCGTGACGGCAGCGCGCTCTTCCTCGGCGGCGACGACGCCAGCAACCTGCCGGTGACCGCACTCGAGCGCTTCGATCCGGCCACCGGGACGCTGACCACCGTCGAGGACGTGTTCTCGCGCCGCAACGCCACCCTGGCGGCGATCGGCGACGGCCGCGTGATCGTGCTGGGCGGTGTCGACTCGCTCTCCGGCATGGCGTCGTCCCGGCTCGAGGTCATCGAGATCGACGGCGGAGGCACGGCCCGGGTCGACCCGTCCGACCACGCCGGCCTGGCCCGCGCCGACGCCACGGCGGTGACGCTCAGCGACGGACGCGTGGTCGTGTTCGGCGGCGGTCCGGTCGGCGGCGCGCCGCTGGCCGAGCCCGTCGAGATCGCCGGCGACGGCGCCACCGTCGCGGTGCGTGAGCTGCGCGCCACCATGGCGGTGCCCCGACGCGGCGCGACCGCGACCCGGCTGTCCGACGATCTGGGCGCACCGGTGCTGATCGCCGGCGGCCTCGACGGCGCCGGCGCGCCGGTGGCCCAGGCCGAGCTGTGGCGCCCCCTACGCGAGGACTTCGCCGATCCGTTCACCTTCGCGCCGGCGATGCGTGTACCGCGCGCGCGCCACACCGCGGTCCGCATGCCCGACGGAAGCGTGCTCGTCGTCGGCGGCGTCGACACGACCGGCCTACCGGTGCGCGCCATGGAGCTGTTCACCGTCGACGGCGGCTTCGCCGACGCCGGCCTGCTCCCGCCCGGTGCGGGCGTGGTTGACGCATCGGTCACCACCCTGCCCGACGGCCGCGTGCTGATCTCCGGTGGCCGCGAGACCATCGGCGGCGATCCGGTCGCCGGCGCCTACATCATCAACCTCGATCCCCTCGACGGCTCGGTCGACGCGGTCACCACCGATCGCCTGACCATGGCCCGCGCCGGCCACGCCGCCGCCCGGATGTGCGACGGCACCGTCGTGCTCCTCGGCGGCACCCCGCTGGCCAGCCCGGTCGAACGCTACGAGCCCCCGCCGCTGGGCCGCCGGTAGCGAGCGTCCGCCTGCTACTTCTTGGGCTCGGTCGGCATGGCGCTCGCTGGCAGCGCCTTCAGGCCGTGGCGCTCCATCTTGTAGATGAGGGCGCGGCGCGACAGGCCGAGTTGCCTGGCGGCGTGGGTCTGGTTGCCGCCGCACGCGTCGAGCGCGCTGACGATCGCGGCGCGCTCGACGTCGGCGAGCTGGTCGCGCACACTGGCCGGGCCACCGACAGCCGCGCCGGTCATCGCGCCGAGCACGCCGGCGCGGCGGCGGGCATCGCCGATCTTGTCGGGCAGATCGGCGGCGGTGATGGTGCCGCCGGTGGCCAGCACCAGGGCCCGATCGATCGCGTTCTTGAGCTCGCGCACGTTGCCGGGCCAGTCGTGGCCGAGCAGCGCCAGTCGCGCGTCCTCGGCGATACGCGGCGTCTCCCGCCGCAATTCGGCGGCGAAGCGCGCCGCGAAGCGCTCGGCCAGCGGCACGATCTCCGACAGGCGGTCGCGCAGCGGCGGCACCACGACGGTGAAGCCGGCGATGCGAAAGAACAGGTCATCGCGGAACCGGCCCTCGCGCACCTCGAGCTCGAGATCGCGGTTGGTGGCGGCGATGACCCGCACGTCGACGGGGATCTCGGCGGTGCCGCCCACCCGCGTCACGACCTTGCGTTCGAGCACGCGCAACAGCTTGGCCTGCAGCGGCGCC
>SXJR01000430.1 GCA_005779305.1 Myxococcales bacterium
CAGATGCCGCCTGCCTTCTGGGCTTCGGCAATCACATGCAACGCCAAGGTTGTCTTGCCCGAGCTTTCAGGCCCGAAGATCTCGATGATGCGCCCGCGCGGCAGGCCACCGGTGCCGAGCGCCACGTCGAGCGCGATCGAGCCGGTCGGCACCACCTCGACCTCGCGGGTCTCGCTGCCGTCGAGCCGCATCAACGAGCCGGCGCCGAACTGCTTGTGGATCACCTTGATCGCCTCGGCGATCGCCTTCTGCTTCTTGTCCTGGGACATCGATTCCTCCTCCCGCCGCCCTTCGCACGACCTGTGCCACACCCAACCCCGCGACGGCTCACGCGTCGCGTCCGGATCCCGGACAATCCGCGGCCGCCGGCCGGACGCCGTCCCGGATCCGGCCGCGCCCACATTCTGGGGAAGATCGCGCGCGCCCGTCGTTCCGAGGGGACAACCCGCCCGGAGATCTCGGATGTCCCATGTCACGTTCGCGCTGTTCGCCTGCGCCACGCTCACCACCGCCTGCCTCTCGCCCGACGACGATCCCGCGCTCGACTCCCTCGACGGGATCGAGCAGGAAGGCGGTTCCACGCCTCGTGAGATCTGTCTCGCCAGCTACCTCCGCGCCGGCAAGGCCGGCCCCGTCGTCAACGACGACCTCGACGAGGTGCTCACCGCGTGCCCGGCCTTTGCCAACGCCCTGAGGTGGACCGTGCCCGACGGTTCGCCCTTCGTGTGGCACCTGTGGCCGGAGGCCAAGAAGGCGCAGCTGCGCATCCGCTACCAGCAGTACCTCTACCACGCGGACGTCGGCGCCAGCATCCCGCGCTACGTCGGCGTCGATCGCACGCGCCAGCAGGTCCTCACCGAGGACCAGGCGTTCGATCTGTTCGCGGTCAACGCCGCCCATGCCCTCGCCCTCGAGGTGAACCGGCACGTTCCGTGGTCGCTGCTCGACTTCCCGGAGTCGAACCTGCTGGCCATGTTCGACTCCGACCAGTTCGTCACGCCCGTGGTCGACAGCGCCGACGTCGTCGAGGACGGCATGGTCTATACCGCTTTTCCGCGGGGCATGTACCTCTTGCCGGCGTGGCGCACCGGCGGCTACGTCGACCGCCCGCAGGACGGCTACCAGTTCCTCGTCGGCGTGCGCTCGATGACTGGTCAGGACCTGCGCGCGTCCACGCCCGACCAGACCCTGGCCAACATCTCGCTCTGGGTCGCCCAGAACATGGTCCACGGCTGGGGCGTGCCGACCACGGCGTACCCGCTCGACCTCGCGGGTCGGCTGCGCAGCAGCCCGGATGAGTGGCGCGGCTCGGCGGTGGTCGGCGGCGAGGGTTGCCACACCACGCGCGACCTGCTCGTGGATCTGGCCCGCTCGATCAACGTTCCGGTGTTCGGCGGCTCCCACCCGTCGCGGGCGACGCCGCCCTACACCGCGTCGATCGGCCACGGCGCGGCGCTCTACCGCTGGGACAGCCCGGCCATGCGTGTGCTCGAGCACGCCGACGATCTCAACGCCTACAACCTGTTCCCGATCGCCGGGTTCGCCCCGACCGACACGTCGGCCGAGCACGCCCGCACGTTGCTCGAGGGAGTGTGGCCGACCACCGCCGAGGCCGCGCGGCTCTCGTTCGCGGCCCGGACCTGGCCCGAGCGGCTCTACAACACCGATCCGCGCATCGAGGCGGCCCACGGCTGGGGCCGGGTCAACCAGAATGCACACCGCAACGCCGCCTACCTCATCGGAGAGTTCGGCGACGAGACCGACACCGGCAGCCCGCGCTGGCAGGGGTACATCAATGATCGCTCCACCCAGCTCGGCGCCGCGCGCGGAGTCGGCGTCGGTGGCAGCGGCACCATCGCGGTCATCGACTGGTATTGCAGCGCGCGCCGCTCCGACGGCGTGGTCGGCGCGGACCACATCATCAGCGTGCGTTCGATCTACCCGACGGTGGTGCCGACCGATGCCGCCGCTCGCACCCTGCTCGAGCGCTACGAGACGCTGATCGCCCGCACCGGCGGGTGCGCCGCCATGCAGGCCGCCCGGACCGCCTTCGAGCGCTCGCCGTCGCCCAACCCCTGGCGCGGATGATTGCTCGCCTGCGCGGGCGACTTCGCGGTTAGATCCGGGCATGGGGTGCCGGCTTTCCTCCGCCGCCGCGGTCGTGCTCGCGCTCGCGGCGGTGCTCGCCGCCGGATGTGTCAGCCACACCGTGCACTCGTATCCAAGCCGCCTGCGCGAGCACGCCGCCGAGCTCCAGCGACGCGGTCACGCCCGGGTCGAGACCGTCGATCACGGCCTGGTCGAGGTCCACGCCAGCACGCGCATCTCGGTGTCGGAGCGCGACGGCGACGCCAAGCTGACCCGCGAGGTCACCATCGGCGAGCTGGTCGCCGGCTGCGACGACCCCGCGCCCGGCGGCGGCGGCGCCGGCCGGTCCATGCGCGACCCCGACTGCCTCGCCGACCGCGTGCTCGAGCAGGACCTGGCGGTTGGCGAGAAGAAGGAGCGGCGGATCGGCGCCGCCATCACGTCCATCATCACCGGCGGCACCGGCGTCGGTCTCATCGGCCTGTGCGTGGTGGAGTGCGAGGGCAAGGACGTGGCGATCGGCGCCGGCCTCGTGGTCGCCGGCCTGTTCATCTTTGCGGTGGGCTTCGCTCTCCACTGACGACTCGTGGCATTGTCGCCGCGATGCAGCTCGACGCCCGGCTCCGGCTGTTCATGTACCTGCTCGGCGTGTTCCTCACCTGCCTGCTGATCGGCAACCTGATCGGCGGCAAGCTGACCTCGGTGACGGTGTTCGGCGACGAGCGCCTGATCTCGGCCGGCAACCTGGCCTTCCCGCTCACCTTCGTCCTCACCGACATCATCAACGAGTTCTACGGCCGCAAGGTGGCCCGCTCGCTGACCCTGCTGGGCTTCTTCATGACGGCACTGGCGTTCGGCATCATCTACCTGGCCGACGCGTTGCCGTTCGCCACCAACACCGCGATCACGCCCGCGGCGTTCGAGAACGTCTTCACCAGCGCCAGCCGCATCCAGATCGCGTCGATGGTCGCGTTCCTGGTCGCGCAGTTCCTCGACATCGGCGTCTTCTTCTTCATCAAGAAGGTCACCGGTGATCGTTTCCTGTGGCTGCGGGCCACCGGCTCGACCGCGCTGTCGCAGATGGTCGACACCATCCTGGTCGTGACCATCGCCTTCACCAGCCTGCCCGGCAACGTGCTGGTCAACATCATCCTGACCTCGTACGCGGTGAAGCTCCTGGCCGCGGTCGTGATGACGCCGGTCATCTACGCGCTGCACGAGCTGCTCGAGAAGCGGTACGGCCTGGCGCCGGTGCCGCTCGAGGCCCGTCAGGCCTGACGCCAGGCGTTCACCGCCAGTCGTCGATGAGCGGGCAGGAGCGGATGCCGTGCTTGGCGGCGGCGTCCTCGAGCAGCTTGCGGCGCGCCGCCCGGTCCTGCCCCAGCTTGGCGAACGCGATCAGGAAGGCGTGGCCCTCGTCGGACGTGATGTTGGCGTCGAGCCACTGCGCCAGCATGTAAGTGCCCTGGCCGGTCGAATCCTGGTCGGCTCCGGACAGCTTCTTGGCGTTGCAGATCCGGTCGAGGTCGGCGCGCAGCGTCTCGTTGCCGGCGGGGGCGCTCTTGCTGGAGCCGCTCTGGCAGGCGGTGACGGCGAGGACGACGACCAGGCCGGCAGCGAAGGAGGGGGTGAGGGGGCGTCGAGACATCATGCCGCGCCATACTCGCTCGCAGATCTGGAACTGGCGAGCGGTTCCCGCTATGAACGGGTGTCCGGCGCCACGGGTGCCGAAGAGGAGTCACAGAGCCATGGCCTACGTCGTCGCCGACCCCTGCGTGAAGTGCACGTACACCGACTGCGTCGCGGTCTGCCCCGTCGA
>SXJR01000431.1 GCA_005779305.1 Myxococcales bacterium
CGCCGAGCTCGACCACAGCGCGCAGCACGTGCGCGAACACGCGAGCCGCCTGTTTCGGACCATGCTCGTCGATCCGCGCCACGATCGCGTCTGCGCGACGTGCCTCGCCGCCGCCGAGGCGATGGGCGGCCAGGGCCAGCGCGCGCGCCGCGTGCGACCGCACCGCGGTCAGGTCGCGCCCGTCTCGGCCCGCCGACGACGCCGCGTGGGCTTCAGCTTGTAGCGCAGGAGCTTGCCACCCGGCCCGCGCGGCAGCGCGTCGACGACCTCGAACCAGCGCGGGTACTTGTAGGGCGAGAGCGTCTGCTTGACGAACTCGCGCAGCTCGGCCTCGAGCTCGTTGCCCGAGGTGTGACCGACGTTGACCACCACGAAGGCGAGCGGTTTGATGAGGCCGTCCTCGTCGTCGGCGCCGATCACCGCCGCCTCCCACACCGCCTCGTGGGCGGTGAGCGCGCGCTCGAGCTCGCTCGGCGAGACCCACTTGCCGCCGACCTTGAACAGATCGTCGGCGCGGCCGCAGTGGTGGTAGACGCCACGTGCGTCGAGCAGGAAGCGATCGCGGGTGGTGAGCCAGCCGTCGGCGGCGATGGCGCCGCGATCGGCGCCCTCATCGGCGCCACCCCAGTAACCCAGGCACATCGACGGCGCCCTGAGTTCGAGGGTGCCGATCTCGTCGGTCCCGACTGCCTTGCCGTCGTCGTCGACGACCCGGGCCTCGACCCCGGGCAGGGTGTTGCCGCACGCGCCTGGCCGCTCATCGTCGGCGGCGGGGCCGGCGATGGCGATCTGCATCACCTCGGTGATGCCGTAGCCGACCACCACGTCGACGCCGAGCGCCGACTTGATGCGGGGAATGAGCTTGTCAGGCAGGCCTTCGCCGCCGGCGATGGCGCCACGCACGCGGGTGAGCGGCGCGCTGCCCTTGGCGGCGGCGACGTCGCGCGCGAGCTGGCCGTAGACCGACGGGGTGGTCAGGAAGAAGTCGGGGTTGAAGCGCTCGATGGCCGCCAGGAGCACCTTGGTCGACGGCTGCTCGGGCAGAAGCAGGCTCTCGGTGCCGGCGAGCAGCGGGAAGATCAGGCCGGCGCCCAGGCCGAACGCCGTCGACAACCGGGTCACGGTGAAGATCTTGTCGCCGGCACCCAGGCCGAGGAAGCCGGCGAACGAGACATGGGCCGCGACCACCGAAGCGTGGCTGTGGCGCACGCCGCGCAGATCGTCGCCGAAGCCCGCCGAGTAGAGCAGCACGCACTCGGCGTCGGGCGCGACCGGCGCCGCCATGGCCGGCGGCGCGGTGCGGGTGATCACGCCGAAGTCGCGCTCGCCGGCGGCACGCGGCGCCAGGCAGATGAGCTCGCGCAGCCGCGGGAGCTCGCCGCGCACCGCGTCGATGACCGGCTCGAGCTCATCGTCGACGATCGCCATCACCGCCTGGGCGTGATCGAGGTACTGGCGCAGATCATCGGGGCGCGCCAGCTCCGACAGCGGCACCGCCACCGCGCCGCAGTGGATGACGCCGAGGATCGCGGCCGCGGCCTCGAGCGTGTCGCGCATGAGCACGGCGACGCGCTCGCCCGGGACCACGCCGAGCGCGCCCAGCGCGCCGCCGACCCGCGCCACCTTGTCGGCGAGCTCGCGGTAGGTCCACGAGCGCTCACCTTCGCGCAAGGCCACAGCATCGAGGCGACCGCCGGTCAAGGCTGGTGCCAGCACCCGGACGGCCAGGTTGTCCTGGCGATCTGCCATGCCGTACATGGTAGCGGTCCCGACGGGAGCGCAGCAATATCGCGGCGTGCGCATCGTCGCCGGCTCCCTGGGTGGTCGCGTCCTGCGCGCGCCGCATGGCGCGGCCACCCGCCCCACGTCCGAGAAGGTCCGGCAGGCCCTGTTCAACATCCTGGGCCCTCCGCCCGAGGACACCCACGGGCTCGACCTGTTCGCCGGCTCGGGCGCGCTCGGCCTCGAGGCCCTGTCCCGCGGGGTGGCCAGCGTCACGTTCGTCGAGCGGGCCCGGCCGGCGCTGGCCGCCCTGCACCAGAACGTGACCGAGCTCGAGGTCGAGGCCCGGGTGACGGTGGCGCCGGTGGATGTGGGCCGCTTCCTCGCCAGCTCGGCCGCCGGGCCGGCCGGACCGCCGTGGCGCTGGGTGTTCCTCGACCCGCCCTACGCCGCCGGCGTGTACGAAGCCACGCTCACGGCCCTGGGCGAGCTTCGAGCCCGACTCAGCCCCCGGGTCTCCGATGACACCGTCGTGGTCGTCGAACATGCCCACCGCGCGCCGCCCCCCGATCGCGTGGGATTCCTGCTACGAACGGACCTGCGCCGCTACGGCGACACCGAGCTCTCGCTCTACCGGTTCGAAACGAGATCACCACCATGACCTCCGATCCTGCGAAGCACGTCATCGCGGTCTACCCGGGCACCTTCGATCCGATCACCAACGGGCACCTCGACATCCTGTCGCGGGCGCTCAACCTGTTCGATCACATCGTGGTCACGCTGGCGGTCAACCCCCGCAAGCAGCCCCTGTTCACCGTCGAGGAGCGGATCGGGTTCATCCGCGACGCGATGCCCGAACACGTGGCCCGCCTGTCGTTCGCGTCGTTCAGCGGCCTCCTGGTCGAGTTCTGCCGCGAGCAGAAGGCCAGCGTGATCGTGCGCGGCCTGCGCGCCCTCGCCGACTTCGAGTACGAGTTCCAGTTCTCGCACATGAACCGGCGGCTCGCGCCCGAGATCGAGTCGGTCTTCTTCATGACCGACGAGCGCAATCACTACGTCAGCTCGTCGCTGGTCAAGGAGGTCGCCAGCCTCGGTGGCGACGTCACCGGCCTCGTGCCACCGCCCGTGGTGAGCGCGCTGGCCAAGAAGTATGGAAGGTAGAACAGAAGCCATGTCCACGCCCTTAGGCCCGCCCAACGTGAAGACCGCCTCGCGCCTCGACGCCATCAAGCCCTCGATCACCCTGGCCGTGACCGCCAAAGCGGCGCGGCTCAAGGCCCAGGGCATCGATGTGATCAGCTTCGGCGCCGGGGAACCCGACTTCGACACCCCCGAGCACATCAAGGCCGCTGCCCGCGAGGCGCTCGGCAAGGGTGCGGTCGCCAAGTACACCGAGGTCGGCGGGACGCCGGCCCTGCGCGCCGCGGTCGCCGCCGAGCTGGGCCGGGTGCACGGTACCGAGATCTCGCCCGACAACGTGCTGGTCTCGTGCGGCGCCAAGCACTCGCTCTACAACCTGTTCATCGCCCTGCTCGATCCCGGCGACGAGGTCATCATCCCGGCGCCGTACTGGGTGAGCTACCCCGACATGGTGATGATGGCCGGCGGCACGCCGGTGATCGTGCCCACCAGCCCCGACGACGACTTCACCATGCGCGCCGACGCGCTGCGGGCGCACGTCACGCCGCGCACCCGCGCCGTGGTGCTCAACACGCCGTCCAACCCCACCGGCGCGGTCTACTCGCAGGCTCAGATCGCGGCCCTGGCCGAGGTCGTGCTCGAGAAGAACCTGCTGGTCATCTCCGACGACATCTACCGCTCGCTGGTCTACGGCGGTGCGACCTACGCGTCGATGGCGGCGGTCGGCCCCGAGCTGGCGGCGCGCACCATCCTGGTCGACGGCGTCAGCAAGACCTACGCGATGACCGGCTGGCGCATCGGCTACACCGCCGGGCCGGCGCCGATCATCAAGGCGATGGCCAAGGTCCAGGGCCAGTCGACGTCGAATCCGACCCACCTGGCCCAGATCGCGACCATCGCCGCCATCACTGGTCCCCAGGAGCCGGTCGAGACCATGCGCAAGGCCTTCGACGAGCGGCGCAAGACCATCGTCGAGCTCTTGCGCGCCATCCCGGGCGTGTCGTGCCGCGAGCCCAAGGGCGCGTTCTACGCCTTCCCCGATCTGAGCGCCTTCCTCGGCCGCAACGCCCCCGACGGCAAGACCCTCGACACCGACGTCTCGCTCTGCGACTGGCTGGTCGAGAGCGGCAAGGTCGCTGTCGTGCCGGGCTCGGGCTTCGGCGCCGTCGGCCACGTGCGGCTCAGCTACGCCTGCTCGATGGAGAACATCAAGGAAGGCGTCAAGCGGCTGCGCGAGTCACTGCTCAGCCTGCGCTGATCCGCAGGGAGTGGACGCGCAACGGTTCCGTCCGCCCCCGGATCGGGACCTCACCCACCAACGTCGCCAGCTCCCGGTGAGGGCCGGCGGCGGCGAGGGTGTCGTCGCTGACGAGCACGCGACAACCCAGCTCCTTGGTCATCGACTGGAGGCGGCTCGCGGTGTTCACCGTGTCGCCGAGCACGGTGAACTCGAGCCGCGCTCCGCTGCCCAGGCAACCGACCACCACCGGGCCGGAATGGACCCCGACCCCGATGTCGACGACGTCTCCGCCGGGCGTGCGGACCGCGTGAATGGCCCGGCCCATGGCCATCGTCGCGGCCAGTGCGCGCGCGGCGTGATCCTCCAGCGGCTCGGGTGCGCCGAAGACCGCGAGCATGCCGTCGCCGAGGAACTTGTCGACGGTGCCGCCGTGGGCACGCACGGCCTCGGCCAGTCGCCCCTGCACGTCATTGAGGAAGCGCAGGACCTCCTCGGGAGCCAGCCCCTCGGCGATCGTGGTGAAGCCACGGATGTCGGTGAACACGATCGTCGCCTCGACCCGTCGCGGCTCGACCAGCGGCGCCAGCTCGTGGCTGTGAGCGGCCTCCAGGACCGCGCGAGGCAAGAAGCGGCCCAGCACCGAACGCGCGACCTCGGCCTGGGTCACGCGTCCGACGATCAGCGTCATCCACAAGGCCATGAACCCCGACGCCGCGATCACGCCGCACAGGATCGCGATCTGGAGCGGGCGCGCGCCTGCCAGCGTACCCGCCACGATGTACACGCCCACCGCCGTCGCGGCGCTGCCGACGACCGCGCCACGTCGCAGCCGCAGGCCTCCGGAGACGGCGAGCAGGCAGGACACCGCCGCCATCGTCGACAGCGCGCCCTCGGTGCGGACGTGGGTGCGATCGACCGTGAGCAGGGTGACGGTGAACAGGCTGCCCAGGATGGCGCCATCGAGCAGGGGTGCGAGGCTGCTGAGCCAGGGGCGGTACCAGCCTCGTCGCAGGACCCAGACGAGCCCCAGCGAGACCGTCGACCAGCACGCGGCGACCAGACCGTTCCAGATCGAGAACGCTTCCTCGCCGAGCTGGTCGGGGAAGCGATGCGCCACGATGTCGAGCACGCTGATCGCCCCCACCGCCACGAGCCGGACCCACGCGATCCGCAGCTCGTTGCGGCGCGCCTGCTCCTGGATCGTGAGGGCCGTGGAGCGCGCCAGATCGCCCCGGAGCTCGTCGAGCTGCACGTGCGGAGGTTACCAGAGCGGATCCGCCGACGATCGAAACGCGTATCCTCGGCGGCCATGAGGCACGCCCCCGCATCCCCCGTCCTGGTCCTCGCCCTCGCCCTCGCATGCGGCGGCCACGAGTCACGCACGGTGGCACCCGGTGGCGGCGGTGGCAGCGGCGGCGACGAGACGGCGGATGACGGCGATCCGATCCGCGATCCCTTCGCCAATCTGCCGCCGACGCTCCGCCTCGACCGCCGGGCGGTGCCGAGCGGGTACGCCGTCGAGCTCACGCTCGATCCCGCCAAGGACACCTT
Source organism: Myxococcales bacterium (assembly GCA_005779305.1). Taxonomy (GTDB): domain Bacteria; phylum Myxococcota_A; class Polyangia; order Haliangiales; family Haliangiaceae; genus UBA2376. Next base: position 5,654 of record SXJR01000431.1, read on the forward strand.
CACCGGCGCCATCACCATCCCGGTCGAGCTGACCCGGGCGACCCGGACCATCTGGCTCCATGCCAAGGACCTCACCGTCGCCACCGCGACGGTCGCGGTCGATGGCAAGAACGTCACCGCCACGGTCTCCCAGCGCGAGGAGTTCCTCGGGCTCGTGCTGCCATCGTCGATGGGCCCGGGTGAGGCCACGATCCAGATCGCGTACGCCGGCAAGCTGCCCGACGATCAAGTCCACGGCCTGTTCCGACAGAGCGAGGCCGGCGCGACGTACCTCTACTCGCAGTTCGAGGCCACCGAGGCGCGGCGCGCGTTCCCGTGCTTCGACGAGCCCTCGTTCAAGGTGCCGTGGCAGCTCACGCTACACGTGCCCAAGGGCATGGTCGCGCTGTCCAACACCATGCCGGAGCGCGAAGGCGACGACGGCGACCAGCACACGGTGGTGTTCGCCAAGACGCGGCCATTGCCCAGCTACCTGGTCGCGCTCGCGGTCGGCCCCTTCGAGCTGGTCGACCTCGGGACCGCCGGCATGAAGAAGACGCCGATGCGCATCGCCGTGCCGCGCGGCCGCAGCGCCGAGACCCGCTACGCCAAGCAGATCACCGGCGATCTCCTCGAGGGGCTCGAGCGCTACCTCGGCATCCCCTATCCCTACGACAAGCTCGACAGCGTCGCGATCCCGACCTTCCTGGGCGCGATGGAGAACGCCGGGCTCGTCACCTACTCGTCGAGCATCATCCTGGCCAAGCCCGGCGAGGAGTCGATCGAGTTCCAGCAGGGCTACGCCACCACCGGCGCCCACGAGCTCGCCCACCACTGGTTCGGCAACATGGTGACGATGGAGTGGTGGGACGACATCTGGCTCAACGAGTCGTTCGCCGACTTCCTGGCCGACCGCGTGGTCGACGACTGGCAACCGTCCTGGGGCATCCGCCTCGACCGCTTGCAGACCACGCAGCGCGCGTTCGCCGCCGATAGCCTGGTGAGCGCGCGCAAGATCCACGCGCCCATCAAGGTCCACAACGACATCATCGGCGTCTTCGACGCCATCTCGTACGCCAAGGGCGGCTCGGTCCTGGCCATGTTCGAGGCCTGGGTCGGCCGCGACGTCTTCCAGAAGACGCTGCACGACTACCTGGTCGCCCACGCCTGGGGCAACGCCACCTCCAAGGACTTCATCGACGCCCTCGCCGCCGCGTCGCGGCCCGAGCTGTCGGCGGCGTTTTCGACCTTCCTCGATCAGGGCGGCATCCCCATGGTCACGCTCGACGTGAGCTGCGACGGCGCCGCCGCCCAGCTGGTGCTGGGCCAGGAGCGCTTCTTGCCCATCGGCTCGACCGGCTCGAGCCAGCAACGCTGGCTGGTCCCCATGTGTGTGGCCGTGCCCAAGGGCACCGGTGTCACCAGCCAGTGCTTCCTCCTCGACGACGCCAGCAAGCGCATCACCCTCGAACAGCCCGGGTGCCCGGCCTGGGTCGACGGCAACGCCGGTGGCAGCGGCTATTACCGCGTGAAGTACGCGCGCGATCTGGGCGCGCAGCTCCTGGCCGCGAAGACGATCGACACGGTGTCGCGCGCGGCCGCGCTCTTCAACCTGCGGGCGATGGTCGACGGCGGCCACCTGCCCATGGGCGACCTCCTCGCGGTGATGCCCGACGTCGCCGGCGACAAGAACCCCGAGCTCGTGACCGTGGCGGTCGAGCTGGCCACCGGTATCGAGCCCTACGTCGAGGACGCGCAGCACGCCGCCTACGCGCGCTTCCTCGGGCGGAGCTTCGCCGGTCCGGCGCGCGCGCTGGGCTGGAAGCCAAAGAAGGGCGAGTCGGCGACGACCGCCGGCCTGCGCACCCAGCTCCTCGCCGTGGCCGCGCTGGTGGCCCAGGATCCGGCGCTGGTCGCCCAGGCCAGGAAGCTGGCCGCGGCCTACCTGCGCACGCCGTCGTCGCTCGAGCCGCAGACGGGTGCGATCGCGCTGGCCACCGCGACCCGCGCCGGTGACGTCGCGCTGGCGCGCAGGCTCGAGGCTGCGTTCACGAAGACCGAGGACCACCACCTGCGCGCCGCGATCCTGGCCGGCATGGTGATGTCGACCGACGCGGCGGTGCGAGCCAAGGCCATCGCGCGCCTGGCCGACGACTCGCTCACCCTCGAGGAAATCTTCACCCTGGTCTACACCTCGGTCAGCGCGCCCACCAGCAAGGCCGAGGTCTACGCCTTCACCGTCGCCCACCTCGACCAGGTCATGGCGTCCCTGCCCTTCCTGGTCCGTCCCAACATCGTGCGCTTCGCCAGCTTCTACTGCGACGACCAGCGCCGCCAGGACCTGGCGACGTTGTTCAAGCCCAAGGTCCAGGACATGCCGGGCGGCGCCAAGGCGCTGGGCGAGGTCGTCGAGGGCCTGGACCTGTGCATGGCCAAGAAGAAGGCGCTGGGCCCCGAGATCGCGAGATTCCTGGCCCAGTGACGGCCGGGTGAGCCGCCGGGCTCACAGCCTTCGAGGTCGGTCTCCGACCAGGAATGCGGGTCCTCGCGTTCCTCGTCTCGATCGTCGTCGCCGGCGCAGCCTGCGGCAGCATCCATGTCCTCCCCGATGCCGAGGTGGACGGCTCGGGCGAACTCGTCGATGCCGGCGCCAACGACGGCGCCGACGCCTCGAGCTGCGACGACCGCGCGTGCAACGCGACCCAACCTGATAGCTGCTGCCCATCGGGTTGCGATGCCGACACCGATCTCGACTGCGCCGCCATCTGCGGCAACGGCGTGCTCGAACCCGGCGAGCGCTGCGACCCGCTGGGCAGCTGCCCGACCGCCTGTCCCGCCAGCGGATGCAGCCGTGCTCGGCTCGACCAGGCCGGGACCTGCTTCGCCCGCTGCATGCCCGACGGCGAGGTGAGCGCGTGCAGCAACGGCGACGGCTGCTGCCCGGCCGGCTGCAACGCCGTCAACGACACCGACTGCAGCCCGAGCTGCGGCAACGGCGTGCGCGAGGGCATCGAGACCTGCGATCCGCTCACCAGCTGTCCCGCCACCTGCCCGCCGCAGGGCTGCCAGCTCCGCGCGCTCAGTGGCGGCGGCACCTGCACCGCACAGTGCGTCGCCGCCGGCACGCAGACGGCGTGCGCCGGCGGCGATCAGTGCTGTCCCTCGGGTTGTAACACCACCACCGACAGCGACTGCGCAGCCGGCTGCGGCAATGGCGTGATCGAGGCCGGCGAGACCTGCGACCCGATCGGCACCTGCCCCACCAGCTGCCCGTCGCAGGGCTGTCAGCTCCGGACGCTCACCGGTGCCGGCACGTGTAGCGCGGCGTGTGCGCCGGCCGGCACCCAGACCGCCTGCATCAACGGCGACGGCTGCTGTCCCGGCGGGTGCACCGCCGCCACCGACAGCGACTGCGCGCCGGTCTGCGGCAACAACGTGGTCGAGCCCGGCGAGACCTGCGACGGCAACTGCTCCTGCACGGCGAGCAACCCTTGCTACACGACCACCGGCAGCGCCGCCACCTGCGACCTGCGTTGCCAGCAACCGATCCGCACCTGCAGCAGCGGTGACGCGTGCTGCGCGTTCGACGGCAGCGGTGGCTGCGGCGCGAGCTCCGACTCGAGCTGCGCCGGACCGGGCTGGGCCTTCGCGCAGTGGCGCGACGTGCAGTACGGGGTCGGCAACAACTGCGACGTGATGCGCGTCGGCATCCACCCGCAGGGCTGGTACGTCTTCACCACCTGCTCGCCGTCGGGCGGCGGCACCGGCGATCCCCGCGTCACGCAGGTCACCGACAACCTCGGCAACATCTATGCGGTCACCAACGACGACTGCCTGGATCTGGGGGCGCTGCCGCGCCTGGCCGGCTGGCAATGCGCCAACACCGAGGGCGCGGTCCGCCACTTCTGCGCCTCGTCGACGCCCGGCGGCTTCCGCCCCGAGCCCAACGCCACGTACCTCGACGTCATCGTCTGTCCCTACAACGATCCCGGCGCCGGCAGCGCGCCGTTCTTCATCTGGTACAACGCGCCGCAAGTGCCGGGGATGCCGATCGGGCCGATCTGAAGCCGCAGCCGCAGCCGCAGCCGCAGCCGTGAGCCGCAGCC